>PCSF01000207.1 GCA_002771315.1 Desulfobacterales bacterium CG23_combo_of_CG06-09_8_20_14_all_52_9 | reverse complement strand
CGGAATGGGGCTTGCCACGGTCTATGGCATCGTGAAACAAAACAACGGGTTTGTCAACGTATACAGCGAACCGGGGAAGGGTGCCACGTTCAAAATCTATTTCCCCAAAACTCGAGAGACCGCAAAGGCAAAAGGAGCGCCCGTATCCGGGACCATCGCGAGAGGCACCGAGACCGTATTGTTGGTGGAGGACGAAGAAGCGATCCTGAGCCTGGGTAAGTCCGTGCTCGAGCGTTTCGGCTACACGGTCCTTGCGGCCAGAACCCCCACGGAGGCCATTGCCATGACAGAGCACTATGAGGGCCCGATTCCCCTTTTAATCACGGACGTGGTGATGCCGGAGATGAACGGCAACGAATTGAGGGAGCGTATCCAAGGCCTCAAGCCGAATATCAAGGTCCTTTTCATGTCCGGCTACACTACCAATGTTATCATGCACCGGGGGATTCTTGAAAGCGATGTCCATTTCCTCCAGAAACCCTTCTCGGTCAACTCCCTGGCCGGAAAAGTGCGCGAAGTATTGGACGGTTAGGCCGGGCTATGTAACCCCTGCAGTTGCATAAAAAACATGATAAGGTATAGAAAAAAGTATGATAACAGGGCAGTTTAATACGTTTAAGCATGGTTCGCGAATATACTTTTGGTGGCTTCTAAAACAAATAAAAAATTTGTCATGTTTTTTACTCAGAGGGAAAGCCGAGGATGCCTCATCTCCTTCGTTGCCAAGGGCTCGCAGTAAAATACTACAGCTTCGCCCTTGGACGCCTTGGATCTGGGACATCCTCAGCTTTTGCAACAACAGGGTAACCCCTGAACCTTTGTCGTTTTATCAGATGTGAAATTCGACGAGGGACTGCCCATTGAACAGGCGTCCAATCGCGCCGAGGACTCCCGAACCGAAACGCAAATAATTCCGATTCCGGCGGCATTCGGCCAAGAAAAAAGGAGAGTAGATCATGCAAAAGAAAAAATTGATGATTCACGATTTTATGAAAATGAAGCAGGAAGGCCAAAAAATTGCCTGGCTGACTTCTTACGATTTTCCAACAGCCCAATTCGCCGAAGCGGCAGGAATGGAGATGATCCTGGTGGGTGACTCCCTGGGGATGTGCGTCTACGGCTACGCCGGGACGCTCCCGGTGACCATGGAACAATGCATTCTGCACTGTGAGGCGGTGAGGCGGGGTGCACCCAACACCTTCGTCGTCGGCGACATGCCCCTCGGCAGCTATCAGGTCAGCGATGCCGACGCTGTATTCAATGCGATCCGTTTCCTGAAAGAGGCCAGTGTCGATGCCGTCAAGCTGGAAGGCGGCACACGCGTGGTTTCCCGGATTAGGGCCATCGTGGACGCCGGCGTTCTGGTCATCGGCCATATCGGGTTGACGCCCCAAAGCTCCGGTCAACTGGGCGGGCATAAGGCCCAGGGGCGTACAATGGAATCCGCCAAATTGGTCATCGAAGATGCCTTGGCCGTGCAAAAAGCCGGTGCTCAAATGCTGCTGGTTGAGGCTGTTCCGCCGGAAGTCACCGGTTTAATAGCAAAGAAACTTAGCATCCCTGTTCTTTCCATCGGAGCCGGCGCCGACTGCGACGGACAACTGCTGATCGTTTCCGACCTCATCGGTCAATTCACCGCTTTTACGCCTAAATTTGTGAAAAAATATGCCCATGTGGCCGAAATCATCACCGAAGCCATGCGTCAGTATGTGAAAGAGGTCAAAGCCGGCCAATTCCCGACGGACGAGCATTGCTATCACATGCTGGAGGGTGAAGCGGAAAGATTGCAGAAGCTGCTGGCTTCTTGATTCGGTAAATGACTCAGGGGGTCAAGTACGCCCTCTATCAGAGAAAAGGAGCAGCCTATGAGCGATCTAAGGAAGAAACTAATCATCACAAACCGGCGTTTGGATGAAATCAATGCATTTTTAACGGATCCGAATAATTCCTTGATCAATCGCCTCCTGGCGTTGGTGGAAAAATACGGGGGTCCCGAAGAAATCAACCGCCAGGCCGCAAGAGCGCGCCGATTAGACAACCTCATGGACCGTTTGACCTCCAAAAAATCCCCTTATGTAGCCGATCTGGAATGGCTCATGGCCCAGCGGGAAAAGAAGGCTTTTATTTCTGTGCCCAATTATCGCCGCAAGATTTTAGGCCCAAAAGGCGAATCTGCGCCATTCAATGAGCGCAATGCCGTCACCCTTGAAATATCCGCCCTGCAATACTTTCCCTGGCTCATCGCCGAAGCCCGGCAGAGCATTGCGAAGGGCCAACTGATGCCGGGGCGATACATCCGCGTGCGCAATATGAAGGAACAGGTCCAAGACGACGATATCCTGGCCGTGGCCGCAGCCATGCAGATCATCGGCGCAAGCTATGTGGAAACCCTGGACACCCGGGGAACCGACGGTTCCAACGTGCATCTGGGCGGACCGGAAACCATCACCGGGTATTTCGGCGGAATCGGCTCACCGAACGACTACCCCCTCAAATGGGCTGAAGAATATCTCAACTATTACACCCATTACGGAATCCGGCAGGTCCTGAACACCAATCCGGGGACGGTCTTTCTGGCTTACATGCTCCACAAGCTCGGCATTGACGCTGAATTCAAGATTTCGGTTTATATGGGAAACGACAATCCATTCGCCGTGCTCTGGACTCTCATAGGAGCTTCCCTCTTCAGTCGCGATGACGGCACCACCAGCCTGGTCGGATTCAACTTTTCCAATTCCGTCAACAACGAAACCATTCAGGATGCCGATGCCATCCGCAAGGCCTTGGGGTTGACCGACGGAGTCCGCTTCGAACACCACATCACCGAAACCTGGAAATCTATTGTACGGCAGCCCTATCTGCGACGGGACGAACTGGTGGAACTTGCCGCCAGGGTTCCCAATATCTCCGCCAAGCATGAAGGCGGAGATCCGGATGTCGAACGTCAAAGAGAACATCCATCCGATATCCTGGAATATTTCATTTCCAAAAATGACATCGAAGCCCAGGGACTCATGGACGCCTTAACCCGCAACTATTTGGACAAGCACGATGCCGTAAACCATACCGCCGACGCACTGACACGGGCAGGGATCGCCGTGATTTGCGCCACGCGTCTCCATTAAAAGGGATTTGGCGATGATTTCAAGCCCCATGCATGAATATCTCCTTGAGCGGCTCGGGGAAACAGCGATTCGCAATCGGACACGGTGCCAAAACGGCCTGTGCCACATGCATTTTTTCTATTCGGACGATCACCTGCTCTCACAACTGGGGATCACCCGGGACAGGTTGGGACCCTATCTGGTGGCCTGTATCTGGGATGAAACCTCGCCGCTTCCCATCGGCGGATATCTGGTGGTGGACAATCTCAGCATGGGAAAACCCTCCATGGGCGGTATTCGTATGCTGTCCGACATTACCCCTGTCGACATTTACAATCTGGCCAGGGGCATGACGCTCAAAAACGGCGCGGCGGATTTGCCTTATGGCGGCGGAAAGTCCGGAATCGTTGCGGAATGCGACCTCACCGGGGATCAACGAGAAGCGATCGTGCGCGGATTCGCCCGCCTGATTCGTCGTTACCGGGAAATCTATGTACCCGGTCCCGATGTGGGCACCAATGACGCGGATATGAAAACCATTGCCCTAGAAAACGGCATCGACAGCGCTGTATCCAAAACGGCGGATATGGGCGGCAACCGAATCGACGAACTGGGTGCTGCGGCTGGCGGTGTCGTCATCGCCCTCCAGACGTTGCTGAACATCATGCCCCGGTTGAAAGTATTGCCTCAGTTTGCCAATTTGCAGATTCCGGCAGCCGATCAACTGACGGTGCTGATCCAGGGTTTCGGATCGGTGGGTGCAAACGCGGCGCGGATTATGAAAAACCACCTTCCCGCTGCCCGCGTTGTCGGTATCAGCGATCTGGAGGGCTGCCTCTACGATGAAGCCGGACTCCCCATCGAACACCTTTACCGATTCCGGCGCAAGCAGGGTCTGGTATGCACGGCATTTTACGAACAGGAATTGGCCCCCAAAGGCCACGGCCGGAGCACCAAATTTTCCACCGATGCCGATAATCTGCTCCGAGAATCCGCCTTCTGTCTGATTCCGGCGGCATCGGTCTTCAATTACCTGGATGTGACGCCCTCGAAGGACGCGTCCATGACCGTGGATCGTATGGGGCAATGGTCGGTGATTGTGGAAGGGGCCAATACCTACTCGCCCGATCCCAACCGTAAAGCCATGCGCATCCGCATGGAACAGGAGGTTTATCGCCGCAGAGGGGTCATGATCGCCAATGACTACCTGGTCAATTCCGGAGGGGTGATTTTTGCTGCCCAGGAGCATCTTGTACCCACACCGCAGAAGCTGCAGATTCCGGAAAGGATGCTCGGCAACCGCAAGGCTGTGGATCAATGGCTGGAAGAACATCGGATCGAATTTGCCGAGCTGTCCGCAAAACGCCTGGAAGCTGGAGAAGCGTATCGCGAAAAAGTCATTTGCCGCAACATGATTGAACTGGTGGATCTACTGGCTTCGAATGCGGATATGCTCCCCTGCAAGGCCGCCGAACGCATCAGCCTCCAGCGGTTGAGCAGCAAAGAGAACGAACGGACCGCCAAAGATATCATGGAACCGATTCCCATTGCAGCGGCCGGGGCCACCATCCAGCAGGTTGCCGCCCTGATCGTGGAAACCCGCAGCCACATCGTCGCCATTCAATCCGCGGATGCCAAACTGGCAGGGGTAATGACCTCCTGGGATATCACCCAGGCCATCGCAAAAGGAATCGGTGGGGATAGCCTGGGGGATACCATCATGACCCGGAGGGTCATTTCAGCCCGCCCCAACCAGAGGATTCTGGAAGTGGTCCGGGAACTCCAGCAGCATAATATATCCGAGATGCCGGTTGTGGACGAAAACGGCCGAGTTCTCGGTAAAATCGGCGCCGACCTGTTATCAGCCCGCCTGCTTCTGCCGATCCTTCAGTCCCAGGAACCGGCCTAGCGCCCCTGAAATCACGTCTCTATTCCGCACCAAGGAATCCAAGAGCGATCCCGGACAAAGCCGCTTACCAGTCTTTGACACCCTTTTTATTCATGAACCAGATGGGGCAGGACGTTCGGAACTTGCAATAGATATCCGGATCCGGGCATTTCAGGCACTCTTCGCACAGAGAAACTTCATGTTTTTGACATCTATACGGAGTGTCGATTTCCGGACGGCAGACGCATTCTCCCATAAAGGATCCTTATTGATTTGTTCATCGGAATTTCAAACCATTCAAGCCATGACAAACGGCCGGGATGGAGCAGCACCGGACAACGCCCCGTTGATGGCTTTTTCCAGTTGGGCTTTTCCGACCACTCCCGTCACTTGATCGGCCACCTGACCGTTTTTAAATATGATCAGCGTGGGAATCGCCCGTATGCCGTAGCGGCTCGGCGTGTCGGGGCTGTTGTCAACATTACACTTTGCAAACTTCACGCGTCCTTGAAAAGATTCAGCCAACTGCTCGACGATCGGTCCGATGGCTCTGCACGGCCCGCACCAGGGAGCCCAAAAATCGACAAGAACAGG
>PCSF01000287.1 GCA_002771315.1 Desulfobacterales bacterium CG23_combo_of_CG06-09_8_20_14_all_52_9 | reverse complement strand
CGACATCACCCGGCAAAGACAAACCGAGGCCGCGCTGCGGGAAAGTGAAGAAAAGTTTAGGACGTTGGTGGAACAGTCTCCCCTTGGGATTTCTCTGATTACAAAGGGCGGCCGATACCAATATCTCAACCCTGCCTTCAGGGATATATTTGGTTATACAGTTGAAGATATTCCCACGGGTGATCAATGGTTTAAAAAAGCCTTCCCCGATAAAAACGATCGTGACACGGCAATCAAGGCTTGGACCGAGGATCAACGACAAATCGGTGTCGGGCAACAACGGCCGCGTGTTTTTACAGTGACCTGCAAGGACGGATCACGAAAAGATATTCTTTTCAGACCGGTCACCATGGAAAACCGTGACCAGTTTGTGATCTATGAAGACCTCACCGAAAAAGCGGTACTGGAAAGGCAGCTTCAGCAGGCCCAGAGGATGGAGTCGATAGGAAGACTGGCCGGCGGAGTAGCGCACGATTTCAACAACATGCTGGGGGTGATCATCGGTCATGCGGAGCTGGCCACGTACAAGATGGACCCCTCTTCTCCGGCGTGTGCCGATATTGCTGAAATCCGCAAGGCGGCCGAGCGCTCGACGGATCTCACCCGGCAGCTTCTGGCGTTTGCCCGCAGGCAGACTGCGGCTCCTAAGGTTCTGGATTTAAACGACACCGTAACCGGGATGCTCAAAATACTGAGAAGGCTCATCGGCGAGGATATCGACCTGGCCTGGAAACCGGGAGCGACCCTTTGGCCGGTCAAGATCGATCCCGCCCAGATCGATCAGATTCTGGCAAACCTGTGCGTCAACTCCAGAGATGCCATTGCCGGGGTGGGCAAGGTCACCATTGAAACCCAAAACATCACCCTCGATGACACCTATTGCGCGGATCGCGCGGGGTTTGTTCCCGGAGCCTACGTGATGTTAGCGGTAAGCGACGACGGGTGCGGTATGGACAAGGAGACACTTGAGAACCTTTTCGAGCCCTTTTTCACCACCAAGGA
>PCSF01000095.1:26017-28157 GCA_002771315.1 Desulfobacterales bacterium CG23_combo_of_CG06-09_8_20_14_all_52_9 | reverse complement strand
ACCCATTACGGTGTCAAAGAGAGGTTGAGTCGCCTCCAGCAGGCCCGGCACAGGAAGGCGGCGGTCTTGGACCAGATCCGTCTGGAGGTGACGGACGCCTATCTCAATACCGTCGAGTCCGAAAAGGCCATCGTCACCGCTCAAAAGGCCATCGAACAGGCCAAAGAGAATTTTAGGATCACCCAGGAGCGCTACAAGGCCCAGATGGCCACTTCACTGGAAGTCTTTGATGCCCAGACGCTCCTTTCCAGGGCGATGACCAACTACTTCGGGGCCCTTTATTTCTTCAAGATCGCCAAGGCATCTTTGTATCGAGCAATGGGCCAGGAAACCCTGGAATGATCGACGGAGAAGAAAAGCTTCCGATCATCCGCATGTACCATGTCCATAAGTTTTACGGTCCCAAGAAGGCCTTAACCGATATCTCCCTTGAAATCCTGGAGAATGAATTTGTCCTCATCGGCGGCGCCAGCGGCGCCGGAAAAACAACCCTTTTAAAGCTGATTTACCTAGGAGAGTCGGCGACGGAAGGACAAGTGCTGGTTGACGGCATGAATTTATCGCGAGTTTCACGAAAACAGATCCCCGAGCTTCGGCGCAAGCTGGGGATCATTTTCCAGGATTACAAACTGATTCCGGACAAGACGGCTTTTGAAAACGTCGCCCTGGTTCTGGAGGCGGCGGGACGCCATCGTCGTTACATCGAAAAAAAGGTCAAGAGCGTCTTGAGGATTGCGGGAATGGATGAAAAGGCGGCTGCGTTTCCGGCAAGCCTGTCGGGAGGGGAGCAGCAGCGGGTGGCTGTGGCACGGGCCATCGTGGGAGATCCCAAGATCATCCTGGCGGATGAACCCACCGGAAGCCTGGACCCGGATTCCGCAAGCAAAATACTGGCGTTGTTGAATCGATATCACCAGAAAGGCGCTACTCTCGTCATTGCCACCCACGACCAAGAACTGATCCGAAACGCCGGCAGCCGGGTGATCCACCTGGATCGGGGACGGCTGGACGCCAACCCGTGACGGGACGGGTGATCTGACCATAAATAAAATGTATCGTTTTTGGCAAAGGGCCCAGAAGGACATTTTGGCCAAGAAATTCCTCAACACCATCACCATCATCACGATGGCTCTGGCCGTGCTGATTGTGAGTGCCTTTGGTCTTTTTTCGGTCAATTTAAACGAACTCATGGATAAATGGCAACACGGCATTCGGGTTTTGGTTTATCTCAAGGCGGGCGTGTCTGATGATAACCGGCGGACCCTGGAAGATCAAATCCGACGGCTAAAAGGTGTTTCCGGAATCGCATTTATTTCCAAAGAAGAGGGGCTGGCCAGGATGAAGGAACGGATACGGATCCTCGATGCCATCCTGGCGGATTTGGATAAAAACCCGCTTCCCGATACCTTTGAAGTGAGTCTGGATGCCGCCTTTCTGGAACCGGTTCGAATCGATGAGATCCTTTCAGCGATACATAAGATGGTATCGGTCGAAGAGGTGGCCTACGGCAAGGTTTGGTTGAGTCGATTCACTGGACTGATGAATCTTTTCCGTGTCGCGGGGATGGCCATGGGGGGGCTTTTTATCATGGCTGCCATTTTCATCGTGGCCAACACCATTCGGCTGATGCTTTATTCCCGGCAACAGGAAATCGAGATCATGCGGCTTATCGGTGCGTCGGATCACTTTATCAAAATGCCGTTTTATATTCAGGGGTTAATTCAGGGTTTTCTCGGAGGCGCCTTGGGTCTTGCCGTCCTTTACGGATTATTCAGCGTCGCCTCGATCCGCATTGGGGAATACCTTCCCATCGGTATTAAAGGCATACGTTATTTTTCCCCGATGATGATACTCTCGATCATGGCGAGCGCCATGCTGGTGGGATGGATCGGATGCTACCTTTCACTCAAAGGATTTCTAAAGCGCTGATCGCATGTACCCTGGTGGTTCTCGGCACCGTGTATGCCTCCTTCGGAGCGGAGAAGGAGACACCGGTGGGAATCGTCCTGGCGAGTCGGCTGAACTTGAGGGGCGGCCCCGGCTTTACACACCCCTCTTTCGGCATCCTGGAATCCGGTACCCGCGTGGTGATTCTGGGTGAGAAAGGGGGGTGGCTTAAGGTGCTTCATGGTCAAACAAC
>PCSF01000095.1:21697-25971 GCA_002771315.1 Desulfobacterales bacterium CG23_combo_of_CG06-09_8_20_14_all_52_9 | reverse complement strand
AAGGCCCGTATTCGGTTGCTGGAAGAAAGGGCTCCGCACATCGAACATGACATCGAGATGCACCAGGGGAAGGCGAGCAATCTCTCCGACAGAGAATCCGAGGTCCTGGACACGCTCAACGAGACCGAGCATGCCTTGAATCGCATGGACCAGCATCGGATCCGCATCCAGTCCCAGATGGATGGGCTTCAAAAAAAGATCGAGGCTCTGGAAAAGCATTCGTCGGAATTAATAGGACAGGTAAAGATCATCCGGCACCAGGCCGTAAAAAGGCTTACGGCCCTTTACAAACTCAGCCAGATAGGGGGCTTTCATTTCTTGGTTTCAGCCCGATCCGTTCATGAATACCTCTACCTTGAAGAAGGGTTCAGACGGATTCTGGCGCAAGATGAGGCCATGCTCTCCGTCCTTTCGGAAAAGAGCCGGGCACTGAACCGGACACTCGAGGATTTAAAGAAAAACAGACAGGAGAAACAGGCCCTGGAACAGACGTACCGACTTCAAATGCAAAACATGGTCGCGGAAAAAGCCAAGCGGGAGGGCCTTCTGGAAGAAATCCAGAGTCAAAAGACCCTTCAACTGGCTGCCATTCAGGATCTTAAGCGTTCCGCCGACCGGCTGGAAGACACCCTGAAGGCCCTTCGGAACCGAGTGACAAGTATCGAACCGGCAATATCGGAAACCGGCTCTTTTTCTGCCATGAAAGGGTTGCTTGAAATGCCTGTTGAAGGTAAGATAGTCAGACGATTCGGGGTTTACAAGATTCCCCGTCTCCGGATGGACGCTCAGCGTAATGGGGTCGAAATCGAAGCAGGAAGGGGATTTCCCGTAAAAGCGGTCTTCAAGGGAAAGGTCATTTTTTCGGACTGGTTCAGGGGCTATGGGAACCTGCTCATCATCGAACATGGGGAGGGATTTTTTACGGTGTACGCCCATGCCCTGGAACTGTTCAAGAAAAAGGAGGAACGGGTTGAAACCGGGGAAGTCATCGCCACGGTTGGAAACCCTGGTTCCCGTGAGGGACCGAACCTATATTTTGAAATTCGCCAACATGAAAAGCCCGTCGATCCCTTGGCCTGGCTGAAACGGAATTAAAAGGAGAATTCCATGACTTTTAAAAAAATGAACCCGTGGAAATGGTGTCTGATTGTCGGGATCGTTGCGGTATGCTGGGCCATCGCGCCATCGATGGCACGCAATCCCTCGGCAGGAAATGAAGAAACCTACAAGGGACTCAAGATTTTTTCCGATGTCATCGAGCTGATCGAGAAAAATTATGTGGATCCGGTCGATTCGAAGGATTTGATCAACAAGGCCATTCAAGGCATGGTGAACAGTCTGGACCCGCATTCGGCCTTTCTTCCCCCTGAAGCGTTCAACGAACTCCAGGTCGACACCCGAGGTGAATTCGGAGGAGTCGGCATCGTGATCAGCCTTGAAAAAGGGGTCCTCACCGTCATCTCGCCCATCGAGGGGACGCCGGCCCATAAAGCGGGCATAAAAGCCGGGGATCAGATCATCAAGATCAACGACGAGTCCACCAAGGGTATGGCGCTTTGGGAAGCGGTCAAGAAGATGCGGGGTCCCAAGAAAACCACCGTCCGAATCACCATTTTCAGGGAAGGACAAACCGAGCCCAAGGAGTATGCTCTGGTCAGGGATATCATCCCCATTGAAAGCATCAAACACAAAATCTTGTCTCCCGGATATGGCTATATCCGGATCACCAACTTCAACGAAAATACCACCAGAGACCTCAGCACCGCTCTCAAGGAACTGGAGTCCGATAAAGGGGGATTCAAGGGGCTTGTGCTAGATCTTCGGGATAATCCCGGGGGCTTGTTGAACCAGGCTATCGATGTGACCGACCTGTTTGTTGAAGAAGGTGTCATCGTTTCCATCAAAGGCCGGAGTTCAAAACATAACAAGGTTTACAACGCCCATCACGACGCGGAAGCACGTCGGTACCCCATCGTGGTCTTGATCAACGAAGGGAGTGCCAGTGCCTCCGAGATCGTGGCCGGTGCCCTGCAGGACCAGAAAAAGGCGGTAATTATGGGAACGACGTCTTTCGGGAAGGGTTCGGTCCAGACGGTGGAAGCACTCAGGGATGGCTATGGCCTTAAATACACCATTGCCCTTTATTACACACCCAGCGGCAGATCCATTCAGGCCCATGGGATTGTCCCGGATATTGAGGTCAAGCCCATTGCTATCCAGGAAAAGAAAAAAGAGGGGCCGGGATCGGGACTTTTAAGGGAAAAGGATTTGAAAAACCATCTCGAGGCTGCGCCGGAGGAGAAAGAAGAAGGCGGGGATTCAAATGAGGATTCCATGCAGGATAAGGAAAAGATGAAAGAAAACCGGTCGCGCTTCGGGCCCCTGGACGCCGAAATGCTCCAAAAGGATTATCAAATCCGGCGGGCGCTTGAAACCCTCATCAGTTTCGAGATCTTCAAGAATATCCGCGGATAGGAAAAAAGGCTCCCATGAGGTGGCCACGATTGCCGGAAAGGACGACAGCCTTTCGGGCAAATTGAAGCGCTCCAAATTCCGACGCACGGCCATCCTTCTGTTTATCGGGACCTGGACCGTTCTCCTCCTGTTGGTGGCGGTGTCCGTGCTGTTTTTGCTTGGAATCAAATGGCAGCATGTGTCGTTTAAGACGCATCCTGGAGAAACCCTGAAAAACGGGGATCGATTGCCATCGGATGCCATTCCTCCATTCGAGATCTTTCCCGAAGATGAGGCGCTGGAAAAGGAGGGGGTTCCTTTTCCGGAAGTCCACACCCCGGACCGGATTCCCAAAGTCGCCATTATTATCGACGACCTGGGTTATGATCGACAACAGGCCCAGGCATTCATCGATCTGGGCGTTGCGCTCACCCTTTCCGTTTTGCCGCACAGCCCCTTTCAAAAAGAGATCGTCCGTTCGGCGTCTCTCACCGGAAACGAAATCATTCTCCATCTTCCTATGGAGCCCGGAGAGTATCCAAAGATCGACCCGGGTCCGGGGGCGCTTCTCATGGACATGACTCCGGAAGCGTTTGTGCAACAGCTCTTTGCCGATCTCGAGGCGATTCCTTCCATCAAGGGGGTTAACAACCACATGGGGTCCCGTATCACTTCGGATCGGGATCGAATGACGATTCTTTTTTCCATACTCAAGGAAAGAGGGTTGTTCTTTATAGACAGCCGCACCACTCCCCGGAGCGTGGCCGGGGATATCGCCCGGGCCGAAAATCTTGATTTTGCCCAGCGCGATGTTTTCTTGGATCATGTCCCGAAGACAGCGTTTGTGGAAAAGCAGATCGATCGGCTCTTGGAATACGCCCGGCGAAAGGGCACGGCTATCGGGATCGCCCATCCCAATAAGGCGACCTACCGGGTGCTTCAGGCCCGACTTCCTCAAATTGTAGAGGGAGTGACGCTGGTTCCGGTGTCATCCGTCTTGTATCAGCGCCAGGCCGAGGATAATGGGATTAAGATGCCTGTCTCAACCCTCCCTATGCCGCGTCCGGACCCCGGGCCGATAAGCCCTTGAGGAAGCTTTGTTCCGATAAAACGCCTCGAACGGATCCGCAAACACCCGTAAAAACCGCTTGACTTGATTTGAATTCCATAATAAATAATAACTATTATCTTTTAAGAATAATAACTATTTATTTTCTCAGGTATCGAAATGGCGAACCCACAAGATCGATATGCAATAATTGTCGAAAAGTTTCGCAAAAAAAGTTTGAAGCTAACGCCTCAGCGCTTGGCCATAGCGAAAATACTGGCTCTCAGCAAGGGACACCCGAGCGTGGAGGAGATCTTTGAACAGCTCAAAAAGACTTTTTCCACCATGAGCCTGGCTACCGTCTATCGCAATGTCCTTCTTTTAAAATCCTTTGGAGAAGTCCTGGAACTCAGTTTTCCGGACGGTAGCAACCGATACGACGGAAACAGACCCTATCCGCATCCTCATGTGATCTGTATCAAGTGCGGAGCCATCGTCGATCCGGCACTGGACGCCCTTAAAGACCTGACACACCTGGTGGCTAAGGAAACCGGTTTTCAGATCCTGACCCATCGTTTCGATTTTTTTGGAATATGCCGCCGGTGTCAGAATAGTGACAAGAAATAGCAGAATGGGGTTTTGCGATAGAAGCTTTCAGATCCAATGAGGGGATCCAATCCGAGTCGACAGAATATCCATTTAGAGAAAGAGGATGAAATCGTAAAAACTCAAAATTAGGATGGCAAAGTAAAAAGCTTCAGATGCAAGGCGC
>PCSF01000095.1:17698-21599 GCA_002771315.1 Desulfobacterales bacterium CG23_combo_of_CG06-09_8_20_14_all_52_9 | reverse complement strand
AGGGGATGCAGTGCAACGCAGCAGATGGACTTTTTACGAAGCCATCAAAGATGAATCCGTGGGGTTCGAGATAATTCCGGAGTGCTTTTTATCCGGATTCACATTGAAACTATAATGCAAGGAGGTAGAAATGAACGATTCGAAAAGATTGACGACCACCGCTGGAGCTCCCATCGCGGACAATCAAAACGCGCTCACCGCCGGTCCGCGCGGCCCGCTTCTGATGCAGGACTACCAGTTGCTCGAGAAGCTGGCGCACCAGAACCGCGAGCGCATCGCCGAGCGCCCGGTCCATGCCAAAGGCTGGGGCGCCTACGGCACCCTTACCGTCACCCACGATATCACCCAATACACGAAGGCCAGGATTTTCTCCAAGATCGGTAAGAAAACCGAGATGTTCGCCCGGTTCTCAACGGTAGCGGGCGAAGCGGGTGCAGCGGATGCCGAGCGCGACGTGCGCGGCTTCGCCCTGAAGTTTTACACCGAAGAGGGTAACTGGGACTTGGTGGGGAACAACACGCCGGTCTTTTTTATTCGCGACCCGTACAAGTTCCCGGACTTCATCCACACCCAGAAGCGGCATCCGAAGACCAACCTGCGCTCGAACACCGCCATGTGGGACTTCTGGTCGCTGTCGCCGGAATCGCTGCACCAGGTAACCATCCTGATGTCCGATCGGGGGCTTCCGATCGGCGTGCGCCACATCAACGGCTACGGCAGCCACACCTACAGTTTTATCAGCGCCAAGAACGAGCGCTTCTGGGTGAAATTCCACTTCAAGACCCTGCAGGGCCATAAGCACTGGACCAACGCCGAGGCGGCACAGGTCGTCGGCCGGACCCGCGAGTCTACGGGGGAAGATCTCTACGGCGCAATCGAGAGGGGCGAATTCCCCAAATGGCGCTTCCAGGTGCAGGTCATGCCGGAGGCCGATACCGACAAGACGCCCTACAACCCGTTCGATCTGACCAAGGTCTGGCCCCACGGCGACTACCCGGTGATCGACGCCGGTCTGCTTGAACTCAACCGCAACCCAGACAACTACTTCGCCGAAGTCGAGCAGGCTGCCTTCTCGCCCTCCAACATCGTTCCCGGAATCAGCTTCTCACCGGACAAGATGCTGCAGGCGCGCGTCTTCTCCTATGCCGATGCACACCGCCACCGTCTGGGCACTCATTACGAGGCGCTTCCGGTCAACGCGCCGCGATGTTCGGTGAACCACTACCACAAGGACGGGCAGATGCGCTTTTTCCCCAACAACCCGAATGCAGACGCCTTTTATGAGCCAAATTCGTTTGGCGGCCCACTTCAGAGTCCGGAATTCGCCGAGCCGCCGCTCAAGATCAGCGGTGATGCTAACCGGTACAACCACCGCGAAGGCAACGATGACTATAGCCAGCCCCGCGCGCTTTTTAATCTGTTCGACAAGGATCACAAGATCCGGCTTTTCTCCAACATCGCCGAGTCCATGCAGGGTGTTCCGGAATTCATCATCGAGCGCCAGCTGGGGCACTTCGAGAAGGTGCACAAGGATTATGAGGCCGGAGTCCGCGCGGCCTTGGCCCGGCTCGCCAAAGCAAAGAAAAAAAGCTGATATCGTTGACCATCCTTTGAATGCCGGGATGGGCTGAAGGCCTCTGCCTTCAGACATGACGGCAGAGGCCTTTTAGCAATGCAAAAAACATTGTTTAGGGAAAGCTTTTAAGGTATTCTTTCGATCCATTTACAAGACTTCAATCGATCATAGGAGGCGCTTATGCCGGAAGAGATGAAAATCGGATGTGCGCGGC
Source organism: Desulfobacterales bacterium CG23_combo_of_CG06-09_8_20_14_all_52_9 (assembly GCA_002771315.1). Classification (GTDB taxonomy): domain Bacteria; phylum Desulfobacterota; class Desulfobacteria; order Desulfobacterales; family UBA2156. The sequence continues at coordinate 19,809 of PCSF01000095.1, read as the reverse complement.
CCACGGGCGGACTGGTGGGAGAAGGCGTTGAAAAAGAGAAAGAAAAGCCAATCGCATCGATAGAGGAGGTCTCAGCCATGATTCAAGTTGGGAAAAAAGCCCCGGATTTTGCAGCGCCCGCTTATTACAAGGGCGGGTTTGTTTCTGTCAAGCTATCGGAATATTTGGGTAAATGGGTATTGCTCTGTTTTTATCCGGGTGATTTTACCTTTGTCTGAGCCACCGAAATATCGGCAGTTGCCGAAAAATACGCGGATTATCAAAAGCTGGGTGTTGAAGTCCTCTCCATGAGCATCGACAGCGTCTTCGTTCATAAAATGTGGAATGACAACGAGCTGTCCAAGATGGTGAAAGGCAGGGTTCCCTTCCCGATGCTTTCAGACGCCGGCGGTAAGGTCGGAAAGGCCTTTGGCGTGTTCGACGAGGATGCCGGTGTCGAAACCCGAGGCAGATTCATCATCGATCCCGAAGGTGTCGTGCAAGGATACGAGGTGCTGACCCCGCCGGTGGGCCGGAACGTCCAGGAGACCATTCGGCAAGTCCAGGCATTCCAGCTTGTCAGAGGCTCCAAAGGAAAAGAAGCGACGCCATCCGGCTGGAAACCCGGCAAATTGACCCTCAAGCCGCGTCCGGATCTGGTCGGCAAGGTCTGGGAAGTATGGAAAACGGAGATGGCATTCGATTAAAGAGGGGATATCCCCAGGAAGTAAAAGAAACGGATAGGCCGTCCGGCACAGGTTCTGGGCGGCCTTCTTGCGTGAAAACCCCTATCGATTAGTTGAATGGTGCAGCCGCTTCTGGAGATCATCGACATTACGAAACGCTACGGAGAAATCACCGCGGTGGATGGGGTCAGTGTTGCCGTCGACGAGGGGACCTGTTTCGGGTTATTGGGCCCCAATGGTGCCGGAAAAACCACCCTCCTGGAAATCATCGAGGGGATCCTCCCGCAGAGCGCGGGGGAGATTCTATACAAGGGACTACCCCGTCCGGCTTCCTTTCGCGAGGAGGTGGGAATCCAATTTCAGCAGACAGCCTTGCTTTCCTTTCTCACCATCAGAGAGACCCTTCGGACCTTTCAAAGGCTATACCGTAAGAGCCGTGACCTGAAGGGGTTGATCCGGGAATGCCGCCTGGAAGAGATCGTCGACCAGCACAACGACAAAATTTCCGGCGGACAACGCCAGCGGCTTCTCCTCGCGCTTGCCCTCGTCAACGATCCCGAATTGCTCTTTTTGGACGAACCGTCCACCGGCCTGGATCCCCATGCCCGGAGGGACCTGTGGGATATCATCGAAAGGCAGAAAAGCCTCGGAAAAACTCTTGTCCTGACCACCCACTACATGGAAGAGGCCCAGCACCTCTGTGACGAGGTGGCCATCATGGATCATGGGAAAATCATCGCCCGGGGAACCCCGGAAGCCTTGGTGTCAACGCACTGCAAAGGGGCGACCGTTTCCCTGCCGCAATCGGGGTTTCCGGAAATCCAAGAAGGATTCCCCTGGCCGGTTCAAAAGATCCGGGAACGGGTGGTTATCCATACGGACGCCGTCAATTCATGTTTGGCGGTGCTGATGCGAAATGGTGCTCAGTTGGATGAGATGGTCATTCGCTCGCCCAACCTGGAAGATGTGTTCTTGAACCTGACCGGCCATCAATTGAGAAACGAAAAATGAGATTCGAGCGTCTTTGGGCTGTATTTTATGCCAGAAACCTGGAATTTTTCCGGGATCGCAGCGCCCTGGGTTGGAATTTCATCTTTCCCTTCCTGATTGTGCTTGGTTTCGGCGTTATTTTCAGCGGAAAAGGATTCAAGGAATACCGAATTGGAATATTCCCCCATCCTTCCGGAACCGTTTCCCTGGATCGCGCCAAGATCCCCGCAGGGTTCAAGGAGATCCGCTACGCGGAATTCATCGGCATCCACAGCCTGGAGGAGGGACTGGAAAAACTTAGGCACCATCGGATCGATTTTTTACTTGAAACCGGTCTTGCACCCCATCGCTATTGGATCGATGATTCCTCTCCGAAAGCATATGCCATCGAGGGGGTGTTCAAAGGGAGCCTGAGTCCGGCAAACGTTGAAACTCTGGTGCAAAAAGAAGAGATCC
>PCSF01000095.1:0-17671 GCA_002771315.1 Desulfobacterales bacterium CG23_combo_of_CG06-09_8_20_14_all_52_9 | reverse complement strand
CGGTTGCACGCCACGCCGCTCACCGCCTTGGAATACCTCTTAGCCCAGATCCTGTCCCGCCTTTTCCTGTTGATCTTCACCCTTACCGTGGTCTGGATCGGATGCAATCTCTTCTTTTCCTTTACGGTGGAAGGATCCTACGCGGACCTTTTCATCGTCTTTGGTGTGGGAGGCCTGAGCATGTGCGCCCTGGGGCTGCTGCTTGCCTCCAGGGGATCCAGTGAAGAATTCACAGACGGAGTCCTGAATTTTATCACCTGGCCTATGATGTTTTTATCCGAGGTCTGGTTTTCCATCGACAGCGCCCCCGAATGGATCAAGCTTGCTTCCAAAGCGCTACCCCTTACTCACATGGTCAAAGCCGCCCGAAAAGTGATGAACGACGGAGCGGGTCTTAGCGAAGTGACCCTTGAGTTGACCGTGCTGATATCCATCGCAGTCGTATGCCTTGTTGCCGGGGCGGCTTTATTTTCGTGGCGTAAGTGAAATGCCGGTCATGGCTTGCGCCCCGACAAAAGATGGGGTATGCCGGAAACGGAGGTATCCCTTACAGCCGGAAAGGAGGTCTGCCCCATGAAAATCGGGATCATCGGTCTTCCGGGCTCCGGCAAGTCGATGGTTTTTGAGGCCCTCACCCATACTTGGGAGGATCCCGGTCACAAAAGCCAGGACCGGATCGGCACCGTCAGCGTACCGGATGAGCGTCTCAATGACTTGACCGGTATTTTCAAGCCCAAAAAGGTGGTTTTTGCCCAAGTCACCTACTTTTTGCCGCAGCTTGGGCCTCATCAGCAGGACCGGGTTTACGACCAGGGGATCGGCAACCGCATACGGGATTGCGACGCCCTCATTCATGTGCTCCGGAATTTTTCTTTTCCGGGCCTTCCGGGTCCTTCCCCCTTTGAGGACTTTGCGAGGCTGGATCAGGAGCTTACCCTGAATGACCTCATCGTTCTGGAAAACCGCATCAACCACCTGGAGGCGGATCGAAAGCGGGGGAAAAAGCCCGACGAGGAGGAACCGGCCCTGCTGAAAGCCTGCCATCGGCAACTGGAGACCGGACAGCCGTTGAGAAAAGCCCCGGAACTGGCTTCCCATATCCGCCTGAGAGGGTATGCCCTCCTTTCCGCAAAACCGATGCTCGTGGTCTTCAACAATGGGGAAAATGATTCCGAATCCCCGGCGCTGCCGCCGGGTTCGGTTTTTTCAGAAGAGACTCTGGCGATCCGAGGAAAGATCGAACAAGAGCTCGCCCAGATGGAGGAGACAGAAGCCCGGCAATTTTTATCGGGATTCGGAATTCTCGAATCCGCTGCCCGCCGGGTCATCCGGCGCTCCTATACCCTTTTAGGACTGATTTCCTTTTTCACGGTCCTCAGCGATGAGGTCCGGGCATGGACTTTGAAAAAAGGGGGCAGTGCCCTGGATGCGGCCGGAACCATTCACACCGACATGAAGAAGGGATTCATTCGGGCTGAGGTGATCGCCCACAAGGATCTGATGGAAGCCGGATCCCTCCCGGAAGCCCGGAAGCGGGGCACAGTCCGTTTAGAAGGCAAGACCTACAAAGTGCAAGACGGGGATGTTATTCAAATCCGGTTCAATGTATGATATTGATGCAGATTCTGTCCCGAAGGGTCAGCGGTTCGGAGGTGCTGCCTAATCCGTTGCGGTCAAGACCGTAAAACCTTGGGCCTCCAGTGCAATCCGGATGGGCTGGGTCTTGCAGGGGGAAAGGCGAAAGTAGTATGTTTTTTTTCCTTTTTGCTGAACACCCATACCGATACTGATGATATCGCCCCCTGCGTCATTGATGGTATCGAGAGCTTTTCGGAACAGGCCGGGTACGTCATTGATGGTGACGTCGATGTGGGAGCTTGCCTTGAGAAAGCCCATCATATCGATGAAGGCGCGCAGGATGTCGCTTTCCGTGATGATCCCCACCAACCTCTTTTTTTTCACCACCGGAATTCCCCCGATCTTGTTTTTGTAGATCCGCTGGGCAGCGATTTCGATGTCGTCATCGGGGTCCACGGTGATGGGATCTTTGATCATCAGATCCGAAAGGGAAAGATCGCCTACCATAGAAGGGATCAGGCCCTGTTTCAGATCGGCCAGGGTGACGAAGCCTTTGAGCGCTTTGCCCCTGGAAACAACCGGAAGATGACGGATAGAGTTGGTCTTCATGAGGAAGATGGCATCCTGGATGGAGGCCTCTTCGGTGATGGTGATCGGATTCGGAATCATTAATTCGCTGATCTTCATGGGGTGTTCCTTTTATTCCGGGTTCTGGGACCGTCCGGACTTTGAGCGCAAGGAGTGATAATGATGCGACCGACTCTAATAAACACCAATGGCGCAAAAAGTGCAATACTTTCTTTTTGCGGCTGTTGATAAAAAGAGGAGAGAAATGGGATTGTCAGGAGAGAGAGCGCGGCAGGTAGTTGCAGAGCGGCTCTTCGGCAAGGTAGTCGCCGGTGGCCTCAAAGGCTCTGGCCCGGCAACCGCCGCAGACCTTCCGATATTCGCAAACTCCGCATTTCCCTTTCAATTTGCCAAAATCGCGCAGGGATAAAAATATTTCCGAGTGATTCCAGATCTCGGGGAAAGGGTTTTTTGTAACATCCCCGCAATTGAGGTTCAGAAATCCGCAGGGTTGGACAATGCCTTGGTGGGAGATGAAGCAAAATCCTACTCCGCCCAGACATCCCCGGGTGACGGCGTCGAGGCCATGGGTCTGGAAAGTCACCGAGATTCCGTCCTGTTTGGCGCGTTGCCTCAAGATCCTATAGTAATGGGGTGCGCAGGTGGCTTTGAGTTGCAGGGGGGTTCGGCTCCGCTGGTCATAAAACCAGTTCAGGGTGGATTCGTATTGGTCGGCGCTGATGGCCCGATCCACGATGTATTTTCCTCGGCCGGTGGGAACCAGCAGGAAAATATGGTGCGCCACCGCTCCTAGTTCGACAGCCAGGTCCTGGATTTTGGGAATCTGGTCGAGGTTTATCTGGGTGATGGTGGTGTTGATTTGAAACTCGATTCCCGCCGACCGGATATGGCGGATACCTCTCAGGGCCCCCTGGAATGCCCCCTCGACCCCCCTGAACCGGTCGTGGGTTTCGGCAGATGCTCCATCCAGGCTGATGCTGACCCGTTTAATACCGGAGTCGGATAGTTTCCGGGCAATTTCCTCAGTGACGAGGGTCCCGTTGGGAGCCATGACCATCCGTAACCCTTTTTTCGTCCCATAAGCGGCGATCTCGAAAATGTCTTTCCGTAAAAGGGGTTCTCCGCCCGTTAAAATGACGATGGGGCTTCCTGTCCGGGCGATCTGGTTTACCAACGTGAGGGCGGCATCGGTGTCAAGCTCACCGCTGTAAGGCCCGGAGGTGGCCGACGCCCGGCAATGGACGCAGGCGAGGTTGCAATTGCGCGTGATCTCCCACGCCACCAATCGCGGGCCGGACCCCATATCCTGGTGAGCTTTTCCAGGGTCGTGACCGGCCGACAGATGGTGGGAGTTTGCAGTCATGCCGTTTGTCTCTTTCAACGCACAATTACTCCTGAAGCACCTTTGCGGCCTCCATGGCGAAGTAGGTGAGGATCATGTCGGCGCCGGCTCGTTTAATGGCCGTCAGGGTTTCCATCATCACCTTTTTGCCGTCGAGAACTCCCAATTTGTCGGCCGCTTTGATCATAGCATATTCGCCGCTGACGTTATAAGCGGCGACAGGGAGATCGATCTCTTCGCGGACCCGGCAGATGATGTCCAGGTAGGCCAGGGCGGGCTTGACCATAATGATGTCCGCCCCTTCTTCGATGTCCATGGTTACCTCCCGGATGGCTTCCAGGGCATTGGCCGGATCCATCTGGTAGGTTTGTCGATCTCCGAACTTGGGGGCTGAACCGGCCGCTTGTCGGAATGGGCCATAGTAGGCCGAGCAGTACTTGGCCGCGTAGGACATGATGGGAATATGTTCAAATCCATCCTCGTCAAGGGTATTCCGTATCTCCGCCACCCTGCCGTCCATCATGTCGGAAGGCGCCACCATGTCGGAGCCGGCCTTGGCATGGGAAAGCGCAACCTTGGCTAAAAGCTCCAGGGACGCATCGTTGTCCACCGTTTTTCCGTTTAAGATCCCGCAATGTCCATGATCCGTGTACTGGCATAGGCAGACATCGGTGATCACCGCTATTCCGGAAACCTTGTCCTTGACGGCCTGAACTGCTTTCTGGACGATGCCGTCTTTGGAATAGGCCTCGGTGCCCAGGGCGTCCTTTTTCTGAGGGATGCCGAAAAGTAAAATGGCCGGAATCCCTATATCCAACGCCTCCTTGGCGACCTTGACCAGGTTGTCGCAAGACAGATGATACTGGCCGGGCATGGAAGAAATCGGTTCTTTAACTCCTTTACCGTGCGCGGCGAAAAGGGGAAGGATGAAATCATCGACACTGAGACGGGTTTCGCGGATCATCCGCCGAAACGCCGGATTTTGTCGCAACCGCCTGGGCCTGTAATCGGGAAACAACATCTGTTTTTCCTTTTTAAACGAGTTGAGGGTTAAAAGGTTTCATGAGACTTTGTAATGGAAAAGAAGCCACTTTTAGCATAGGTTGTGCGATCCGAAGGGTTTCCAAATTGGAAACGCTCAAGCGATCTCTTCGTCGGTAAGATAGCAGGCCGGGTCCGGGGCCCACACGTCGCCGGTCAAGGCTTCGGCCCTCACCCTGAAGTTGCCTCCGCAAATGTCAAGCCAGCGGCATTTGGCGCACCGTCCCGTCATGTGCTTTTTCTTCTCTTTCAATTTTTGCATCAGTGGATTCGAAAGATCCGTCCAGATCTGTGAAAAGGGGCGCTCCTTGACATTTCCAAAGCTGTAATGCCGCCAGAATTGGTCGGCGTGGACCTCTCCGTTCCAGCTGATACACCCAATCCCCCTGCCGGAATTGTTCCCCTCATTCATTTTCAAAAGCTTAAGGACGTCTGCCGCCCGTTTCGGGTTTTCTTTCAGCAAACGCAGGTAGAGATAGGGTCCGTCTGCATGGTTATCCACGGTGAGAACCTCTTTGGGTTTTCCCCGATCGTGAAGATCCCGGGTCAGATTCATGATCAGGTCCACCGCCTCCCGGGATTCCTTGTGTGAAAGATCTTCTTCCACGAGCTTAGATCCGCGGCCGGCGTAAACCAGGTGGTAAAAGCAAACCCTGGGTATATCCATCTCTTCGAGGAGGGCGAATATCTTAGGGATCTCTTGTACATTGAACTTGTTGATGGTAAAGCGTAATCCTACCTTGATGCCTGCTTCCTGGCAGTTCCGGATCCCTTCCAAGGCCATTTGAAACGCTCCGGTCATCCCCCTGAAACGATCATTAACCGCTTCCATGCCGTCCAGGCTGATCCCCACGTATGAAAGCCCGATCTCTTGAAGGATACGGGCCATGTCCCGCGTGATCAGGGTGCCATTGGTTGAAATCACCGCCCGCATCCCCTTTTCAACCGCATAGGCGGCTAAGTCCGGAAGGTCTTTTCGAACCAGAGGCTCGCCGCCGGAAAAAAGGAGCACCGGCACGCCGAACCGGGCCAGATCGTCCATGATCCGCTGGCTTTCTTCCAGGGTCAGCTCGTTTTCGGTGATCGTATGCTTGGCATGGGCATAGCAGTGAATGCAACTCAAATTACACTGCCGGGTGACATTCCAGACCACCACCGGTTGTTTGTCTTTAGAAAATTGCAACAAGTGGGACGGGAGGCGGGAGGAGTCTCTGCCATAGCGCAGCGCATCGGAGGGCTCCACCGTATTGCAATATAATTTGGATATGCCGATCATGATGAAGTGCTTTTTATATTAACCCGTCTTTTGGCAGGATCCTTATGGCACCGGAGGGGGGCCATCGTCTCAGGGAGTCCGATCGTTGCTGACCAGCTTGAGTTCATCCTTGATAAGGGTGCTGATATGGGTTTCCGGATTCATCAGCGCTTCACGGGTGATGAAAAACCGGTTTTTCCCGGTCTTTTCTCTGACCAGCTTGAGTCCCAGTTGGAAATCCGTCGTCAGCTTTTTATAAAAGGCCTTGATATCAAGCGGGGTGTTGATCAATTGTTCGATAATGTAATCAACGGCGTCTTCTTCCAAAACAATGTTGATATCGTGGCTCTTGTAAAAGTAAAGCTCTATCTTTTTGATCTCATCATAGGAAGACTTGATCTTCTCTACGGCGCTCCCCACGTCCATGATGTTCTTGCAATAGCAGGTGGCGATATTGTCGATGCGGGATGTGGAAAGGGTCAGATTGTACTTTTCGGACAGTTCCTTCCGGTTGGCAAAACAATAAGCCTTAATGTGCTCCCTCTCTGCCTGGAATAGCACCTCGTGGGTTTTCAGCACATTTTCTCGGTTTTCAGGGTCGACAAGGTCCTCAAGGACCTTTTGCGGCTCTTCAAGGATGGCAGACGTCGCTGGAAAATGCCGCACCTGGGTGGAGGGAAGTTGTCGTTCGAACAACAAAAGCGCTTTTTCCACCGCGCTGACCAACCCCCGGGCTCCTGTGTTTTCTTGAAATGCCAGTTTGGCCAGGCGGGCAAGAAGGCCTTCCTCGAAACGAATGTCGATGCCGTAAGCGGCAAAATCGAATTTTTTCCCCAACATGATGGGATTATTGGGATTTTTCAGGATGTCGAAAAGGTCCGCATCGGTCAGATGCTCGAAGACCGCTCTTACCGGGAGACGGCCGACGAATTCGGTTTCGAACCCAAAGGCGATGAGGTCCTCCGATTTAACATGTTTGAGGATATCCACCTGGTCTTTACCGCTTTGGATCTTGGCGCCGAAACCTATTTTCTGGTCGATCATTCGCTTTCTAATAATTTCCGACAGATCCGTAAAGGCACCGCTGACGATGAACAGGATATTTCTCGTATTGACGCCGCGCTTATCGCGTTTCCCGGTCTTGCGAAAGCGATCGATCTCCTGGATCATAGAGATGGGGTCATGGGGCACCTTCAGATCGACCTCGGTCTCTTCCAGCGGCTTGAGCAGGGCCCGCTGGACCCCGCTCCGGGATACGTCAGCGCCGATGATGTAGCGACTCGAGGCGATCTTGTCGATTTCATCGATGTAAATGATTCCGTGCTGGGCCAGCTCGATATCCCCATCCGCTTCGCGAACCAGATCCCTCACCAGATCTTCCACGTCTCCGCCCACATATCCGGTTTCGCTGAACTTGGTGGCGTCCCCTTTTACAAACGGCACCCCGATTTTCTTGGCGATCAACTTCACCATGTAGGTTTTTCCCACACCGGTGGGCCCGATCATCAGGACGTTGTTCTTGATGCTTCCCACCATGTCACTGATGTCGCCATCGCCGTTTTGCGACCGCTTGATCCGGTTGAAATGGGTGCAAATCTTGGTGGCAAGGATAGCCTTGGCGCTGTCCTGTTTGACGATATATCGATCCAGGTAGTCGATCAGGTCTTCGGGTTTAAGATTAAAGTTGATCTTTTTCTTCTTTTTGCCCGGACCGGGTTTTTCACTTTCAAAAGGAAGCTCCTGGGAAAAGATGATAGGACCGGCAATCTTCACAGAGTCCCCGAACTTCTTGGTTAAAAAATCACCGATTTCTTTTTCAAGCTCTTTAGGGTCAGGCATTTTTTCGTATCTTGTTTTCATACCTGTCACGATAATCATCTCCTGGAAAAAAGCAAGTCACACCCCAATATCGGGGCTGCGGGTACGAATGGAAAGGTAGACACGCCCAGGAGAGTCTCTTTTCTATTGCCCCAACCTTCGGAATGTCCTATGAGGCATGAAACAAAATATATAGAATGCCGAAAGGTTTGTAAAGCCGTTTGATCGGCATGCTTCGCGCAATCTCAGCCTTCAAAGGCGGGGTGGAAGGAAACCACGCGTTTTTTAGCGGGAAGCCTCAAAATCATAGAATATACCGGTTGGCCGGAGGATATATGGTAAAGAAGAAGATCACCCGAAAAGAGCTTTTGAAAGAATCGGACGAATTCCTCACCTTTTCAGCCCGGATGCTTCAATGGATTCTTCAAAACAAGGATCGGTTTTTTTGGGGCGCGGCCGCCTTGATTTTCGTTGCCGCGGCCGTTTCCGGGTGGATGTATTACCGGAATATAAGGGAAAAAAAAGCGATCGAGGCTTTTGGAAAGATCATGGCGACCTATCGTCAGGTCGATGAAAGCGCTGCTTCTGGTGAGAAGCCGGGTAAGATAAAGGAGATGCTGGCGGCATTTTTCAAAGAATATCCGGGCACCGGCTCCGGGAAAATGGGACGGGTTTTGTATGCCAACCTCTGTTTTCAAGGCGGCGATCTGGAAAGCGCAATCACTGCTTATCAGGATGCCCTCGATGATTACAAGGACCACCCGTTGTTGAGAAATGTCATTTTAAGCAGCATCGGCCATGCCTATTTGAAAAAGCAACAGCCCGATCAGGCGGCCAAGTACTTCAAACAGGTCGCCTCGGGGGATGCATCTTTACTGAAAGACGAAGCCCTCTTTATTCTGGCAACTCTGTCCGGAAAAGCGGGGAACGCCGAAGCCAGGTCCGAAAAATTCAAACAAATCCTTGCCGATTTTCCGGATTCCTTCTACAGCACCTTGGTCAAGGAAGAGATCGGGGGTACAAAATAAAAACGGCCGGTCAATTTGGCCAGCCGTTAAGGAGAAAATGAAAATGAAGAAATGCACGTGTTAATAAGAGTAAGCAAATACCATGCCTAAAACATTAAAATAGACTCCAAAAAATTTTATTGATAATAATAGTCAGTGATATCATAATCTTAATTATGATTTGGATTTATCGGAAACTCCCAAAGAAAAGCCAAGAGCATCGCAAAACACACCGCCATGTTTCCGTCTGGAAATTATCGGTTTCCATTTGGAAACTTTTTGACCCTTTTTCCCCTTTGATAAACTCGTAAAAAGTCGAAAATCAGATGGCAAAGTAAAAAGTTCAAGTTCAAGGCGTCGAGAATCCCGTGTGATGAGGCATACTTATCGTACGTCGAAATCGCAACGGGATGAAGCACAACGCAGAAATTGGACTTTTTACGAAGCCATCCCCTTTGATGATCCGGCAAAAAACCCTAAAAGGAGCTTGAACCCGTCCATGAATGAGCGACTGATGCAACTGCAACGAATTTATCGGCTCTTCGACGGGTTCATACAGCCAATCCCTTGGCCTGTGAAAAAGGATGCGCGGCATGCTGCACCCGAAATGTGGTGATGACCGCTCTGGAAGGGGAGTGGATCCTCCAGAACCTGGATGCTTCAGCAACCGGGGGCCTTTTTGACCGTATTATCGGCCTGAAAGGCCTACCCCGGTTTCAACCCACTCTCACCCTAAACCAGATAGCCGATCTCCTCGATTCAGGAGAGGACGTGCCCGACGAAGAGGGGAATCCGGACTGGGGCATATGCCCCTTGCTGGAGGAAGGGAAATGCACGATCTATGCCTTTCGGCCCTTCATGTGTCGATCCATGGTCTCGGAAGTCTCATGCCAGGATTTGGGGCATGCCACCATGAATCCCTTTGTCTTAACCGTTGCCCATGTCTTGATGCAGTATATCGAACACCTGGACGTCAAAGGATTTTCGGGCAACTTATCGGATGTATTTTTGGAACTTGCGGAATCCGATGGCGCTTATCGGAAAGATCTCACCCGGCCATCGGCTCCCCGGTGCGGTGTCATACCCAATCGCCCCTTGCGCCGTCTCATGGTCCCCTGGGAGCATCGGGAAAAAATCCAAGACCTGATCAAGAAACTGGATTCAAAGGTTTAGTTTCAAAAGCCCGGCCGCATTTTGCCCTTGAATCCGGGCGATTTCTTCCGGGTTCAATCCCGCCGTTTCCATTTCCTGCAAGCCCCTTTTGGGCCGGATGAGGGGAAAATCGCTTCCGAAAAGTATTTTTTCAGGCCCGATGATGTCGGATGCCACCCGATAGATTTTGGGATCGTATAGGAAAGGGGAAGCGGCGGTGTCGAAAAAGACGTTTTTGAGCGCTTCCTTGATTTCTTTTTTCAAAAGGTGAAAAAAGAAGATTCCGCCGCCCCAATGAGCCAGCACAATCCTGTTTTGAGGGTATCGCCGGACAAGCGTCTCGATCTGGGCAAGCGTTATCTTTGTTTTTCCCGCATACGCATGTCCGATGGGTTCGTTGACATGGAGCAGCATCGGCATATCCCGGTTTTTACAGATCTTCATGGCTGAATTGAGGCTTTCCAAAGCCTTTTCGTCAAGACCGGAATCGTAAAAGGCGATCTCCCCCACGCCGGAAAGTCCTCCGTCCAGACAGCGCCGCACTTCCTGCCCGGACGGATCCGAAATCGTTTCCAGGCAGCACAAGCCGACCAGCCGATCCGGGTGCTTCGAGACGGCTTCCATGATGTAGTCGTTGTGGCGCCTTGCGGTCTCAAGGTTTTTCCAGGGAAAGCCAAATATCACGGAGACTGCGACTCCATCTTCATCCATGGCCTTCAGTATGTCATCCATCCCGACAAGCCGGGATAAACGGGATTTATAAAGGAGTTGAAACGCCGGCTCGCCATCGAAAAAGCGCTCTCGGTCGTTCCGGATCTCTTCCGGGAAAAGGTGCGTGTGAAAATCGATGATCATATCTTTATCCTTTCATACCAAAGGGGTCTTTCGCCGGGCGATGACGGCGATGCTCGTCCCCGAATATAATTTCGCGATGGGACGGGCCACCCATCGGAGGATAGGGATCTGAATGAATCGAACCCGGTGATCCTCGCTTTGAATCCGCTTTTGAAACTCCGCGGATGACGGATCCAGGCCACCGTCGTATTGGCTTAAAAAATAATCGGCTTCGTAGAGTTTTTGAAGATCGTCTTCGGAAGGACATGGGTCGAGAACCCCGAGACCGCATCGGGTGCAGGCCAGAACCCGCCATGGATTGTGCCGCATCAAAACCGAACCCGTGTCGTTTCCGCATACGACGCATCTCTCAGGCAGTTTTTCCATCGATTTTCCTATCCAATTTGATGTCTCTTACAAGCCTATGCCAATCTATTTCAGGTCTCTTTTAAACGCTTCCATGATCGTGTGGATGGAAATGGAAAAACTGATGCCTTCCACCCCCGGACGCATCATTTTTGCCGTATTGACCCCCAAAACCCTGCCTTGTTCATCGACCAGCGGCCCGCCGCTGTTGCCTTTGTTGACCTTGGCCGTGCTTTGGATGATCCATGCGCCGTGCTCGTCTCTTCTTAAGGCTGAAAAGATTCCTTCGGAGACCGAATGGCTCAAGCCCAAGGGGCTTCCGATGGCATAAACGCGAGACCCCGCCGGAAGACTGAGAACATCTCCAAATTTCGGCATCGGCGTTTTATACCCGGACAATTGGAACAAGGCCAGATCGTGATCAGGGCTTTTTGTGACGAATTTTGCCTCGAAAGGCGTATTATCGGCCAGGATGACGGTCACATAACCCGGCGGGTTGTCGGCTTGAATTTCTGCATTTTGAAGATATTCTTTCAGTTTATCGAGTTTTTCCTGCTTTTGATGATAATCCTCCATCAGCTTGTCGAAACGTTCCGAGTTGATTTTATGAGCGGTGTCTTTTCGGTTGATTTCCTTGTACAGCCTTATAAAAGAATCCAAATCCTGATTTTTCAGGCTGTGAGCCATTTGCGGATCCTCACCGAGCCCCTCGTATTGGACCAAATTGACGGCAAACAAAAATAATTCTTTTCTAAATTGCTCCAATCGGGCCGTTTCGACCTTGAAAACCTGACTCGCGGCCGCAATTTGATTCTTATCTCCCTCGAAGACATGCCGATTGGTGATGATGGAACCGTTTTCATCGATGAAAAATCCGGAACCCAGCCCGATGGGGGTTTGAATCGTGACCGTAAAATTTCTGGCTTTTTCCAGTGAATTTCTCGGGCGCAATTTTTCTTCGAGGTATCGATTGAGATCCCAACTGATCGGATGAAATTCGCTTTTGTTGCCTTCACCTTCTTCAGCTCTTTGTTCATCGGTGGGTGTATCCGTGTAATGCCAGTTTCCGCTTGGATCCCGGTATTTGTAAATCTTTGCAAAAGAAAACTCTCCCCAACTTCCTACAAGGATCAAACCCAAGAAAATCCAAAGGATCCAATACATCTTGATTTTGAAGGGCATTTAAAACACCCTTGAGCAACCGGTAAACGATTCGGTCATCTAAATCTTTTTATGACGTTTCAGCTTCGTCGTGTTTCACATGGATCTCCATAAACTTCCGGGTTACAGTGCCGTCATGCACATCCTTGTCCGCCTTCGGTTCGAACATCTCGAACTCAACGTGTGGCAGGCCAACTTCCGGCCGCCTGCCTGCTTGAGCCGCTCGTCATCCAGGGTGAACCCCTTGATGATATATTCCCGCAGTCGCTCGGTGGCCCAGATGCGAAACTGGGTGCCTCGGTGAGATTTTACCCGGTTTGAGTTCCCCCTCATCGAAGATGGTGCGGATATGTTCATTGATGGTGCGGACATCTTTTTGAAACAGCTCGGCCATCATCTTCTGTGTCAGCCAGACCGTCTCATTCTCCTGCCGAACTTGGATGCGCGTGCCGCCTTCTTCCGTCTGGCAGAGGAGTAAGTTGGAGCGAGGTGCTTTATCAGAATGATTTGTCATGGATTTCGATCTTCTGATGCCGCGATTTGGGAAATGTCCCCATTGTCCCTATTATGTCCCTTTTAACAATAGCGTTGCTCATGTCCCCATTGTCCCCATTATGTCCCCTTTTCTGGCGAGAACATAATGAACTCCTGGACCCCGGCTGCCTTTTTGCTCGATCAAACCTCTTTCTTTCAATGCATTGAGATCGCGAGTGGCGGTCTTTTTAATGGCATGCGTCACTTGTTGATACTCCGCGTTGGAAATCTTCCCGTGGATTTTAATATATGCGATAGCCATCGACTGCCGCTCATTTAAGTTAAATCTGGAAAGTGCTTCCGCCGTCAGCCAGTCTCGCCACAGGGTCACCGTCCACTGGCCGGCCCGTTGCTCGAAGTCCGGTTCCGGAAGGCTGATGTTCCTGCAGCGCTCGATCATATCAAGAGTGCCGCTTCCTGCCTTCTCGATGTAGCGGGCAAGGTATAAAGGCTCGGCTACAAGCGGATTGCGCGGGATGGAAGCATGTGGCAATCGTAGCAATTCCGGGGTGAGCGGCGACGGCAACTCGCCGGGGTTCCACACCTCCAGACGGTCGGCGAAAAGCATGACCTGAACGCTGGCATTGCTCGTGTAATCCCGATGAGCCACGGCATTGACGATGGCTTCCCTTACCGCCTCAAGGGGCAGTTCATATGCTACGGGGGCCTGAACGCTGTACGCCCGGGTGCCGACGCGACGGTTGATTTTGGAAAGGACAAAGTCCAGAGCCTGATCCACCAGCTCGAACACCGTGCCCTTGTATATCTGATAGGAGGGAATGGGCTTTTGAACCCGGGTGCCGTGGAAATGAAGGCATTTCACTTCCGATGTGATCAGAAAACGCTGCGGGTCTCTGCCGAATAAAAGGACCGCCGCATTCGTCGGTCTGCCATGATCCAAAAGATTTAAATGAGTAAGCGCCTTATCGCGGCTGATATTTGCCGGCAGGGGATAATTTCGTTCCCGCCTTGCCGCGGCAAGAAACGACTTAATTTTTGCCGATGAAAGATCGTCCAAAGTCGCCCGGTTGCAGGTGGAAGCGTCAAAGGGCATCGTTCTCAGATCACCTGAGTGTTCCATGTGCTCCACGAGGGCGGCATAGAGAGCGGCGGTCAGATCATGGGTATCGGCGAAGCGCCGGCGAATAAGCTGTGAACCCGCCTTGCCGATCAGTTTCAGCATCTTGGGATGCCGCGCCTTGTCGTCTCCCGCCTTGACGAAGATCAGCCGCGGCTTGCCATCAGCGGTTGCCTTGTCGAATTCGAGTTCGGTTGGGGAGAGACCGTCGGTGCTTTCAAGTCCATATTCGTCGCCGAATAGACCCACATAGACATCGCACCGCCCGGCTTCATGCAAATAAACCGCATCGGATCTTCGATCCTGGGCGGGCAGGTCCTCAAACAGAAAGACATCAAAGAAACGTCGGAGCAGGGGGTCATTTCTCACGAAATCCTTTATGGCCCGTCGCTCCGCCTGGAGTTCCTTCTGGACGCTGCTGATAAAAATTGTCTTCCGATGTCCTGCCATCAGAAAGGACCTCCTTCATGAAGCGCCGCCTCTTGTACAGCCTCGGCCGAAATCTCATAAAACCTCGCGGCCGCGATCTCCCGTTTGGCGTGGTCGAGCTTGGCAACAGGATTATGGATACGCACAAGCTCAGGTGAATCGCTCAAAGGGCCCCAAACCACATATAGCCAGTAGGTCTCGGCCAGTTGCTGGGCCTTGTACCACTTGTTTGTGGTAAGCCTTACCGGCTGCCCCCGCAGGCGTCCTTTGACCTAGACTCTTTTGACGAAGACCTCGCCGGTGGCGACATCTGCGATCTTGTGGGCGCGGATGTCGAACCCCAACTTCAGATGGCCGACCCGCTCGATGCGGTCCTGGGGGAAGCCCTCCGCGACCAGCGCTTCGATGACCTTGTCTTCTGCGGCGATCTCGCTCTGCCGGCGGATATTCGGATCGAATTCGTCGGAAAGACCCGCGAACTGAGCCTGCGTGTCGGCATCGCCTGCCCGTTGTCTTGGCGCACCCACTCGTCTATTTCGGATAACTTGAAACGAAAGAGCCGTCCCACACGGTGAGCAGGGAGCCCCCGTTCATCGATCCATCTGTAGACCGAGTCCTTGGCCACCCCAAGGTGGGCGGCCACGTCGATGACGCCAACCCAGCGTTCGGAAGCCACCATTTCAATCCTCTTCTCCCGCCCGCCGCGGTTGCGACGCAGGCAGGTCATTTCTTGGAGTCACTGCCTATGTATGCCAACGAAACCAGACATAAGTATACGCAACCTGTTCATTCCAGTCAAGGACAAACTGCTGGAATACTGGGAATCTGCTACGTACATGGCTTTAGATAGCGGCCAGCTACCGAGGTTTCAGCGCCAAACTCCGCCAGATAGCTTTTTGAAGCCTCCGGTCCAGCGATCCCCCGACACATAGAACCAGACCGGAAGCACGGTTCCGTGGGCCTGCGCCGAGCCTTCGGCAGGCAGGGAATCAGGGCAAATGTGAGGGCGGGCGTAAGTAAACGAGGACACGCCTGAAACGACGAGACCCCGAGGGGCCAAATCATAAGATCGGATCCCACGGGGTCTTGCGTTAAATAAGAACCGCTGAAATCAGCGGATTGAATTTTGGCTCCCCGTGTGCAACCCTTCTCATAATCGTTCTCGTTCTCCGGCTGTTAACCGAAAACCGTTATGATTCAATGAGCTATCAAAGAGCATGTGGCCCCCGGTGGGCCGGAAGCGGCGTCAACTCCGATTTTCATGTATCCCTAACCCGATAGGTTGGAGACGATGCCTAAAACGGTTGTTCGTCGTTACTCCCCGGATAACTCATCCCTCATCGGGGACTTCCTGCCCCTCCCCGCAGCACTGCACGGACCTTTTCGGCAATGTCACGAAGGGTGAACGGTTTTTGGATGAAGGGTGTTCCTTGATCGAGGACTCCGTGGTGAACGATGGCGTTGTCGGTATAACCGGACATGAAGAGCACCTTGAGGTCGGGCTGCTTTCGCCGAAGTCGCTCCGACAGCACCGAGCCGCTCATGCCCGGCATGACCACGTCCGTGATGACCAGGTCGGGTTTCAAACCCTTCTCTTCCACCAGCAGCAAGGCCTCGCCGCCGTTTGCCGCAAGCGTCACCTTGTAGCCCGATCTGGAAAGAATCGCCTCCAAAAGCCCCCGCAGAGCC
The DNA here is from genome assembly GCA_002771315.1 of Desulfobacterales bacterium CG23_combo_of_CG06-09_8_20_14_all_52_9. Lineage (GTDB taxonomy): Bacteria > Desulfobacterota > Desulfobacteria > Desulfobacterales > UBA2156. The sequence continues at coordinate 1,799 of PCSF01000095.1, read as the reverse complement.
GCCTCGTCCTCAACCACCAGGATGCGTTGACCACCGCCGGAAGATTCTTCTTGAGCTACTTCTCCCGCGATAGCCACAGGCTGATCGCCTGTGACCGGAAGGTATATCTTGAATGTCGCGCCTTGTCCGGGCTCGGAATAGGCCCAGATGTTCCCGCCGGACTGCTTGACGATACCGTATACCGTGGCAAGCCCCAGGCCCGTGCCTTTCTCTTTTTCCTTGGTGGTGAAGAACGGATCGAAGATTTGAGTCAGGACTTCCTTGTCAATGCCGCATCCCGTGTCGGTTACGGCGAGCATGACATACTTACCCGGGGCGACGCCCGCGTGTCTTTCCGCGTACGCCTCATCCAGTTCAGCCTCGGTGGTTTCGATGAGCAGTTTCCCACCTATGGGCATGGCGTCGCGGGCATTGACCGCCAGATTCATGATCACCTGCTCAATTTGCCCCGGATCAACCTTCACGTGAGACAGATCCCTTGAAAGTAAAAGTTCCAGAGCGATGTCTTCTCCGATCAGCCGGCGCAACATCTTCTCAATGTTGCGGACAACATCGTTGAGGTTCAGCACCTCGGGTTGAAGGGTCTGTTTCCGGCTGAAGGCCAGGAGCTGGCGCGTCAGGTCGGCCGAGCGCCGGCCCGCTTTCAAAATTTCTTCTACTTCTTCCCTTAAGGGGTCACCCGGATGGAGCTTCTGGTGAACCATGTCTCCGTACCCAAGAATGATGCTCAGCATGTTGTTGAAGTCGTGGGCCACCCCCCCGGCCAAGCGACCGATGGACTCCATCTTCTGCGCCTGCTGCAATTGATCCTGAAGTTTGGCCCGTTCATCTTCGGTCCGCAGGTGTTCAGTGATGTCCCGTTTGATCGCCACGAAGCTGATGATCCGGCCGGAGCCGTCCTTGACCGGCGAAATGGTGGCCGTTTCCGTGTAGAGTGTCCCGTCCTTGCGCTTGTTGACAATGCGGCCTTGCCAGACGCGCCCCCCGGTGATGGTCCCCCAGAGGTCCTGGTAAAAGTCCTGGCCCTGCTTTCCGCTCTTGAGCAGCCGTGGATTTTGTCCGGCGGCTTCCTCCCGGCTATAGCCGGTCACGGCAGTAAAGGCCGGATTGACATACTGAATCGTTCCGTCGGGATCGGTGATGAAGACGACCTCACCAGCATACTCGATAGCCGTGGTAAGCCGTTCCCGCTCCGCCTCCACCCGCTTGCGCTCGGTGATATCGTGGATGATTGAGTGCAGCAAGTCTTTGCCCTCGGATTCGATTTTGGAGCTGTAGACTGCTACATCCCTAACCGAACCATCCGCCCGGCGGTGTTTGAATTCAAAATAGACCCGTTCCTGCGCCCGCACCTTCTCCATCTCGGCCTTCACCTGCACGGGTGAAAGCGTATTGATATCCGATAGTTTCATCCGGCGCAGCTCTTCCTGGGGCCAGCCGTAGAATTTTGCGGCGGCTTCGTTGGCATCCATGATCCGGCCGTCGTCCGGATCGATCACCAGTTTCACCGCGACGTGTTTTTGAAACAGGTTGCGAAACAGGGCCTCACTTTCCCGCAATGATTTCTCCGTTTGGCGTTGCTGTTCTATCAGGTTCTTAAGCTCGGTGAATTGGCGTTGATTTTCCTCAAGAAGGCGCACTTCCTCAACCTCCAGCGAAATCTGGCTGGATAGGGTGCGGAAAATGGCGACCTCGTCATCGGAAAAGCGGTGTGGGCTGTCTACGCTGCCTGCGATCAGCACGCCGAACGGCTGCCCCTGGTGCGTAAGGGGCAGATAGAGCAGCGAACGCAGCCCCCG
>PCSF01000260.1 GCA_002771315.1 Desulfobacterales bacterium CG23_combo_of_CG06-09_8_20_14_all_52_9 | reverse complement strand
ATTTTGTCGCGAGATGGCCCGTCAGTTTCATTTTTCAATTCCCAACTTGTCGAGCCGGTAGCGAAGGGAGCGCAGGTTGATGCCTAAAAACTCTGCCGCACGGTCCGTCTTCCCTCCGGCTATGGCCAGGGCCTTTTCGAGATAGGCCTTTTCGATCTCTTCAAGGATGGTGTCCAGGGAAACCCCTTTGGCCACGTCGTCTAAGTCAAAGCGCTGGTCCTTGATCCCCTCGATCCATCGGCGCTTGAATACTGAAAGGGCCAGGCTGTCAGGCAAAAGGATGTTGGTGGCGGAAAGGGCCACGCTGCGTTCGATGATGTTTTCCAGCTCCCGGACATTCCCCGGAAAATTGTATTTGTTGAGCATGTCGATGGCATAAGAGGAGATCTTTTTCATCTCCTTTCCCATCTCTTGGCTGTATTTTTCCAAGAAGTGCTGGGCCAAAAGCTTCAAGTCGCTCTTTCTTTCCCGCAAGGGAGGCATTTTGATCTCGATGACGTTGAGCCGGTAATAAAGGTCTTCCCGGAAGTTCTTGGCGATGACTTCGTCCTGGAGCTTTTTATTGGTGGCCGACAGGATCCGGATGTCCACATGGAGGTCCTCGTTGCTTCCCACGGCCCGGATCACCTTTTCCTGGACGGCGCGCAAGAGCTTGATCTGGATAGGAAGGCTCAAGTCTCCGATTTCATCCAAAAAGACCGTCCCTTTGTCGGCCACTTCGAAGAGCCCTTTTTTATCGGCGGTAGCTCCTGTGAACGATCCTTTTTTGTGACCGAAAAGCTCACTTTCCATGAGGGTCTCCGGGATCCCTCCGCAATGGATGGCCACAAAGGGGAAGTGTTTCCGGTCGCTTTCCTCATGAATGGCCTGGGCGATCAGTTCTTTCCCGGTGCCGCTTTCGCCGGTGATAAGTATATTGGTCTTGGTTTTGGCCACCTGGAGGAGCATTCGGTAAACATGCTGCATCTGGGGGCTGTTCCCGATGATCTTTCCGAAATGCAGCGTCTTTTTCAATTCGTCGTCGATGAAGGCCTTTTCCTGCTCAACGGTCTTGAGGTGCAGGGCGCTTTGGATGGTCTGCTTAAGTTCTTCGGCGTCGAAGGGTTTGGGAACGTAGTCGTAGGCCCCGGCATTCATGG
>PCSF01000016.1 GCA_002771315.1 Desulfobacterales bacterium CG23_combo_of_CG06-09_8_20_14_all_52_9 | reverse complement strand
CTTTCAGGGCGAGTGTCAGCTTTGCGCTGGACATGCAGAACCCGTGCAGATCATGCTGAAAATCGGGAACGGGGTCGGGTCGTTTGAATCCCAAAAGGGACGAATTGATTTTGAAGGGCATTGCAAATTTCTCCTTAAAAGATTTTGAAAACAGGTCAGGGCCGGAGCCCGAGCAATAGTTAAGCTCTGCAAATGTAGGGCCTCCTGGGTCCGGGGAAAGCATCCGATGCTACGGCACGAGTGGGCAGTAGGCCCCGGGCTTTCCGGGCTCCATCCTCGGTCAGGGGCAGGATTTCAGGTTCAAAACTATTCTGAACCGAACGGACCACCATGAAGAATTTCCCACCCTTTCGGCCCCGCATCAGGAACTTTTCGCCGTTGATAAGATCCTCATGGAATCCGATCAGGAAAGCATCCATGCTATCAAAACGAGTGAATTTTCCCTCGAACTCCAAGACCGTCGAACATGCGGGAATGTCCTTTGCCTTTTCAACGCAGTTTCCGGCCATTACTCGATTTCCTCAAGCTCGGCTACCAGGGCATCAACCGCCCACTTGGAAACCCGGAAGTTTCTCCCGATCCGCACCGAAGAAATTTTTCCACTCTTTGCCCATGCCCACAATGTAACCGGGCTCAGTCCCAAAACCGAAGCCGCCTCCGATGTGCTCAGGTATTTTCCTTGCATGTGACACCTCCTTCAAGATTTGCAAACAAAAAGCCCTGGCCGCGCAATTTCGCTTCCTACTTTCCGAATTTGCACGAACCAGGGCTATGGCTAAGATTTTAAGCTATTTTAATAGTTGTTGTCAATTCCTTAATGAAAAATTTATTTGATAAAAATGAATTGAGATCCTTTGCTATCCTTGTGTTATGAATAGAGTTAACATGCCCTAAGGGTAGGCAAAAGTAAAGAAACCCCAGGTTGGCGATCCGGGGGGGCTTGTGTCTGGCTAAAAACCAGGCGGGGAAAATGCACCGAAACCACGGAAATTGCACCGCCGAATTTTCAATCTATTTCACGAAAAGGCGTGCCCCCTTCGGGTAGGAAACCCCATAACCCGCGCTACCACAAGGAAAGCCCTTTGGGGTTTACATAATGATTATTATCAGGATGAGTCGGAAACATGCATCAATACAAGGAAATCCACCTTAC
>PCSF01000046.1:17625-17838 GCA_002771315.1 Desulfobacterales bacterium CG23_combo_of_CG06-09_8_20_14_all_52_9 | reverse complement strand
CGAAGCAGGGCTGCAAAGCGGCATTCAACCGGGCAGGGGATGCAGCGCAACGCAGCAAATGGACTTTTTACGAAGCCATCAAGATTGTTCGGTTTGCAATAATGGCATTCACCAGATAAAAGCTTGTTACAAACAATGTATCGCTCAGGAAAAAGATTCATGGAACGCCTTCCCGCAGGGAAGGACATCCTCAAAAGTGTTGAAGAGTTATGT
>PCSF01000046.1:1144-17617 GCA_002771315.1 Desulfobacterales bacterium CG23_combo_of_CG06-09_8_20_14_all_52_9 | reverse complement strand
TGCTGTTCAGATAGCGGTCTTTTGCGTCATCGGAGCAGTTCGTTCGGCAACACTGGGCGTTTTCGATCAGAAGCAGCAGGTTTATGTCACCCGAAAAGAAGAAAGCCCTTTTGAAATTATCAGCTGCTTGGGAAACATCTCCACAAAAGACGGAAACCCGGTTGCCCATGCCAAGATCATGCTGGCGGATGAAAAGAACCTGGTATTGGGCGGACACCTTTTTTCCGATACGCTTTTGTTTTACGGGGAACTGAATCTTGAGGAAATCGAGGGATCCCCCTTGGAAAGACAATACGACGAATCCAGCGGCCTTTTCCTGTGGCCGTTCAATAAACTTGACACATCGTTTCGCTCTACCTGACAAAGGAGGCAACATGCAGATCATCATCAACAAGACCCAACAACCGAAAACCCATCCGGATGAATCCAGGCTGGGGTTCGGAATCCATTTCACGGACCATATGTTCGTGATGGACTACCATCCGGATAAAGGGTGGCATACACCCCGCATCGAACCCTACGGCCCCCTCGCCATGGATCCGGCAACGATGGTGCTGCATTACGGTCAGGGTATTTTCGAAGGGCTCAAAGCCTATCGGACGGACTCCGGAAAGATCCAGATGTTCCGGCCTGGGGAAAATTTCAAACGACTCAATCGTTCGGCACAATTGCTGTGCATTCCCCTCATCGACGAAGCGTTCGTCTTGAACGCCCTCAAAGAGCTTTTGATATTAGAGAAGGATTGGGTACCCAAAAAACCGGAAACCTCCCTTTATATCCGACCCACGATCTATGCTTCGGACCCGTTTTTAGGCGTCCGGGCATCCCACACCTACCGGTTTTTTATCATCTTGTCTCCGGTGGGTGCATATTATGTGGAAGGATTCAATCCGGTAAAAATTTGGGTCACCCCTGACCACGTGCGTGCCGTCCCCGGGGGTGTCGGTGAGGCCAAGACCATCGGAAACTATGCGGCCAGCCTCCTTGCCGGCCATGAAGCCCATCAGGCGGGATATACACAGGTCCTGTGGCTCGATGGCATCGAACGAAAATATCTCGAAGAGGTCGGCGCCATGAACATCTTCATTGTCATGGGCGGAAAGGTCGTCACCCCCGCCCTTTCCGGAAGCATCCTCCCCGGAATTACCCGAGACTCTGTGATTCACCTGGCCAAGATGTGGAACCTGCCCGTCGAGGAACGCAAAATCTCCATCGACGAACTCCTGGCAAGCCATGCTTCCGGGGACCTTGCGGAAATCTTTGGATCCGGGACGGCGGCGGTCATCTCTCCGGTAGGAGAACTCCGGTACGGTAAAACGACCATCACCGTCGGTGAAGGCAAAGTCGGCCCTGTGGCCCGTAGACTCTATCAGGCATTGACCGATATCCAATACGGACGGAAAGAAGGCCCAAAAGGATGGATCGAACCGATCATCGGATGAAAGGGACTCCGTAGCATGGCAAGCCCCGACGCCTGCCTTACGTATTTGCCGGTTCTGGCTGAAAAGATGCGGGTCGAAGGATTTCCACAGATCGCCATTAACACGTTTTCCCAGTATTATAAACAGGTCGTCTCCGGTGAAACCGGACTGATCCGCGACGCCGAGATCCGACCTGTCCAGCCGCCCGAAATTAATGAGGCCAAAAACCTCTCCGCTCTTGCTTCATCCGGGAAAAAGGCTTTTTCCAAGGTAGTGCGCATCGTTTTAAATGGGGGCCTGGGGACCAGCATGGGGCTTTCCACCACCAAGTCCCTGCTGTGGGTCAAAAACGGCAAGTCGTTTCTCGAGATCATTTTTAAACAGGTCGAACAGCAAAACGTCCGCCTGGCCCTGATGAACTCCTTCAGCACCGATCGGGAAACCCGGGAGGCGATCTCGGCGATGCGTACTGCTGTTTGTCCGCTGATTTTTCTCCAGCACCATTTCCCGAAAATCCTCAAGGAAACCCTGGGGCCGGTATCGTGGCCAAAAAATTCAGCCCTGGAATGGAATCCCCCGGGACACGGAAATGTCTATACGGCCCTTTGGGCTTCGGGATCCCTCGATGAGCTGTTAAAAAACGGCATCGAATATGCCTTTATCTCGAATTCAGACAATCTGGGGGCTGTTCTCGACGCATCGCTGCTCGGATATTTCGCTGAAAATGGCTTCCCTTTCATGATGGAGGTGGCTGAAAGAACGCCTTCGGATATCAAAGGGGGGCATCTTGCCATTCGAAAAAAAGATGGTCAATTCATCCTCAGGGAGGCAGCACAGTGCCCTGAAGAAGAGTTGACGGCCTTCCAGGACATCCAATATTACCGCTATTTCAATACGAACAACATTTGGGTGAACCTTCCATTCTTAAATAGATTTATGCAACAAGCAGCGGTCTTATCCCTTCCGCTTATACTGAACGAAAAGACGCTCGACCCCAGAGATCCTGACAGTCCCCGGGTATTTCAGATCGAAAGCGCCATGGGAGCCGCGGTTTCTATCTTTAAGGGGGCTACTGCCGTTTTGGTGCAAAAATCCCGTATGGTTCCAGTGAAAAAATGCGGCGATCTTCTCCTTGTCCGATCCGATCGTTACCTCCTTACGGAAGATGCCCGGATTGTGTCCAATCCCGACTGTAAAACGGATAGGATTACGATCGCTCTGGACCCACGATATTACGGAAAGATCGATGGTTTTGAGTCCCGTTTTGAAAGCGGGATCCCTTCCTTATTAGAATGCGAATCGCTCACGATCCGGGGGGATGTGCGATTTGAAGCAAATGTTAAAATCGTAGGCGGTGTGGTGATTGAAAATCGTAAATCCGGGCAGACCACCGTAAAAACAGGCTCAGTGGTGAGCCATGATCTGGTTCTTTAAAATCCGCATCTATTCTTCCTATCCTTCCCGATATCGCCGGTAGTAATGCATGACCCTTTCCACATAGGCTTCGGTTTCCTGAAATGGTGGGATGCCGCGATGCCGGTCCACCATCTCAGCCCCGGCGTTATAAGCCGCAAGGGCCATCGTTATGTTTCCTTCGAAACGATCGAGCAGGGACCTGAAAAACTGGGTTCCGGCCAGTATGTTTTCCTTTGGATCGAAGGGATTCTTGAGCTCGAGTCTGCGGCTGTTTTCCGGCATGATCTGCATAAGCCCTTGGGCTCCTTTTTGGGATACCGCCCAGGGATTGAAATCCGACTCCACTTTAATGATGGCTTTAACCAACTCCAATTCAACACCGTGTTTTTCAGCAGCCTCCCGGATGTACGCATCATAGACAACCACACCCGATTTTTGAATATCCGTCCCCCTTTCCCGGATATAAACCGTATACCCGGGTTGAGTGGGCACATTTGTAAAGTGAATCACGCCGTTTTTATCGACAAAGCGGTAAATGTCGGCCCAAACGGGGGATATGGCGATTCCACTTAAAAAAAGCGAGATCGACCCTAAAATAATCAGTTTACCTGTTCTTCTATCCATTGTAAAAATGGCGGATACCCTTCAGTCATGGCAAAACTGATGATACAGGGACACTCATAGCTATGCATGCTTTTCACCTTTTCGATCAATCGCCGGACCTTTTTTTTTGTCGTTTTGGCGATCAGCACTGTCTCTGTGTCGTTTTGAAGTCTGCCTTCCCAGTAATAAATCGAATGCATGTTATCTATGATGTTCACACACGCCGCAAGCCTTGACTCCACCAACGCTTTTCCGATGGCTTGTGCCTCCTCGGAATTTCCCACCGTGATATATACCCATCTCAATTCCATTCACATACTCCTCACTGAAACAACTACATTTGTATATGCCCGCGCTTTGATTTTGTCTTTTTCTTTTGCACCTCATATTGTATCAGTTTTCTATGAATATCCAAAATAAACGGGGAAGGCTGTCGTTGCCGGACCTTACAGAAAAGGGTGCACTTTTGGGCCCATGTTAGAAAAAGTCCTTCCTTGGCTCGGGTGACACCCACATAAAACAAACGTCTTTCTTCTTCCATGTCACCTGCTTCTGTCTTGGAGCGTTCATGGGGAATCAGATCGTCTTCGCAGCCGGCGATAAAAACAATGGGAAATTCTCCAGCCCCTTGGCTGCATGCAGGATTAGCAAAGACACCTGCTGGGCGCGTTTATCAAAGATATCCGTATCCCCTGCAAGAGCAACCGCATCCAAAAAACAATCGACATCCGTCATATGCTCTTGGGCAAGTCCCAGAAGTTTTCCGTAAGACTCGTCGATATTTTTTCCCGTTTCTCTTTTTAATGTGTGTCCATACGCATCGAAAAGAAAAGTGATTCGTTGGGATACGGTTAACCCGGAAATATTTTGCCGAATCTCTTGAATTTTCCGATATCCGCTCAAAAAAGGTTCTCTCGGCGTTAAAGGGTTTTCATCCGACGATCCTTGCTGAAGGCTATCCAGCGCCTGTTGAACTGAAAAACCATTTTTTAAACACCAGGTTTTGAATCGCAAAATCTCCTTTTCCCTGATTCGGACACCCCCGCCTATCGATCATTGTAAATTTTGGTGTCCATATTTTTTAACCTTTATCACTCCATATTTAAAGTCGCTTTTTCAGCTTCTTTTAAGGCGAACAAGTCTCTTTGACCCAAAAGCTTGCGCCTCTCATAGTCGGTGAAAATCCGGACCGTTCCGAATTCACCGTCATATCCCGGCTGAATGAAAATTTCATAGTTCCTGACCCGTCTCAATGCCTCTTTAAAAAGCGGGATATCGATACCTTCCAATGATTTCAGGGGAAGCTCATGAAGAATGGTCAACTCTGGGCCGTATTTTTTGATTATTTTGTCTTGGGCTGCCTTAACTTTTTTAGAAGCAGGGCCGACTTCGAGTACTTCAGACAGTATCTCAGAAAGGGGCAAAAGCCGGTAAAACGGAATCGCACCATCCGGCCTTTTTCCTTCATTAAGGTCGGCCAGTTCAGAGATCCGATGAAGCACCCCTAATGTCAGCGGCTTGCCGCATTTCGGGCAGAGCCCTTGATATTTTTGGGTCTCCTCCGGTTTGAGGCGGACCCCACATTTGCGATGGCCATCCAAGTGATATTTCCCTTCCTCTGGGAAAAATTCGAAAGTGCCTTTAAAAAGACTTCTTTTTTTATCCATGAGGGCGGACCGGATTCCTGAAAATGACAGTTCGGTATCGAACAGATTGGCTTCCCGTGCAATTTTCTCCATTGAGTGAGCATCTGAGTTGGAAACCAGAGTTAACCCTTTCAGGTTAGAAACACGCCAATTCATCTCCGGATCCGAAGAAAGACCGGTCTCAAGGGCAAATATATGAGGCGTAAGGTCCTCGAAACATTCTTCAAGGGCATCAAAACCCGATTTGGATCCGAAAATAGAAAACCAAGGAGTCCATATATGTGCCGGTATTAGGAAAGCCGTTTCCGAAGTCTCGAGAACGATCTCTAAAAGATCTCTAGCATCCAAACCGAGGACAGGTCTTCCGTCAGAACGGATATTTCCGATCCTCTCCATCTTCCGGTTGAACCTTTCGGCACTTTGCATATCCGGTAAAAAAACGATATTATGGTTTTTTCTAACTTTTCCGTTTTTCTTATAAATATTGCTGATTTCACAGGATAAAATAAACTGAAGGCCCTTTTGGCAAACCGGTGGAACTTGTTGGTCTGCATGCCTCAAAATGGAGTCTTTGAGTTTAAAAAGCCCATTTTCCAAAGGATTACATTTTTCTTTAATCTCGGAAAACCAGGCAGGATGAGTAAAATCTCCTGTAGCGATGACAGAGATTCCTTTTTTTTGAGCAGCAATATGTATATTTTCAAAATCTAGATTCTTTGCCGTTGCCCTGGAATATTTAGAGTGGATGTGGAGATCCGCGATAAATTTCATCTTTGCTCGGTTACCTGAAGTCTACGTTTTTTCTAATATTCTTTTGGTCGGGCCAAAAGACTGTAAAAAATATTAGGGGTCCTGTCAAACAAAGGCGGTTCTTCGTTTGGACCAAAAGAAATAAAAAAACCTTGATATCTTTTCTATTTCAATATATATGCTATCATCATTTTAAACAAATACCATATATAGTGCCTTTATATTTTTGTTCCCTCGGCTTGATGAAGAACCGTTTACATCGTGTATAAACCCTGTCAATTTTAAGGCGGTTTTTAAACACCTAAAATATTGATTTTGATAATTGAAAAGAAATTTACATGGAATCAACAAAATTATGTTGGTTTCTTTATCGATAATTAGTTATTAAATGAATGGGTTGGAATTATAATATCCCTTTTAACGTGGCATTATTAAATTCTTTTTTTTAAAGATAATATAAAAAGGAAAGAGCTATGAAAATAATTGTCAATAAGAGGGATATCACCGAAATACTATCCAGGATACAGGGGATCACCGGTAGAAGAAGCGGGTTGGCCATTACTGAAAACGTGCTGATCAAAGCCGAGGATGCCGGAATTACCATAGTAGCCACCGATCTTGAAACCGGCTTTAGGGGAAATTATCCTGCGACGGTGGAGTCAGCCGGAATCATGGCCCTTAATTCAAGAAAATTCTACGAAATTGCAAAGGAATTTCCAACAGAAGAGATCACCCTCCAAGAGGTTGAAAATCGATGGATCCAAATCGGAAACCATAAGACCATTTATCGCATGGTTGGAACGAATCCTGAAGATTTTCCGGAAATACCCAGACTGGAAGAAGGGTCTTATTTTGATATCGATTCGCAAGAATTTAATAGAATGATCGATCAAACGATCTTCATTCCTGCACCGTCTGATAACAAGCGCGCACATACCAATGGAGTGCTCTTTGAAAAGATTTCTGAACCAAAACGTATCATTCGCATGGTTTCAACCGATGGCAGTAGGCTTTCCTGTGTGGATTGTGAAATAACAACCGAATTCGAGTTACCCTCGGGCATGTCGATACTGGTTCCCAAATCCGGGCTTAATGAGGTTAGAAAAATATTGAACGATCAGGAAACGGTTCAAGTCGGATTCATGCGTAACCATTTCATTTTAAAAAAGGCAAAAGAAACCGTCTTGATTCGTCTTCTCGAAGGCAGTTTTCCGAAATATCAGGACATTCTTGAAAAAAGCGGCAGCCGTCAGGTTTTCATTAACAGGCAAGTGTTTTTGATGATGCTGAAAAGAATGTCCATCTTGTCGTCTGATGCTTATAAGGGAGTCGTTTTTAATTTTACTAATGGAAGACTGACGATCCAGACAACAAATCCTGATATCGGAGAGTCCAAAGAAGACATGGATATTAACTATGATGGGCCTTCCATTGAAGCGGTTTTTAATCCTAGGTTTTTCATTGAAATTTTAAGTGTCATTGATGATGAAGATATCATTTTGATTCTCATCAGTGCGGAAAAACCCTGTTACATCGAAGGGAATAAAGATAAACGGTTTATCAGCGCAATCATGCCGATGAGGATTTGATGGAACAGAAGAACTACAACGAAGACAGCATAGAGGTTTTGGAAGGCTTAGCGGCGGTTCGCATGAGGCCGTCCATGTATATCGGAAATGTGGATGTAGAAGGGCTTCACCACCTGGTTTATGAGGTGGTTGACAACAGCGTGGATGAGGCCATGGCCGGGTATTGCAGCCAAATCTATGTGACCGTTCATGCAGATAATAGCGTGACCGTGGAGGATAACGGCCGTGGAATCCCTGTCGGAATCCATAAAACCGAAAAGGTTTCTGCAGTGGAAGTAGTCATGACCAAGCTTCATTCAGGAGGCAAATTTAATAATAAGTCTTACAAAGTTTCCGGAGGGTTGCATGGTGTTGGTGTCTCTGTGGTGAATGCCCTTTCGAAGCTTTTCGAGGTCAGGGTTTTTCTTGACGGAAACATTTACTATCAGTCTTATGAAAAAGGAAAAAAAACCAGCGAACTGTATATTATTGGAAAAACAAAAAAACAAGGAACTGTCATCCATTTTAAACCCGACACCGAAATTCTGGCCACCGATAATTTTAATTATGAAATTTTATCACGCCGGCTGAGGGAATTGGCTTTTTTAAACAAAGGCCTAAAGATCGCAATCGAAGACGAACGCACTGAAAAAAAAGAGGAATTTCTTTATACGGGGGGAATTCGATCCTTTGTTGAGTATCTAAATAAAAGGCACACGCCGCTTCATAAACCGATTGTCATAGAAGGAACCCGAAACGGATCCGAGATCGAGGTGAGCATCCAGTACAACGATACCTATGTGGAAAAATTATTGTCTTTTGCAAATAATATTAACACAATAGAAGGTGGATTTCATCTGGTTGGATTCAAAGCGGCTCTGACTCGAACCATCAACCAATATGCCAGCAATGATAGCATACCCAAAAACCTGCAGGCAAAAATATCAGGAGACGATGTGCGGGAGGGACTTACCGCCATTATCAGCGTTCGGATCCAATCCCCTCAATTCGAAGGACAGACCAAGACCAAGCTCGGCAACACCGAGATCAAGGGAATGGTGGAATCTTTGGTCAATGAAAAACTTTCAGTTTTTTTTGAAGAAAATCCATCGGTTGCAAAAAAAATTTTAGCAAAGGCCATTGACGCAGCAAGAGCCAGGGATGCCGCAAAACGCGCCAGGGATATTGCCAGAACCAAGGGTTCGCTGGTTGACTCCGCATTGCCGGGAAAGCTGGCGGATTGCCAGATATCCGAGCCGTCTCAAAGAGAGCTTTTCCTTGTGGAAGGAGATTCGGCCGGCGGTAGCGCCAAGCAGGGAAGGGATCGGCGGTTCCAGGCAATACTTCCCCTTAAGGGTAAGATTCTCAACGTGGAAAAGGCTCGTTTTGATAAGATCTTAAACAGCGATGAAATCAAAAATATCATCACCGCACTGGGAACCGGAGCTGGTCAGGAAGAATTTAATATCGAAAAGATACGGTATCATAAAATCATCATTATGACCGATGCGGATGTTGATGGGTCCCATATCCGAACGCTGCTTCTCACCTTTTTCTACAGACAAATGAAAGAAATTATCGAGAAGGGATATCTCTATATCGCACAACCGCCCCTTTTTCGGGTAGCCAAGAGTAAAAACGAAGTCTATCTCAAAGACGAAACGAAGCTGAGTGACCATTTATTGAAGAAAGTTTGCGATCAAAAGCGTGTGGAAGTGGAGCGCACGGGAGAAAGGATCGACGGACATAAACTTCATGGTCTGCTCGGAAACTTGAACGCCTATTTCGCCGGATTGGCCAAATTGGAACAACGGGGAATCCCCCCTCGATTGGTCGAATTGCTGATCAAAAGCGGAGTCGAAGACAAAGCATTCCTGGCAGACAAGGAAAAAATGTCCGGGTTTATGGCAACGCTCTTATCGATGGGTTTTTCTTCAAAAGAATTAATGTGGAACGAAAAGAGACAGACTTTTGAAATTCATCTTTCATCCTCACAAGAAATGGGTGAAGCGGCAGATGCCACACCCTTTGTTCAAAACAACTTCAATCTTTTAAAGATCGGCATGAGCCTGGTGTATTCTCCTGATTTCCAACAATGCGTGAACGCGGGCAGATCCGTTCTAAAGCAAGAGGAAACGACCCATCGGGTATTCAGCAAAGAAAAAGAAGGTGAACCCGTTCGGGTTGAAAGCAAAAAGGCCCTGTTTGATTATCTGATGATGGAAGCAAAGAAGGGATTGGTGATCCAAAGATATAAGGGGCTCGGGGAGATGAATCCCGAACAGCTCTGGAAGACCACCATGAATCCGGAAACACGGACGCTGCTCCAGGTTAAGGTGGAAGATGCCATAGATGCCGATGAAATTTTCACCATCTTAATGGGAGACGATGTGGAGCCGAGGCGGGAATTCATTAATAGCCACGCTTTAGAAGTGAACACTCTGGATATTTGATTTATCTTCCGGAAGGATTTTGACATCTCCTTTTTGAAAAGGATATTAAACCCCATGAAGATCTATCAGATACAGGCCAGAGATCTCCCGGATTTGTGGTTCCAGGCCGTTCACGACATACTGGATGTTGGCAGACGATTTCAAATAGATCGGGGATCGTATGCCGGTCAGACCCGGCTGGAATACGACTATTTCATCGGTCATGTGAAATATCCCGGGACACAACCCTTGATCCCCGATATTCCGCCTTCCTGCGGAATTCCAAATCCCGTGGAACACGATTACATCTATGGGGGACCGGGGTATGATCGGGCTTATATTGAATATCTCATGTCTCCTAGAAAAGAACCTGGTGAATCGTACACCTATGGAGAACGTTTGACCCGGGTGCCCATAACGGGGGAAAAATTAGCGTGGTGGAAAGACAACCGAACCGAAATCGTCGATAAAAGAAACATCGACGGCAGGATCGTATTTAAAGAAGGGGAAGCTTTATATTTCAACCAAATCGAATGGGTGATCGACACGTACCGGCGTTTCGGAGAAAGAAACAATCAACTGGTCCTTCAAGTCGCACACCCTTCGGATCACACGCTATTGGATCCACCCTGCTTAAGACACATCGACACGCGGATTCAGGACGGTGCCCTCTATTTCTTTGTGTATTTCCGATCCTGGGACCTGTGGAACGGGCTCCCGGCCAATATGGCTGCCATCCAGAACCTCAAGGAATATATGGCCGCGGAAATCGGCGTCAAAGACGGAGAAATAATCATCGAAAGCAAGGGGCTGCACCTTTACGGCTATGCGGAAGAACTAGCCAGGCTTCGGTGTTTAAGGACTTAAGAGCTTCCCGTTTTCAATGCTCATTGAACTCGAAGCGGATCAGCCAAAGGCAAACAGGCCGGTTGATGTGTTTGGAAAGGTGGACGGTGATTATCAATGGTTTAAATAAATCCAAAGCGGCACCAACATTCGCATAGAACCCATCAATACACAGACCGTGTGGTTATGCTACCCCGTGAAACCTGAAATACACGCACCATTCGGCGTGGTCCTCATCTCCGCCCCGTGGCCTCTTTACAATCGGCCTTCCGTTCAGATCGGAGCCCTCAAAAGCTGCCTAACATCCTGTTTTCCGGATATTTCGATATATACCCACCATGCATACCTTCAAGTCGCCGAATCCATCGGTTATCTGGTTTATCAGGCTATTTCAGAGCGGACATGGTTGGCAGAAGCCGTTTACGCCGCGCTGCTCTTTCCTGAAAAGAAAACCGCGGCTGATCGCCTTTTCCAACGGTACGCATCAAAAAAAACGGTTCTCAAAAAGATCAATTTTTTCAAACTCGTTGAAGACATCAGAACGATCACGGAAAAAATCCTATCCGGTATTTCCTTTCAAGAATTTCATCTGGCCGGAATCTCCGTCTGTCTGTGCCAGCTCAGTGCATCTTTATATTTTGCTCGATGTATTAAGAGACAGGCGCCCAAGATCCAGGTCGTCTTGGGGGGCTCATCGCTTTCGGGTCTTTGCGGAACTCCTCTTTTTCGCTTTTTTCCCGAGATCGATTTCCTGGTCCACGGAGAAGGGGAGTTGCCCCTGACTCACATCGTAGAACACCTGATTCAAAACAAAGAAAGACATCAACCCGTGCCTCCTATCAAGGGGGTTTTTCAAAGGGAGATGTTTCAATCAACAGAGGATGTCACGTTCGATCAAATCCCGAACCTTAGGAGCCTTTCATCGCCGGACTATGACGACTATTTTGCGCTTCTAAAAGCGCTGCCCCCAGAAAACCGCTTTTTCCCGACGCTTCCCGTTGAGGCCTCCCGAGGATGCTGGTGGCACCGGAAAACGATCAGTCCCCGTAGCCGGCGACAGGGGTGTGCATTCTGCAATTTGAACCTCCAGTGGCGCGGATATCGATGCAAGGATCCAGGCCAGGCCGCAAAGGAGGTGGATCATCTCACACGAAAGCACCGGGTCCTTTCCGTGGCTTTTACCGACAACATCATTCCCCCGAAACTGTCTGAGTCTCTCTTTGAGGAATTGGCAGCACATGGAAAGGATTACCACTTTTTTTGCGAACTTCGTGCAGACACGCCGAAAGATCTTTTGGAGCGGATGCAAAGAGCCGGTGTCAAAGAAGTACAAATCGGGATAGAAGCGTTAAGCACCCCATTACTTAACAGGTTGAATAAGGGAACTTGCGCCCTTCAAAACCTGGAGATCATGAAACACTGTGAGAAGTTGGGCATGATCAGCATTTCCAACCTGATACTGTATTTTCCCGGAAGCGATGCGGCGGATGTTGCCGAGACGCTCAGGCTCTTGGATTTTGCCAAGCCTTTTCGACCGTTGCGCACGGTTTCTTTCTGGCTGGGAAGGGGAAGCCCGGTATGGGAGGATCCGGCCTCCTTTGGTATTCACGGGGCTTATAATCATCCTGACTACCAGAGATTATTTCCCAAGGCGATGGCAAAAGAACTCCCTTGGATGGTACAGGCCTATCGAGGAGATCGAACTCATCAGAAGCGGTTATGGCGTCCTGTTAAAGAGAGCGTCAAAAAATGGAAGAAAGAGTATGAGCGCCTTTATGAGGGTTCGGAGAAGGATCCGATATTGAGTTTTTCAGACGGCGGGGAATTTTTGATCATTCGGCAGCGCCGACCCGGTGCGTCGCCCTTGAATCATCGGTTGGAGGGCAGGTCCAGAGAAATTTATCTCTATTGTGATTCCGTGCGCAGCATTCAAGAAATCCTCATACAATTTAAAGGGTTATCGAAGGAAAAGGTGGCCCGATTTTTGGAGTTGATGGTGGGAAAACGATTGATGGCCAATGAAGGGAGCCGGTATCTCAGCCTGGCGATTTCAGAACGCTTCCGTTGTTGATTTTTTAAAAAGCGATAGTCTCGATGTGTGGAGGCCTCTCAAGATCGAACATTGATATTTGACAGAAAGGGATTGCTTTTTTATGATAAAAATCAAGTTTCCAATAAAAGTTCAGATAGGTCAAAACGGTAATCCAAAATTGAATGGAGGAAGCCATGTTTTCTAAGGTAATGATACGGATGCTGGGGATAATGGTTTGTCTGATGATGGTTTCAACAGGGATCGGATTTGCGGCACAAAAGGGGATGCGCTATTCCATTATGGTGACCAAATTCGAAAATCATTCCGGCTGGCACAGACAATGGGACCTGGGAGACGCCTGGGGTGCCGTGTTGACGGACAGCCTGAATTCAGCCGGGAATTTCGTCGTGTTGGGGGAAAAAGATATGCGGCAGGAGGCCATGGACGAGCAGGATCTCGCAGCAAGCGGGAGGGCCGCCGGCGGAGGCAAGCAGGTGGTCACAGGGCAGATGACTCCGGCGCAACTTCTCATCAAAGGGGATATCACCCACTTTGACGAAGGAACCAGCGGTGGTGGCGGCGGAATCGGCTTCGGCGGGATACGCGTCGGGGCAGGAGGCGGCACGTCCGAAATCAATGCGGTCATGTACATCATCGATTCGAGCACAGGCCAGGTTCTGGCATCGAAAAAATGTTACGGCAAGGTGACGAAAACCGGGCTTTCGGTGGGAATATCCAAAGGCGGCTTTTCCGGCGATGTGGGAGGGTTCAAGAAGACCAATGCCGGAAAAGCCATCGAACAGGCCGTCGATGAAGGGGTGTCGTTTCTCACCTCAAAACTGGGAGATATTCCCTGGACCGGCGACATCGTCTTGGTAAAAGGAAATAAAGCCTATATCAACAGGGGTTCCCGGGAGGGCGTCGCCGAGGGTCAGGCATTCCGGGTGGGAAAGCTGTCCACCATCCGGGATCCCAATACAGGCGAAGTCCTGGATCAGGAAGTGGAGGTTTCCGGAAAGATCCAGACGGAGAAGGTCAAAGAAAAGCTCAGCATCTGTAATATCACGGAAGGGACCGTCCAAAAAGGGATGACGGTGATGCTTCCGGAATAATCACCGGAAACCCCGGACCCTGTTGAAGTGTGCTATCGGTAGTGGCCTGGAATCCAGTGCCCCTTTCGATTGTAGTGGCCCGGCATCCACGCTTTTCCGGGGACCTCGTGGGGACGCCAGTATCCTTCCATCCATTTCCCCTTGGGGTCAAGGTAACCCGGCACCCATACTTTTCCTGGAGGAGGTGGGCCGATCGGTTTCCAATAGCCCGGCACCCATACTCCTTCAGGATTAGAATGACCATCCACCCAGAGGAAGCCTTTCTTCTCCACAGGCCTGCAGAACCCATTGATCCATACCCCGTCTGGCGTGGTGTGGGGTGGCACCCAGACATGCCCCGGATCACATGAATCTGCGAAAACCCCGGGGACATGGAGAAGGACAGCGATAATGCCCAAAAAAACAATCACCAAAATACCCTTTTTCATGGGAATCCTCCTTTTTCATAAACGGTGAACATAGAGGTAAGCAAGACCCCGCTAAAGCTTGATGAAATTGTAAAAAGGCCGATTTTTCTCGCGCCGCAAGTCTTTTCGGAAGATTCAAAGGGTTTCGCTAAATCTCAAGAACTCGGCACAAGTTCCTCAAACAGCTTGAGATTTTTAACGCTCAACCCTTTGCCTCTCTTTTTCCGAAAAGACTTGAATGGCGCTCAGAAAACCTTTTTACGAAGCCATCAAAGCTAAACAATGATATAATATCCCTGCTCTGATATCAAACACGGTTCCAAAAAAAACGGATATCCCCCTAAAGCTTAACGGTGATATAATATCCTTGATCCCCCCGCTGTAAAAGAATCACCACCGACGGCTTCTGACGGTATTGGACGACGGCTTTTTTGAAATCGTCAACATTGCGTACCGGAATCTCATCGATTTGGCGGATGACATCACCCGGCTTAGCACCGATTTGGGCAAGCTCGGATCGGGGATCGATCTTGGTGATGACAACACCCTCGGGAATTCCGGCGTTTGCGGGTGTTTTTTGATGACGATTCGGATTTTCCACCAGGATTCCTAAAAGGCGCCTTCCCAGGGCTTCCGCCAGCTCCGGCGGGAAGGACCGGGTTGTCAAGGAAAGAACCTTTTCCTGGTTTTTCCGTAAAATGTGAAGGGAAATGGTGTCCCCCACGGCCACTTGTTTTGCTGCCGCCAGGTAATCCTCGGCTGAAACGACTTTCTGCTTTCCCACCGAAAGAATGACGTCTCCGTTTTGAATGCCGGTTTTTTCGGCCGGGCTTCCCGTCTCCACCGCCTTCACCAAAACCCCTCTGGCATTCGAAGGCCCCAGGTAACGGGACATTCGCTCATCAATGTCCTGAACCACAATGCCGAACCATGAGGAGACAACCTCCCCATATCGGATGAGATCCTGGACGATCCTTATCGCTCGATGGATGGGAATCGCAAAACCGATCCCCTGGGCCTTGGCATAAATGGCTGTATTGATGCCGATCAAATCTCCATGGATATTTAACAGGGGACCCCCGCTGTTTCCCGGGTTGATGGAGGCGTCGGTTTGGATGAAATCCAAAAACACCCGGTCTTCGGTTCGGATACTCCGGTGTAAGGCGCTGATGACCCCCGTAGTGACCGTGTGGCTGAATCCGAAGGGATTCCCAATGGCGATCACCGTCTCGCCGATGAGTAGATCGTCGGAATTCCCCATCTCGACGGAAGGGAGTCTTTCACGGGAATCGACACGTAAGACGGCCAGGTCGGAGTCCGGATCCGCACCGATGATAGTGGCCTTGAATTCCCGCTCGTCCATCAGTGTAACCGATATGGTCCCGGTTCGCTCGATCACATGGGCATTGGTCAGAATAAATGCTCGTTTTCCGTCGATGATAACCCCGGAGCCAAGGCTAGTACGTTTATGGCGACGCTCTAAACCGGGATCGAAAAAGTCCTTGAAAAAGGAATCGAAAAAAGGGTCCGTGGAAAACCCTGAAAACGGGCTGCGCCGGGATCGGACCTCGTACTCGGAATTGATGTTGACGACGGCCGAAGCCACCCGTTTGACCGCTCGAACAATGGGCGTCTCCCTTTCCGATGAGGCATTTGCCAGGGGAAAGGCAAAGAAGGCATAATACAAGAACAAAACGATGGAAAAAAGAATGCGAGAAAAGATCATGCCGGTTTTTTCTTTGGCAAAAAGGCTGTTTTTCATCTATAAAGTTATTCAACGGACTGGAAGTTCCCGGTCTTTTAAATACTCTGATGTACTTAAAACCGGATACTATGGACCCAATAAAAATTCAAGACCTCTTGCCGTTTCTGGAACACCCCAGCCGCTACCTGGGAAGCGAGACCAACCGTTGTCGAAAGGATTTGAGCCATGTCCAACTGCGGATGGCACTGGCTTTCCCCGATTTCTACGAGATCGGCATGTCCCATTTCGGGATACAAATCCTATATCACATCCTGAACAAAGACCCTAAAGTCTTTGCCGAGCGGGTTTTTGCGCCCGGCGAAGATTTATTCGACCGCCTGAAGGCGGCCGGGTTGCCGCTTGTGACCCTGGAAACCCAAACACCGCTGAATCAGATGGATATCGTGGGGTTCAGCCTCCTTTATGAGCTGAATTATACCAATGTGATTTATATGCTGGATTTGGGAAAAATCCCCTTTTTCGCAAAAGAGCGGGG
>PCSF01000046.1:992-1134 GCA_002771315.1 Desulfobacterales bacterium CG23_combo_of_CG06-09_8_20_14_all_52_9 | reverse complement strand
CCGCTGGTGATTGCCGGGGGGCCTTGTATGTGTAATCCGGAGCCCGTGGCGGAGGTGTTTGATGCGATCGTCATCGGTGAGGCTGAAGAAGTGATCCGTAAACTGTCCCGGGCATGGCTCGATTGGAATGCAGAAGGGGACA
>PCSF01000046.1:0-845 GCA_002771315.1 Desulfobacterales bacterium CG23_combo_of_CG06-09_8_20_14_all_52_9 | reverse complement strand
GGGCCGTGGTGCCGAGCTTGACCGAAGCCCCATTCCCCTTCAATCCTGTCGTCCCTTTTGGAAAGCCCATTCATGATCGCCTTCGACTCGAGATCGCCAGGGGGTGCACTCGGGGATGCCGCTTCTGTCAGGCTGGCATCCTCTACCGGCCCGTTCGGGAACGGTCTCCGGACGACCTCTTGAATATGGCGCAAAACAGCTTGGCTGCTACCGGCTATGACAATATTTCTCTGCTCTCCTTAAGTACCGGAGATTACACGGCGATCGGGTATCTTATGGAAAAGCTGATGGGTCGTTGTGAGGACCAGAAAGTGGCCATATCGCTTCCTTCCGTTCGGGCGGGCACCCTGACCCCGAAGCTGATGCAGCTCATACAAAGAGTGAGAAAAACCGGTTTTACCATCGCTCCGGAAGCCGGAAGTCAACGCCTGAGGGATATTGTGAATAAAAACCTTACAGATGCCGAGATTATCGAAACGGTTCAAAACGCCTTTGAACTCGGGTGGCAAGTCATCAAGCTTTATTTTATGGTCGGACTCCCTTTTGAAATCGATGCAGATATCAAGGCATTGGTTGACCTCGTTCAAAAATTGAACAGTTCTGGAGTACGGAAAAAAGGAAAAGGGAGAGGAACCCTTCATGTGAGCGTGGCGACATTTATTCCGAAACCGCACACCCCTTTCCAATGGGCACCCCAGATTCCCCTTGAAGCATCCCGGGAAAAAATCGTCTGCCTAAAAAGGGTTCTTAACCGACCCGGCATTCAGTTCAAATGGCAAAACCCGGAAGTCAGCCTTCTGGAGGGCTTGTGGGCCAGGGGAGATAGGAGGCTTTCCAGCCTCCTG
>PCSF01000149.1 GCA_002771315.1 Desulfobacterales bacterium CG23_combo_of_CG06-09_8_20_14_all_52_9 | reverse complement strand
ACAAGGCTTTTTTTCATTGACCCGTTTGGAACCGCATGCTATACAAGTCGGCCTGGATGGGGATGTAGCTCAGCTGGGAGAGCGCGGCGTTCGCAATGCCGAGGTCAGGGGTTCGATCCCCCTCATCTCCACTTTTTTTATTTTAGAGTGCATCATATGGCGGCCAAACGCTTGAATGCGTGTCACCGTTACAAAAAGCCTGAAAAATGAAACGATCCGCCGACATCAGTCGCAAAACCGGGGAAACCCAGATCCAGGTCAGATTGGATCTGGATGGAAGCGGCAAAGCCCATATCGATACTCCCATCCCATTTTTCAATCATATGCTTTCCCTGTTTACGGTTCATGGCTTTTTCGATCTTTCCGTTAAAGCATCGGGAGACATCGAAGTGGATTTCCATCACACCGTCGAAGATGTGGGGCTTGTGCTCGGAGATGCACTCCGGGAGTCCCTGGGGGATAGAAAAGGGATTCGTCGATTCGGACATGCCGTCACCCCGATGGACGATGCCCTGAGTGCGGTGACGATGGACCTTTCCAACCGTCCGTTTCTGGTCTTCAAAGTGGATGTAACCGTAGCGGGGACAAGCGGATTCGACCTCTCCCTGGCCAAGGAATTTTTTCGGGCGTTGGCCACTCGGGGAGGAATGAATCTCCACATTCATGTTCCGTATGGCGAAAATCATCACCACATCATCGAATCCATCTTCAAAGGGGCGGGACGGGCTCTCGGCAAGGCAACGTCGCTGGATGAACGCATCCGCCAAGTCCGTTCCACCAAGGGGCTCTTGTAACCGTTTCGCCGCAAGCTTATGGAATTTCATGAATATGATCGTGATTCCTGCAATCGATATTCGGGGGGGCAAGTGCGTCCGCCTCAAACAGGGTCGTCGGGAAGATGAAACGGTCTTTTCAGACGATCCGGTGCAAGTGGCCGAAAGATGGGCGGAAAAAGGGGCTGAGATCCTCCATGTCGTGGATTTGGATGGCGCCTTTGAAAAGCGTCCCGTCAATCATTCCACCGTTCGACGCATCATCGAAAAAGTCAACACCCCGATCCAGGTGGGAGGAGGGATCCGTGACGCGGAAAGTATTCAGAAGTTCCTGGACATGGGAGTTGAGCGGGTCATCATCGGAACGACGGCCCTTTCTGATCCGGAAATAGTCGAACGAGCAGCGGCGCAGTATCCGGATAGAATAGCCGTGGGAATCGACGCCAGAGAAGGATGGGTTGCAGTGGACGGATGGACCCAGACCACCCGAATGCGGGCGGCGGATCTAGCCAAGCGATTCGAAGGGTTGGAACTGGCCGCGATTATCTTCACCGACATCCTCCGGGATGGTATGCAAACCGGACCTAATATCGAAGCCACGCGTAATTTTGCATCAGCCGTATCGACCCCGGTCATCGCTTCGGGCGGCGTTTCATCTTTGGATGACATTCGAAACCTTCTTCCCCTTGAAGCAGTCGGTGTGGTAGGTGTCATTACCGGCAAGGCGCTCTATAGCAATCGTTTTGACCTGAAAGACGCGATCCAAATCGCCAGCCGTATTTAACCCCGAAAATAACCTCTTCCAATCGATTTATTACCTGATGACCCGTTAAAAAAGACAGGAATAAGATAAAAAACTATTGACAAATAATTATCGAGCATTTATATTAAAAAGGGTTTAAATTAAATCATAAAGTATGGTCATTATCCGTTCGATCGCATCTTAATGATGATAAAAACGAGCGGTCGTATTCAGTCAATCCTGACAGGTCCTTCCCATAACCGTCAGTACCCTTGCAAAATCATGGAGGGTGCCCTTCTTGACCGGGTGGATTCCAGACGAGAAGATCTCGGAGATCAGAAGCGCATCCGACATTGTTGAGGTGATTTCCGAAGTGGTGATTCTGAAAAGGGCGGGGAGGAATTTCATCGGGCTCTGCCCGTTTCACGCCGAGAAAACCCCTTCATTCACGGTAAGTCCCGAAAAGCAGATTTTTTACTGTTTCGGCTGTGGTGCAGGCGGCAACATCTTCACCTTTCTGATGAAATACCAGGGAACCTCATTTTTAGAAGCAACCACTGCCTTGGCAAAGCGATATGGTATTCCCCTGCCCGAAAGAGCGGCTTCGTCCAAACAGCAATATGTTAGAACCGACCGGGAACGCATCCTTGAAATCAACCAAATGGCCATGGAGTATTATCACACGATCCTTTTGAACGAATCAAACGGGGAGGTCGGAAGGGTATATCTCCGTGAACGAGGCATCACGGATGCCACTTTGGAAGCGTTTCAGATCGGATATGCACCCAAGGGATGGGACCATTTTGCCGCGCATTTGAATCGGAAACGCATCCCAACGGATACGGCGTTCAAATCGGGCCTCGTCATCCCCAGAAAAAAAGGAGGCGGAGGCTACGACCGCTTCAGGGAGCGGATTCTTTTCCCCATCCGGGATTTGGGAGGCCAGGTAATCGGATTTGGAGGGCGTGTCCTGGACGATTCCCTTCCTAAATACCTCAATTCACCGGAAACGGCGACCTTCCAGAAGGGCCGTTCGCTGTATGGCTTGGATCGAGCGAGGAAAGCGTGCCGGGAGTCCGATTCGGTGATTATCGTGGAGGGATATTTTGATGTCATTGCGCTCCATCAGCATGGCATAGCGAATACTGTTGCCACACTGGGGACCGGGGTAACGCCGGATCACATCCGGCTCTTGAAAGGTTTTGCCCAGACTTTTTACTTTGTATTCGATCCGGATGTGGCGGGAATTAAAGCCGTCGAACGGGTTATTCCGATCCTTATCCGTGAAAACGTGACGGCCCGCATCGTCAGGCTTCCGGACGGGAAGGACCCGGATGTATTCGTCCGAGAAAAAGGTCCGAAAGTGTTTTCCGATCTGGTGGCTCGATCATTGCCGGCCATGTCCTTTTTAATCGAATCTGCAAAGATACGGCACGGACCTACCCCTTCAGGGAAAAGCCGCATCGTATCCGACCTGGAAAACACTCTGGCTTCCATTGACGATGAGATAAACCGGTCTATATTCGTGAAAGCCGCTGCCGAAGGGATTGGGATTGAAGAGGATCTGCTTTTTCAAAGAGTGCTCCGCATACGGCAAAAGAGTGGCGCCAAGGAAACCTTTGGAGACGGTTTTGAACAAGGCGGGCCCGCCGATGATGTCTTTTCAACGGATCAGCCGGTTCGTTTCGAAAAAAAAATCCTCACCATGATGCTCCAGTATCCGGTCATGATACCCGAAATTCGAACGCGCAGGATCGTGGAACAATTTTCGGACCCTGATTTAAAGGATATCGGCCGACTGATTCTAAGCTATACAGGCGCACCCGAGGCATTGATTCCTGAGGTAATTTCCATGGGCAAAGATCCGGAAACGGGGAAGCGCATCGTTCACCTGGCTGCCGGGGAAGATTCCTGGAATGCTGAGGGCTGCTTGAAACTGATCCGGCAATTTGAATTGCATTGCGACCGCCCAGAAAGGGCTGACTTGAATGCACGGATTCATGCCGCCCAAAAAGAGAACGATCATGCCCTGCTGGCGGACCTTTTGAAAGAAAAACAGAGGATGATTCACAAGCGGGATTAATCCCTTAAGGGAGGTCATCGGCTATGCCTCAAAAGCAGAATAAATGGAAAAACACATTGAAAACAATGAAAAAAACCGAAACTCAGGCCATGAACGAAACCCAAGAAAATGAGGCGGCCTCCGCAGGCACGAAAGCGTTTCGGCCAATTTTAGTCAAGGGGCAAAAGAAAGGCTCCCTAAACGTGGAACAAGAAAAAAAAGTGCTGAGGCAAAACCGTCTTTCCCGGGAACAAGCAGAAGAGCAGGAAGTGATGCATAACGATCTCAACATCGAACTGCTGGACAAAGAAGAGCCTAAATCGATGGATAATCTACAGAAAGTTAGAAGCAAAAGCATTCCCGACCCTGAGTTTGCTTCGGAACTGGGAGGGATTACAGATCCCGTCAAGATGTACTTGCGGGAAATGGGAATGGTTACTCTCCTGACCCGTGAAGGTGAAGTGGAAATCGCTAAAAAAATAGAACGGGGAGAGCAAGAAGTATTGAAATGCCTTCTGGAAACCCAGATCGGCGTAAATCGAATCCTAGGCCTCGGAGAACAAATTGAAAACGGCCTCATCCGCCCCAAACATGTTCTCAGGGACATTGATGAGGGCGATGCCTATGTGGATGAGGCTGTAAAAATCGAAGGGTTCGTGAAGACCATCCACGAGGTTCGAAAAATTAATGAGGAGAACTTGGAATTCAGAGAGCAGCTTTTTTCACCCCTGTTTCCCCAAAGAGAAAAACGGGCGATTCGAAAAAATATCAATCGCCGCAACCTGAAGATTCTCGATCTTCTTAAGGACTGGCGTCTCGAAGGATCGGTGATGGAGGGCATCGAAGAGGATATACGTAAAGAGATCGATGAACTTAGGGCCTTAAATGATGAACTTTCCGAGCGAGCGTCGTCCATGAATATTTCCATCACCGGCCTTTGCGATAAGTTCAGGTCTAAAACCGAATTCCTGAAATGGGCAAAGAGCCGTACATCGCTGAAGGTCATCGAACTGACCCGGTTTTTTGTCGATACCCGTGAACTCCTGGAAAAAATCCAGGCGCGGGAAAGGACCAATTGGGCTGACATGCATGCGCTCAAGCGTATCATTGTTAAGGTCGAAGATGGACACCAAAAGGTCAAAATGGCCAAAAGCGAGCTGACTAGGGCCAATTTAAGGCTGGTAGTCAGTATCGCGAAGAAATACACAAACCGGGGTCTCCAGTTCCTGGATTTAATTCAAGAGGGAAACATTGGCCTGATGAAAGCGGTGGACAAATTTGAATACCGTCGAGGATACAAGTTTTCTACCTACGCTACATGGTGGATCCGTCAGGCCATCACCCGGGCCATTGCGGATCAAGCTAGGACCATACGCATCCCGGTCCATATGATCGAGACCATCAACAAGCTGATCCGCACTTCCCGGTACCTTGTACAGGAACTCGGGAGGGAGCCCACTCCCGAAGAGATTGCCGAAAAAATGGAAATCCCTATCGATAAGGTCCGCAAGGTTCTCAAAATCGCCCGGGAGCCGATTTCGTTGGAAACGCCTATTGGGGAAGAAGAGGACAGCCATCTGGGCGATTTCATTGAAGATAAAAAATTCATTCTTCCTTCAGAAGCGGCGGTAAATTTGAACCTGGCAGAACAGACTCGAAAGGTCCTGGCAACACTTACGCCCCGGGAGGAAAAAGTTCTCAGAATGCGCTTTGGAATCGGTGAAAAAGCCGATCATACACTGGAAGAAGTCGGCCAGGATTTTGCCGTCACCCGGGAACGGATCCGTCAGATTGAAGCCAAAGCGCTCCGAAAGCTTCGGCATCCCACCCGGAGTCGCCGGCTCAAGGGGTTCATTGAAAACTGATCGCGGATTATATCTTCGGGAGTCACCGGCCACCCATGGAAAGGGTGCTTTGAACTGCAACGGCGGGTGCATTCCCCGTCCTACTGCCAGCTGTTAGCGGGGGAAGACAGGGGCATGGCAGCAACTATAGAATGCTGTTGCAACCAGATGTACCGCACCCGGTTTGAATTCACCCAATCATTGATGAAATCGTAAAAACTCAAAATTGGGATGGCAAGGTAAAAAGCTTCAGCTGCAAGGCGCGCAAATCCTGAGGAATGAGGCGTACTTATAGGTACGCCGCAATGATTTACCCGGTTGAATCCTGCGAAG
>PCSF01000261.1:823-1047 GCA_002771315.1 Desulfobacterales bacterium CG23_combo_of_CG06-09_8_20_14_all_52_9 | reverse complement strand
TCCCTTTGCCCTTTTTCCGGCTGAAGAATTCCATTCCGCCGTCCTGCTTTACGGCAATCAGTCGGTTTTCCACATCGACCGTCAGATGCGCGACCCCGGGCGCCGGAATGTCGCCAACAAACCGTACCCGGGCATCCAGGGAGTTCAGTGCCAGCGGGGAGGAAGGAATCGTTGAAAGGGGTGCGGCACATGCGGCCAGAAAAAAGAGGGTGACTGCGGTTATC
>PCSF01000261.1:0-777 GCA_002771315.1 Desulfobacterales bacterium CG23_combo_of_CG06-09_8_20_14_all_52_9 | reverse complement strand
TCCAGTGGGTGGACAGTTCAAGAGTGAATGGCACAACACGCTTCCGGAAAGCGGAATCCGGATGACCGATTCAGAATCGATTTTACCATGTTGTATCGTAAATATTCTAAGAAGTTGCATCGTTAGCGTCAAGGGGTTTCGTCTTTTCGTTGTCTTGTAGGCAAGATTTTGGTAGATAACATTTTATGTGTCTTCCATGCTCTGACCGGTTCCGGCCCCTGATCGTTTTGGGGGATGCCGCTTTAACGAGCTAATTTGAATCGGAATCCTTCATGATTCAGTTGCCAAAATCCCCTTCACTGCATCGCCTTTCCGTCACCGTTTTGATCCTAATCTTGACGATTGTGGCTTTTATCATGGGAATCCCCTTCCTGGAATTGATGGAGCTGAAAACCGTCGATCTTCGTTTTGTTTCCCGAGGCCCGGTTCCCTCCTCAGGAAATGCCATAATGGCGCTGATCGATGAAAAGAGTCTGGAGGCTGAGGGCCGGTGGCCCTGGCCCCGGTCCAAGATGGCCCGTCTCGTGGACGCTCTGTCGGAAAGCGGGGCGAAGGTCATCGGCTTTGATATCGGGTTCCTGGATCCGGACGAGAACTCATCATTGAAAGTCATCGATGTTATCAAAGATAAAGCCGATGCCTTGGACATCCATGAAAAAAGATTTGGCTCTTTCTCATCTCAAGTGGGTAATCCTGTTTTGCTGAAATCCAGTTTGCCTGTGATAAGGTAAATGATTGCGCTGAAATTCTCAAAGGTCCGATACCCTCTCGCCCTTG
>PCSF01000191.1 GCA_002771315.1 Desulfobacterales bacterium CG23_combo_of_CG06-09_8_20_14_all_52_9 | reverse complement strand
GCGTACCGATATAAATCCATGACCCGGCAGTCATCTGGCCGTACATGATGAGTCCCTTGCGATCCAGCTCGTGGAAGGATTCCCAGGTGGCCCACCGGGGGACGATGTTGGCATTGGCGATGAGGACCCTTGGAGCATGCGTGTGGGTTTTCAGGATTCCGACCGGTTTTCCGGATTGAACCAGCAGCGTTTCATTGTTTTCGAGATCTAAAAGGGACAAGACGATGGCGTCGAAGCAGGGCCAGTTCCGGGCCGCCTTTCCGGTGCCTCCGTAAACGATGAGCTCCATGGGCTTCTCGCCGCATTCCGGATCCAGGTTGTTGCAAAGCATCCTGAGAGCCGCCTCCTGTTGCCACCCCTTGCAATGCAGCCGGTTTCCCACAGGGGCTTTCACGGGCCGGGGGCGGCCCGAGCCGATCTGAAGCGTTTGAAGCAACATTTCTCTGGGTGAAGTACTCATGGTCGGTTCCTCCGCAGTCAAGCTGTTTAAATAACCTTAACACCGATTTTATCATGCGCCAAGATAGGCCTTTTTCACCATGGGATCCGAAGCCAGTTCCCGGCTCGGGCCGCTTAAAAGGATTTCTCCGGTTTCCAGGACATAGCCCCTGTCGGCCACGGCGAGGGCCTTCCTGGCGTTTTGTTCCACGAGAAGTATGGTGACGCCCTGGCGGTGAAGACGGCGGATGATCTTGAAAGTCTCGGCGGATGCCCATCCTCGCCCGCTCGTGGGGGGCGCTTGAGTGATGTCCCGTCCATTAAAAAGAATTTTAACAGAGCGGACGCATTTTGCAACGTCCATATGCAACCCAAAACCTGCGATTGGTTTTGCCCAAGGCAGTGCGCTAGCCCAGGATGAGTCAAAAAGCGGCCCGCCCGGCTGCCTGCGGTAATTGCTCGCGTTTGAGAATCGCGGTTGATTTTACATTTCGGATTTATTAGAAATACCAAACATGTTGATATAACCCAAACTGATCGTTTTCAATTTGGCAAAAAAGAATTGTGTTTGAATATCCTTGTGTTGGAACGGAGTTGACCATTCCAATTGCCCACTCATCGGATATACCATAAAAGGCATGCAGTTGAATTATTTGCCAAATTGAAAACCCTTTGGGATTTCCGATTTCACCGCATCTGCTACGTTGCCGAAAGCTCGACGTACGAATTGTACGCCTT
>PCSF01000102.1 GCA_002771315.1 Desulfobacterales bacterium CG23_combo_of_CG06-09_8_20_14_all_52_9 | reverse complement strand
GCGGTAACCGGCGAGGAGATCACCTTCGAATCCCTGGGAGGCGCCATGGCCCACAATGAAAAAAGCGGCGTGGCCCATTTTGCCTGCGAGAGCGATCAAGATGCCATTGCTCAAATCCAAAGATTGCTCTCTTTTTTACCGTCTAATAATATGGAAGATCCACCCCGTGTGGAGACAGGAGACAATCCCGGGCGAACCTGTCCGGAATTGAACCACATCATTCCGGATAGCCCCCACCAATCCTACGATATGAAGACGGTAATCGGCAGCATCGTCGACAACGGGGAGTTTTTCGAGCCGCATCAGTATTTTGCGCGCAACATGATCGTCGGATTTGCCCGGCTGAACGGACGCACAGTGGGTATCATCGCGAATCAGCCGCAGGTTCTTGCCGGCTGTCTGGATATTGATGCGTCGGACAAGGCCACACGGTTTATCCGGTGCTGCGACGCCTTCAACATCCCCATGCTCACCATCGCGGACGTACCGGGATATCTTCCCGGCAGCCAGCAGGAATGGGGAGGAATCATCCGACATGGGGCCAAGCTTTTATGGTGTTATTCGGAGGCCACCGTTCCCAAGCTGCTCCTGGTGACCCGGAAAGACTACGGAGGCTCTTATCTGGCCATGTGCTCACGGGATCTGGGTGCGGATATGAGTTTTGCCTGGCCCACCGCCGAGATTGCTGTCATGGGGGCCTCGGGAGCGTCCAACATCATCCATCGTAAGGAAATCCAGGGGGCCAAGGATCCGGCTGCCAAGCGAAAAGAAAAGATTCAAGAATATGAGGACCTGTTCTCCAATCCGTACCGAGCGGCCAACCGGGGATATATCGATGCGGTCATTGAACCCAGTGAGACGCGGCCGCGTCTTATCGACGCACTGGAGATCATGTGTACCAAACGTGAGATGAGGCCGCCCAAGAAACACGGCAACATACCGGTATGATCAGGGACCGAACCGGTAAACACAGTAATGGACCGATAGGAAGCCCATTATGAAAAACCCTAAGACGATCGCTGCGGCCATTACCGCAGTGGCCGCATACATCCGAATGGAAGAAGAAGCCATCGCATCGCAGTTGGCGCCCAAAGCAGCGGCTTACAAACCTCCGCCAGAGCGCTTCAGCCCATGGCAGTTGAGCGGAAGACAAGCCCAGATGCAGATGCGGACCCAGATGCAACTGAAAGCCTATCATCGATAATAAAAAGGGCTCAAGTGGTCAAGGGGGCGAGTGATCCAAAACAAGGTGATTGGATTTAACCCTCGGGCCGCTCGGGCTCTACACGATCAAGGGAGAAAGAAAAATGACCGATCATGACCAAGTCAAAATGACCTCCATGAACTATGAAAAAGGCAGACCGGCGGCCAAAAATCCGCTGAAAGTGGAAGACCTGACCTTTCGGGATGGACACCAGTCCATGTTTGCCACCCGGGGGCGGACGGAGGACATGATCCCGGTGGCGGAGATGATGGATGAAGTGGGATTCTGGGCCATGGAAGTATGGGGAGGCGCCACTTTCGATACCATGCACCGTTTTTTAAATGAAGACCCATGGGAACGCATCCGGACCCTGAAACGCTACATCAAGAAGACCCCGTTTTCCATGCTGCTGAGGGGACAGAATCTGGTGGGATACCGGAATTATGCCGACGACGTGGCCAAGGCGTTTGTGAAGCGGGCCGTGGAAAACGGGATAGATATCTTCAGGACCTTTGATGCGTTGAACGATTACCGGAATTTCGATGCGGTGGTTCCGGTCATCAAAGCATCGGGAAAGCATTTCCAGGGGAGTATCTGCTACTCCCTCACGGAACCCCGACTGGGAGGAGACGTCTATAATCTGGATTACTATGTCAAAAAAGCCAAAGCCCTGGAAGCCATGGGGGCGGACAGTATATGCGTGAAGGATATGGCGGGACTGATCGCTCCCTATGATGCTTATGCCATCGTAAAGGCCTTGAAGGCAGCCGTGAAGCCGCCCATTCACCTGCACAGCCATTTCACCTCCGGCATGTCGGCCATGAGCCATCTGAAAGCCGTCGAAGCCGGGGTGGACATCGTGGACACCTGTATGTCCCCATATGCCTATCGCACCTCCCATGCGGCCATTGAGCCGTTGGTCATGACCCTTTTAGGCACCAATCGCGATACCGGATTCGATATTCGGCACCTGGCCGCCATCAACGAGATCCTTGAAAAGGAAGTAATGCCCAAATACAAGCACCTTGTTGACGATTCCAAGATGAGCATCATCGACATCAATGTTCTGCTGCACCAGACTCCGGGAGGAATGCTGTCAAACCTGGTCAATCAGCTCAAACAGATGGACGCCATAGACAGGATCAATGAGGTCTTCAGGGAACTACCGAGGGTACGGAAAGACCTAGGACAAATTCCTTTGGTGACCCCTACGAGCCAGATCGTGGGAATCCAGACGTTGAACAATGTTTTGTTCGACACGCCGGAGGAGCGTTACAAGATGATCACGGATCAGGTGAAAGACCTGTGCTACGGCCTTTATGGCAAGACCGCCGTGCCCATCAATCCGGAAGTCCAGAAGAAAGCGCTCAAGGGATATTCCAGGGGCGAAAAACCGATCACCTGTCGGCCGGCTGAAGTTCTGAAACCCGAGCTTGAGAAGGCCAAAAACGAGATCGGCGATCTGGCCGTGGATATGGATGACCTGATTCTGTACGCCCTGTATCCGCTGACGGGAAAGAAATTTTTAAGTTGGAAATACGGGAAGGAGGAGCCGCCTGCCGAGGTTCGACCGATGACCCTGGAACAGGTCAAAGCCCGGGAAAACTTGGTTAAAAAGGCTTTGGAGGGTGAACTTGTTGAAAAACCGGCCAAAGCCGCCCCACCCAAGAGCGAAAACGCTCGGACCTTCAACGTCTTCGTGGATGGCGAGTACTTTGAAGTCGGGGTGGATGAGGTCGGGGGCTCCCCGCTGATCAGCTACATCCAGCAGATGCCGGTCCAAATGCCCATGATGCCGACTATGCCGGCCATGGCGCAGGCTCCGGCTCGCAAAACCGCTCCCCGGCCGGAAGCGCCGGCTCCTGCGGCTCAGCCGGCCGCTGTTGAAGCACCGAAGGCTGTGGAGACGGCAAAGGCCGCCCCTGAAGCAGGGACTCCCTTGAAGGCTCCTATGCCGGGCATGATCGTCAGTTATAAAAAACAGGTGGGAGACAGCGTGATGGAAGGGGAGACGGTGGTAATCCTGGAGGCCATGAAAATGGAAAACGCCCTCCCGGCGCCGGTTTCGGGTACGGTCAAGGCCCTTCATTACAAATCCGGCGATTCGGTGGCAAAAAATGATGTCCTTTGCGTGATCGGCTAGTCTGAACCCGACTGTTGTGGGGGCCGGAGTGGATGGAAAACCGGTCCCTTCCTGATTTTCAGGTCGCTATCCGGAAGGAACGATCCATGAAGATACATGAATACCAGGCAAAGGAGCTGTTCAAAAAATACGACATCCCTGTTCCGGCCGGAGGGGTTGCATGGGATCCGCCGGCGGCGGTGAAGACGGCGGCAACCCTTGGCGGATTTCCGGTGGTGGTCAAGGCCCAGATTCATGCAGGCGGTCGGGGAAAGGGAGGCGGGGTTAAGTTAGCCGGCTCCCTGGGCGAAGTGGAGCGGATCACGGGGAAGATGCTCGGGATGACGCTCGTCACCCATCAGACCGGGCCTGAGGGCAGGCGTGTGGGCAAGGTCCTGGTGGAACAAGGTCTATCCATCGTCCGGGAGCTTTATCTGGGTATCGTTCCCGATCGATCGACGGCAAAGATCGTGGTCATTGCCAGCCAGGCCGGCGGAATGGATATCGAGGCGGTGGCCGACCGGACACCGGAAAAGATCGTCAAGGTCTTCATCAACCCCCTTGATGGGATACGATCCTTCCACTGTCGCCAAATTGCCTATGCCCTTGAATTGCCGCAGGCGGCGATGAAGCAATTCTTAAACATGCTTCCCCGCCTCTATCGGCTATTTGTAGAGTATGATTGCTCCCTGCTGGAAATCAACCCCTTGGTTCTCACGGCGGAAGATAAACTGGTGGCATTGGATGCAAAGGCCGGCTTCGACGACAATGCCTTATTCCGGCATCCGGATATCCTGGAATGCCGGGATCTGGCGGAAGAGGATCCCCTGGAGATTGAGGCTTCCAAGTACAATCTCAATTACATCAACCTGGACGGCAATATCGGAAACATGGTCAACGGCGCTGGATTGGCCATGGCCACCATGGATATCATCAAACGGGCGGGGGGCGAACCGGCCAACTTCCTGGATGTGGGGGGCGGTGCCAGCTCTGAGATGGTGGAAAACGGGTTTCGGATCATTCTCAGTGATAAAAAGGTAAAGGGAATCCTGATCAATATTTTCGGGGGCATTTTACGCTGCGACGTTCTGGCCGATGGAGTGGTCCAGGCGGCAAAAAAGACCGGGATCACGGTTCCGGTGGTGGTTCGGATGGAAGGGACGAATGTGGAAAAGGGGCGTCGCATCCTTTCGGAATCCGGACTGAACCTCACCACGGCGGTGGATTTGAAGGATGCCGCCGCCAAGGTGGCCGGCCTCGTAGCCTGATTGACCAAGGGGGGAGCGTGAGCATTTTTATCAACGCAAAGACTCGGGTGCTGGTGCAGGGGATCACCGGGAGAGAGGGTCAGTTTCATACCCGGCAATGTGTTACATACGGAACTCAGGTGGTGGCCGGTGTGACCCCCGGAAAAGGGGGACAGGAAATGGATGGGATTCCGGTCTTCAATACGGTCCGGGAGGCCGTGGATCGAACCGGCGCCGACTGCAGTTTGATCTTTGTTCCGCCGGCGTTTGCCGCCGAAGGCATCATGGAAACCGCGGATGCCGGGATCCGGATCGTTGTAGCCATCACCGAAGGGATCCCTGTTCTGGATATGATGAAAGTAAAAAATTACCTTGCAGGGAAAGCCATCCGGTTGATCGGACCCAACTGCCCGGGGATCATCACCCCCGGCGAATGTAAAGTCGGTATCATGCCCGGCCCCATTCACAAACCCGGGGGACCTATCGGAGTAATCTCCCGCTCCGGAACCCTCACTTACGAGGTGGTGTATCAATTGACCCTGCAGGGGATCGGACAAACGACGTGCATCGGCATTGGAGGGGATCCTGTCACCGGGACCACGTTCATTGATTGCCTGGAGGCCTTTGAAAAAGACCCTGAAACACGTGGGGTGGTGATCGTCGGTGAAATCGGAGGAACCGCTGAAGAAGAAACCGCCAGTTTCATCGAAAAACACTTTTCCAAGCCGGTGGTCGGATTCATCGCCGGCCTCACGGCGCCCCCCGGGCGCCGCATGGGACACGCCGGTGCCATTATCAGCGGCAAAAGCGGCACTGCAGGAGCCAAAATTGCAGCCATGAAAAAAAGCGGCATCCATGTATGTGAAGACCTTGGGTTGTTTGGGGAGTTCTGCGCCAAGGTGTTCGGCCATGCATGAGATGGGGATCGCGATGGAAATCCTTTCGATCGCCTCCGCATCCATTCCCGAAACCCTTAAGGGGGCAAAGGTCCACAGTATCCGACTGAAGATAGGAAAACTTACCGCCCTCGTTCCGGAAAGCCTTCGGTTTTGTTTTGATATCGTCTCCCAGGATACGCCCCTTGCCGGTGCCCGACTCCTTATTGAGGAGATCCCGCTGGTCATGCGCTGTGACCAGTGCCATAACGAATGGACTCTTGAGGGTCCTTCTTTTTCCTGCCCGGCATGTG
>PCSF01000276.1 GCA_002771315.1 Desulfobacterales bacterium CG23_combo_of_CG06-09_8_20_14_all_52_9 | reverse complement strand
ATTTCACTAACGACCCCGGCGCCCACGGTTCGGCCGCCTTCGCGTACCGCAAACTGCAGTTCCTTCTCCATCGCTATCGGGGTGATCAGCTCTGCTGTTATTGTTACATTGTCTCCCGGCATCACCATCTCCACTCCCTCGGGCAATGTCAATATGCCGGTAACATCCGTCGTCCGAAAATAAAACTGCGGCCGATACCCGGAAAAAAACGGCGTGTGACGCCCGCCTTCATCCTTGCTTAATATATAAACCTCCGCCTTGAACTTCGTGTGCGGTGTAATCGACCCCGGCGCCGCCACTACCTGGCCCCGTTCCACTTCGTCGCGTTTGGTCCCGCGAAGCAGAAGGCCCACGTTGTCTCCGGCCTGGCCCTGATCCAGCAGCTTCCGGAACATTTCCACGCCCGTGCAGACCGTGCTGATGGTGTCCCGAATCCCCACGATCTCCACCTTCTCATTCACCTTGACCACGCCACGTTCCACACGACCCGTGACCACTGTCCCGCGGCCGGAAATCGAAAACACATCCTCCACCGGCATCAGGAACGGCTTGTCAATCTGCCGCTCCGGCTGGGGAATATAACTGTCTACTGCATCCAGCAGGTCAAATATGCATTTGGCCGCCGGATCGTCCACGGATTCACATTCCAGCGCTTTTAACGCGCTTCCCTTGATGATGGGGGTTTCGTCTCCGGGAAATTCATACAACGTCAGCAGCTCCCGAAGCTCCAGCTCCACCAGCTCGATCAGTTCCTCGTCATCCACCATGTCGCATTTGTTCAAAAACACGACTATTTTGGGTACGCCCACCTGACGCGCCAGCAAAATATGCTCCCGGGTCTGGGGCATGGGTCCGTCATCCGCTCCCACCACCAGTATCGCTCCGTCCATCTGGGCCGCTCCCGTGATCATATTCTTGATATAATCCGCATGCCCCGGACAGTCCACATGAGCGTAATGACGCTTGGCCGTCTCATATTCCACGTGCGCCGTCGCTATTGTGATCCCTCGGGCCTTCTCCTCCGGCGCCTTGTCAATCTGATCAAACGGCACATACTGCGCCAGTCCTTTCATTCCGCTCAGCTTCGTTATCGCCGCCGTCAATGTCGTCTTCCCATGGTCTATGTGCCCAATCGTTCCTACATTCACATGCGGTTTCGTCCGCTCAAACTTCTGCTTTGACATTTTCCCT
>PCSF01000266.1 GCA_002771315.1 Desulfobacterales bacterium CG23_combo_of_CG06-09_8_20_14_all_52_9 | reverse complement strand
GAGATGCTCACGGCTTCTCTAAATTTCAAGAACTCGGCGCAAGCGCCTCAAACAGCTTGAAATTATTAACGCTCAGCCGTTCGCATCTCTTTTTTACAAAAATGCTCCAATCTCGCTTGCAAAAGCTTTTTACGAAGCCATCATAAATAAGCCCCTTGTCTCGCTGATGTCATGGAAAACCGGGGCATGAAATGTTCTGAACTCCGGTTGCATGTCAGCGCTGGGGAATAGTTGCAGCCAGGGGTCTTCCGAATAGAAAATCCAGGAGTTCCGCGTCCATTTTCCCTTTTTCGATCACCAGACGGCGGATGTGCGCATCGTAATTGAATATGAAATCAAGTCGTTTTTGGGCATCCGGATCAGGGCGACCTCCGTGTGGATTGGATAGTTTTAACACCGTGTCATGGGAACAGCGGCGCTCATGATCCTGGATGAGATCCCACAGCTCTTTGATGGAAGAAAGAAGATCTTGTCGCGAAAGTCGATTTTTAATGTAGAGGGATTCCATGGCTTCCGGCTCTCTGCAATTTAAAATCCGGCATTCCAAAGGTCGGTCCTCGTAAATGGTGCAGGCTTTTTGAGCGGTATCCAGAAAAATGCAGCACCAGGTACCTTTTTTACCCTTGATTTTAATGATATCTGTTTCGGCGCGGACGAGGGTTTGCTTGACGTTATCTCGAACGATTTCTCCGGGCCGGATGGTAAAAAGATGCTTCAGCGGTATCCGCCCGGATTCGACGAGATTCCGGTCTTCCTGATGAAGGGCAGGGCCGCCTTTTTCACAACAGGTGCCGCACCTTTGGCACGTGAAAAATGGCGCCTTTTCCGCTTTTTGCTTTGACATGGTTTCCCCTCCGAATCGGATCGCCCTTCCTTTTTCTTTTGCACAATGAGAAGGAAAACTTCAAGACCCGATGTTGATGAAATCGTAAAAAGGCTGATTTTTCTCGCGCCGCAAGTCTTTTCGGAAGATCCAAAGGGTTTTGCTAAATCTCAAGAACTCGGCACAAGTGCCTCAAACAGCTTGAGATTTTTAACGCTCAACCCTTTGCCTCTCTTTTTCCGAAAAGACTTGAATGGCGCTCATAAAACCTTTTTACGAAGCCGTCAATGTGGGGCAGGGCCGCATTCGGATAGTCGGCTTGACAGCAAGCACGAAGTGAAAGTAGACTGCATCGTTTCTAAAGCCGAGACATATGTTAAA
>PCSF01000236.1:18234-19375 GCA_002771315.1 Desulfobacterales bacterium CG23_combo_of_CG06-09_8_20_14_all_52_9 | reverse complement strand
TCTGAGCGCACTCGCAGAGTTTAAATGCCATTGTGATAACCGTCTGGGCTGAAAAGCAGCCTCGGATTTTATCAGTTCGTAACCGGACCGTAGCAAAGGTCGAT
The DNA here is from genome assembly GCA_002771315.1 of Desulfobacterales bacterium CG23_combo_of_CG06-09_8_20_14_all_52_9. GTDB lineage: Bacteria > Desulfobacterota > Desulfobacteria > Desulfobacterales > UBA2156. The sequence continues at coordinate 19,271 of PCSF01000236.1, read as the reverse complement.
TCAATCGGATTGGTGGTACGAATGTGCCTCCAATGCTCAGCCGGAAAGTCATAAAAGGTCAGTAACTGGTCACGATCCTTTTCCAGGCATTCGGTCGCTTTGGGGTATTTGGCAGCGTAGACATCAACAAACTCATCAAAATGACGTTGGGCTTCATCCTTTTCAGCGGCCATCCAAATCTGGTGCAGCTTGGCTTTGGCCTTTGCCTGCAGGCTCTTTGGTAATTTGTTGAGCACATTGGCAGTCTTGTGAACCCAGCAGCGCTGCCAGCGGGTGTTTCCGTATACCTTTGCCAGTGCTTTCCAAAACCCCAAGGCGCCATCGCCTACGGCCAACTGGGGAGCGATTTTTAAACCACGACCCTTGAGATCCAGCAGCAGCTGCTTCCAGGACAGTTCGCTTTCACGAAAACCGCCCTCAAGGGCGACCAGTTCCTTGACGCCGTCTTTTCTAGCACCGATGATGACCAGCAGGCACTGTTTATCGTCCATGCGCACGTTGCAATAGATACCGTCGGCCCAGAAATATACATATTGTCTGTCGGAAAGGTCGCGCTTTTGCCAAAGTTCCAGATCCTGCTGCCAGGTCATTTTTAAGCGGCTGACCGTTGCCGGGGATAGTCCGGGAGCACCCGGACCAACCAGTGCGGCCAGGGCGTCACTGAAATCGCCCGTGGAAACCCCTTTAAGGTAAAGCCAGGGAATCAGTTCCTCCATGCTTCGGGTGCGGCGAAGGTACGGCGGTAGTATCAAAGAGCTGAACGAAATCCTCTGGGATGCATCGGCATGCCGGTCCCGAACACGAGGCGCTTTAACCGGTACGGGGCCGATACCGGATTGGATTTCTCGTTCGGGCAGATACCCGTTGCGGACCATCCGCTGTCGGCCGGCATCATCCTTAAGATCGCCGTATTGGCTGAGAAAAAACTCAACCTCGGCTTCTAATGCCTGGCTTAACAATTTACGGGCTCCCTGACGTAAAATATCGGTGATCGGATCATCAACAAAGGAATCTGGCTTTTTCAGTTCAGTTACGCT
>PCSF01000236.1:7827-18156 GCA_002771315.1 Desulfobacterales bacterium CG23_combo_of_CG06-09_8_20_14_all_52_9 | reverse complement strand
ACCGGTGGATACACCGCCTTTTCCTCTAAACACAACTTTTAATTATAACTCGAAATCCCCCGCCCGATAGCGACGCTGATATAGGTCAGGATGAAGATAATCGTGGAAAGCATTTCAGAGCATTGGGCAATGCGATTCAGAAAACATTCGGGTAGGGAAAAACCATGATCTGAGGCGGGGATGTTCGCTCGGGGAATTCCGGTTTGGTCCCTTTTTGGGGGTTTATCCGAGCATGGATGGCGATATCAATCAGCGCTTGTAAGCATCGCGACAAGGTCTTTTCCAAGATCGCGTCGCAGTTTATCACCTTCGAACAGTTCAAGAAATACCATTCCACAGTTATGGTTAAAAGATGGCTGAAGCGCTTCGCCCTGTGAAAATTTCCCTCGAACGTCCGCTATGTTGCCGACTTTCGGGTAGAGGAGAAAACTCCGCCGAGCACCGAACTGGACGTTGTATGCGTGCATCTGCTGCAAATCAGCGTCGCCCGGTTTACCATTGTTTGGAATTTTCCATTTGGTGTCCATGACGACCCGCTCGTGATCTGGACCGGTACCGATCTGGGCCATAATGTCAGGACGGATGGACTTTTGCATACCATCTGCAGACCAGAAGCGGCGGGGTACTTGAGCCCTGAATGAGATCCGGAGGAACGCCTGTTTCGCTTCCGACCGCTTAAGCTGAACGTAGACATAGCGTTCAAACAGGGAATTCATATCGAACAAAATCGCCAGGACATCCTCCCTGCCGCCACGAACATCGGGGCTATAGTTTAGTATGATCAGGCGGGCGAGTTGCAGCGCCCTGCGGTAGCGTTCAGTGTTCCGGTTGTAAGGGAGGCGGCTGAAGGTCTCTTCTGTGACTTTAACGGCATCTATATCCTCGAATAAAATAGCGAGGCTGCGTGTAAGGGCTATGAGATGCCGATTCGACGAGACCCGAACGAGCCTATCCAACGCGACACGCAATACCTGGTTGAATGGGTTGTTGCGGTCATAGAAAGCGTGAGTTGTGAAAAAACGCTCGCGATGGACAATGTTTTTCACAAGGTGTCGATGAAAGAGGATGCGCCCTTTCAGGGTAGGAAGATTCCCACAGGTTTGCCGATATTTACGAACCAAACCATGATGCACGATCTCATCGACTTCCGCCAGAAAGGATTCGAAGAAGATATCGAGCAGCGAGGACGATCTCAATCTTAACCGGGCATCGGACATTGATTCCACCCGGATAAATCCGGATTGTCGGAGCATTTCGATCAACGCCTTCTGCCATTTATTCTTCACGGTTTCTGAGTCAGGATCCTTATCCGCCTTCGGCAGAATCTCAATCGTTAGGTTTCCGACTTGAATGACTCCCACATAGTTTCGGAAATGGATACGGTTCAGCCCGACTGCAAAATACCGGTTGCCATGGCGTTCGTTGTATCGCACCAAAGACCGAAAGTGGGATTCTTTAAAACCACCATCCTTCGTGGACAGCGTCGTATGCTCGAAGACCTGGATTCTATTCCTCATAGACTGAACGGAAATCCTCAATTTTCAGTGTCAGGGGATTATTAACGGCATAGACGCGTCGTTCATCGTAATCTTCCGAGCCCCAATCACCCGCCGCCCACGAAATCGTTTCGTCCTTTCGTGTCACAAACCGCTCACCCAGAACCATACCGATCTTGGCCGGATCACCGTAGAAGTATTCCTCCAGCAGGGGTAGAATCCTCGTTGCAAAGATGTTGCGCAATTCGACAAAGGGGTCATTATTCTGAGAAATACCCATGAAATAGGAATGGCCGATGCAATGATCCTTGTCCAACAATTTCTCTATTCGCGCGTTGATTGTTATGAGAAGGCGTTGGAGTTTCACGTCCAGATTGTCGGGTTGTTGAATGAGTTCGGGTTGCGGGGGAATAGCAACGAATGTGAAGCGACGACGCAGGGCAGTATCGAGCGCCTCCACACTTCGATCTGCCGTATTCATGGCACCGATGATGTAAAGGTTACCGGGGTACCACGAATTCCTGTCGGGAATAGGGCAGTTGCGCCTGGAGCTCGTTTGGAGCTCCTTTGCGTTTGTCCTCTTCGATCAGAGAAATCAGTTCGCCAAAGATGCTGGCCACATTGCCGCGGTTGATCTCATCGATTAAAAGTGCGTAGTTGTGGCCGGGATCATTCAAAGCCAGCTGGACCATCCTCTTGAAAATCCCGGTTTTAACTTCATAGGTCAGCGTTTCGTCCCCCTCTTCGGACATTACGGGTTTGATGCCCTCTACAAAATCTTCATAGCAGTAGGATTGATGGAAAGTGATGTATTCAAAACGCCTGATCTCCTTGGAGATCGGCTTGAATTCTCGGAACTTCTTAAGTTTGGCGATCAATTCCGGAAGTTGTTCGTCAACCATATCTCGGTCGATGGTCCAGACTGCTTTTTCGTCCTTGGAAAAGATCAGCGGTTCATCCCGCTGCGCATGTTTCACGTTCGGGCAGTCAATTTTGGTGTGCCGCTGCAGCCAGGCCCAGATTGTGTTCTTCGGGGTCTGATTTGCCTGGAGACGAATTTTTGCTTGCAGCAGGTCGTGCTCAAAGATGTCGGGCACCTTTGCCGGCCCCAAATCATAGAGAACGATGGTAATTACCTGCAGCCAGGTCAGCTCCCCGGCGATTTCCTGGGCAAACTGCTCCCGAGTCACCATCTGGCTTTCAGTAAAGCGTTTCATGTACTCATTGCGGAGGGCGTATGTCTTTCCAGTGCCTGGGGGGCCGTATAGGATCGTGTTGAGTGCCGGTCTGCTGGGTGGGGGAACCTGTATGCCGATTAGTTTTTTGAGTTTTTCAACATACTCCGGATATTTCGTGATGTCGGTCAAGGTCTTTAAAACGATAGGCCCCCCAGCCTCACTCCATTCCCCTCTCTTTACCCATTTTATGGATCTCACATTACGATATGTGACCCGGCTGGTATCATAAACGTAGGGGCCTGTTACGATGCCATAGCCTATGTATTGCTTTCTGCCTTTCTTGGCGATGATGACATCGCCTGGTTTTAAGACATGGGAGAATTCCCAAGCAGCACGAGCATCGTTTGTTGGTCTCGTTTTTAGCCCCAATGCTTCTTTGAGTGCCTTTTCTATGGCATCTTTGCTTTCATATGTCTGTAAATCCACCAATGGATCTGCTCCATACACCATTATTTCCTTCTGCCAGCACTCATCCCAAAACTTGGCGTTCCGTCCTGGGGCATAAAGCCAGTAATGCAAACTTGCTGTTTCTCCAGCAACCTTTGTCAATATATCCTCAACCATCTTCTGCCTTTCCTTATCGCCAACGAAAAATTCGTTCAACGCGTCGGTTTGATAAAAATTTTCAAATTGAGGAAACCAACTCATGATTTGTTTTTGCGCTTCTTCGACTGCCTGGTAACGTTTTACTTCATTCGATGGGAGCTGAATATCGAGCATCGCCAGCGAAGTGGCGACTTTGTTGTTAATGATGGGGAAACGCTTCTTATCTATCCGGTTCAGATAGATGGTTGCCAGACCGATGCCGAAATTTTTAAAGGCTTTCGTCCCTGCGAGCCATTTTTCCACATCGAAATCCGAGTCGAATGGATTCAGAACGAACTGACGGAATTGGTCATATTGAGTCTCGATAGTCTGCCGGAACCGACTGCTTGTCCGATAACCACCACTTTGCACTTTACCGCCTTCGTGAGCGAACTGGTAAAAGAATTCTATGAACTCGGATTTGGACAACCCAGACAGATGGTTCTTTGTAATTATTTTGCTATAGTAGTCTTCGTTCTTAGAATGGGGATCGTTCGAGTACCATTCAAAGAATGCATCGACCAGTTCTTGAGGCGGCTTTTTCATGGGTTATCCTCCGAATCGAGTGTCCAAAGTCGATATCCTCCAGCCAGTCGTTGATCATCTTTGGGACGGCTGTTATGCAACGGCTTCATTTCAAGGATCTTTTTCACTTTAGCGACCGGCGGTGAAGAAATTAATCTTCATTTTGAACGAAACGCTGATCTTCATTACAAGCCTATAAAAAGATTCTTTCCTCTATCTTGCTCTCACAACAAAAGCATCAAGTTCCTGTTTTAGTTTATCTCTCAGGTCAAATGCAGTCTCATATGAAATATAACGATAGGGTGTTAGGTCAAAATGAACTTTGTTGCCCGGCGACGATTCCCGGTCCCATGGTGGCTTATCGTCGGGCGTCCTTTTATGGAAGGTCAAGATAAATGGGATCCCTTTTGACTTTGCGTAGCCGACTTCACAGTAAACGTTCGGCCGCTCATCGGTCAGATCTGCAATGACCAACCTGCTTTGGTCGATTTCTGAGAATATCCAAGCCGGAATTTCATAGCTTGCGCCCTTTTGTTTGTCTGCACGCCTTGGTGCGAGTGGAGTATTTGGGTGTTCAGTGTTGAACCGATCAAGCGCCTCATCAATTGCCGTTCCTACATCTTGAAGATTCCGTTCGCTACTAAAGGATATAGCAATAAAGACCTTACCCGCTCGTTTGTCGAAATCACGCTTAAAAATGGTCCAGAGAATGGAGGGATCGGCTGGCAAGGGCATGTCTGTGCCTCCGACATTTTCAAACCAGCGGGCGAAGTCTCGTAGCCAGCGTTCTGCGCGACGGAGGCGCTCGACTTCCGTATTCGCTCCTTTTGCAGGATCGACTTTCGAGTAGCGGGTATAGATCTCGGCTGCGACAGGGAGGAATGCATAAGAATGTACGAACTTATCATGGTGGTCACTTAACCTCACTGCCAGATCATACAGTGGGTCAAAAAGATGCCTTGCTTCGGTTTCCATGCTCTGCCGAGTTGACTTTGAGATCCCATCAGGACGGAGTAACACGCCAGCCGCGCAATGCAAGCGAGTCATAGGATTGTCTCCCATTGCGGTGTAGAAACCATTAGGCCAGTCCCTGACTTTGTCACATATCCAACGTGTCAGATACACTTGAGGGTCCTCAACGAACCGTTCGGTGGCGGCTCCTTCATCGCGCATCAGAACCGAAAGGCTGTGTTCTGAAGCGATGGGCAGGGCCTTGCTGTTAATCAGATTAAAAAGCATGGCTTCGGCCAACTCGTCATCCTCCGGCCTATCCGAGTTCAAGATGACGAAGCAGAAAGGGGCTTTGGTGAAATCCTTGAAGGAAGCAGACCGCGTCTGCTCTTCTAACAGGCGCCTGGCTGCCTCCAGACGGTGGTTACCGTCAATCCTGCGGATTCTCGTGAAGCCATCCTCACGTAGCGCTTTGAGTCCCACAGAAACCCTATAGGCTCTGTCTCTCGGTGACGATCTTTTCTTGTCATAAGAAACGATTGGGTCGTTCGCCCCTTTGCTCCTGAGGCTAAGGACAATCTCGGGGAAAAAGCGGTAGCGGCCCTTGCTTAGAAACCGTTTAATGTCTTCAACATGTTGCTCGTCGAGCTGTCTCTGATAGCCAGTGCCCTGACCATTCATAGCTCCTTGGTAGGGCATAGCAACTGAGACCTCATTGAGATCACGGAGGTCAGCAAAACCACGTATCACAGTAAAAGTTCCGAGGACGTTTTCCTGCAAAAGGCCTTCAAACGATATTTTCTGGCGACCACGACTCATAGATCACTCGCCTTTTTCGTACCTAAGATTAGGGCTTCTATTTCGGTTTCGATTTCGCGGGCGATTCGATTGGCGGTTTCCCGTTCGCGGGTGATTTCTTCACGACCTGCCGCCACACGTTCCATGATTTGATTTTGCATGCTTAGCGGCGGAAGTGGGATCTCAATTTTCTCTAATTCATCTTGGGTGATCGCAGGATAAAGCCCTCCAGTCATTCTTTGCTCCATTTGTTTGAGTCCTCCCTGGGACTTGAGGAAAAAAAGCAAGTATTTTTTGAGGATAAGAGTATCGTCAACGGAATCGATCAGCGCAAAGCCGCTTGAACAAACATGATTATTATAAGCTTCTGGAACGATTGCTATAGCTCCAAGATATGGACGGGTTGTAGAAATAATCAGGTCACCATTACAAATAAGGGTAGTGGCGCGACTCGGGGCTTTTTTAAGCCCAACTACTTTTGATGAAAATATACCATCTTCCTTATTCACACTCGAAATCTCAACATACTTGAAAAAACCGTCCGGAAAGCTTTCGTGCTTCCAAGGCCTTGAAATGAAACTGGCAAGGTCGCCCAATTTTTTTCGGTTAATCCGTGCAAGTGAGTGCTTGAGAGCAACAAAGTCTTTTCGGTAAAAAAAAGTATCCCACCGCTCAAGATCACCCCAAAATAATGCAAAAGCTCCCCTTTGTGGGGTCACTGGTTCAATTTCCAATCCGATTTTGTTCAGTAGCCCATGTTCGAGTTCTAACGTAATTGATGCTATTTTTGCTTTTGTGGAGGCGATTTCATCTTGTGCCTTGCACCAGCGTATTATGATATCTTTCTGCTCTTTCAGTGGAGGAAGCAAGATTTCAAAATTGAGGAACTCCTCCTCCTTGAACCGATTGCGGCTTACGGCAGAAGAGCCAGTCGAGGCGGTGTTTACAGCACGAATCGTCGCTTTACGTGTGCAGAATAAATAAAGATACTCGGACAGAATGCGCGCTGAGTCCGGGATAAACTGTGGAAACTCGCTCGAAACGTAGCAATCTGCAAGCTCAGGCGGAACAACGGCAAAGGACGCCTTCCAAGCAAAGAGACGGTTATAAATCAGGGCACCAGCAACCAGCGGTGTGACTTGGTTGGCGCTCATGCCGTCACCTCGCACGGTTTCACGGTGGAAGACACCCTCGCCATACCACCTTACGCCCGCCATCTTGTATTCTTTCTCCGGCTCGGCTTTGACCCGCTCGGTAACATGTTGCACGAGCTTTCCAATCCGAACACGCTCCCATCCCTTGGGAAGCGATTGTCGTAGGATGAGGCTTGTCGGAATCACCCAGCGTTCCAAATCCTTCCACCAGACAGCAAAGACATGGGGTACAATTGCGTTCGTTGTCATCATTCCGTTGCCTCCGCGAGAAAGAACGGCTCGGGGTTACGTCGGAACTCCTGATAAAGCTCCAGGCATGTCCTCGTGATGCCCTGAGGCTGGTTATCGTTGGGAATCAGTTCGTTTTGGTCCTGTTCGCCCGTGGACGTAATGCCCACCTTCTCCGCTTCATAGAGAAAGATGGGATAGGGAAATCTCTCTTTGTGCAAGGCACGGGTTTCTTTGGCGATGGTTTCTGCCATCCGCTTCTCATAGTTGATCAATTCCTTTTGCAGTACCTTTCGCTTTTCGGTATTCCGCTCTGCTTTGGCCGCCGCTATCGCCGCCTCAAACCGCGCGGTCTCAGTCGAGATGGCTTCAGCGTGCTTTGCTTTAACTTCGGCATTGGCTCTTGTGTGCTTGGTGTCGAAGTCGGACCGTTCCTGCTCGGTGAACTTTTGCAGGAATAGCAGCGATGCCTTCACACTCGCGCCGGAGGAAAAGAAGGTCTCCTGGGGTAAACTCACTACGGCACGGATGAAGGCACGGTTTTCGCAGAACTCACGTACGTAGGCAAGGGAGGGATTGTTGAAGATACCTTCGGGCAGAACGATGCCGAGCCGCCCGCCCGGTTTCAACAGGGAAAGACAGCGTTCAATGAATAGAATTTCAGTTTTGATTTTGGCCGACTTGACCCGTTTGTCGCGTTCCTTTTCGGTGCCGTTGCCTTTGGGAAGTTCGAAGAGGCTGGCGATAGGTTTGCCCGCGGCGGCGTGAACACGCGCCAAAGCTTCCGTATAGAGATCGCCGAACTCTTCGGCGTAGCGTTTCTCAGCCTCGCGGCTCACCGTCGCATCGGATTTATGCACCACGTCTGAAGGCTCGACGTTCGCACCAAAGGGCGGATTCGTGAGAACGATGTCGAAGCGGCCTTCGAAGATGCCATTAACATTCAAAAATCCGTCATGGTAATGTACGCCGCCGTGGCCGTCGCCGTGCATGATCATGTTCATCTTGCTGGTGCGCGCCATGCGGTCGTTTGCGTCGGTGCCGAAGATGCAGCGGTTGGCCAGCTTCCAAAGACGAGAGATAGGTTTGTTAGGGTCAAGGGTTTCTTGGATGGCGTCGAACTTTTCCCGGAGCATGGTTGCCTTCTTGGCAGGCGAGAGTTTCTTGTCGGCCTCAACCTTGGTCTTGAATTCCTGATACTGGCAGTCGGCGTCGGCTAAAATCTGCTGCCGCACAATCTCGAAAAAACGGATCAGGAACCCTCCGGAACCACTGGCTGGGTCGCAAATCACATCCCCCTCCCGGGGGTCCACCATGCGAATCATAAACTCGACAATTGTGCGTGGAGTGAAGAATTGTCCTATCTCTCCCCGAAAGGTGCGGCCAAGAAAGCGTTCGAAGGCAATGCCTTTGATATCCTCGCTGGTTTCGGAAAGATTGTAGCGTTCCAACAACTTGACGATTTCCCGACCCGTAGCGGGTTTGAGCCGGATTTCCTCATCGCTCTCAAATATCTTGTCATCCGCGTAGGCATCTTTGGTTTGCCCAAAGAGCGTGTTGAGCGGGTACTTGCCAAGCTGGTCGTCAAGATACTCGACGCTAAAGAGGTTTTTCCGCGAGCGTTTGGCCCGAAGCTCCCGTTCGACATAGACCTTTACAAAGAGAATCTTGGCGATTTCATCAAAAGCGGCGGCGGGGTCCAGTTTCTCGCGATTACGGATGACGTTATGGCAGTCGTGTAACAATTTTGCGAATTCATCCTCCTTAAAAACCTTCAAGCGTGCCAATAATTCGTTGATCTCCTTGTCTGTAGCGTCCGCATGGGGAATATTCGCGATCTCATCGTAGTTCGGCATCCGCCGGGTGTCATCCACTTTCCAGTACTTGGTTTCGCGGTGATTATGGGTGACAAAGAACCGTGAATGTTCGTATTGGGCATAGTTCGCGCCCTGCACGTAGTCTTTTAAAGAGATGGTTACGTTGTCAGCCTTGCATTCGATCACAATCAGGGCGTGTTCCTGTTTCTGTTTGGCTTCGGGTGTGCGCCAGATTAAGAAGTCGGCGCGGGCATCACCACTGCCACGGCCTGTTACAGACACTTCCTCTTCAATCTGCTCCGGCTTGTACCCATACTCTTCGATCAGACCACGCAGGTACTCTTGGCGCACTCGCTCCTCGGGGGTGAGTGCGACCCACTTCTGGCGAAGAATACTAAAAATCTGGTTCCCGCGGATCTGGATCTGATCAGTTTTTGCGTAGGCTTGCGGTGTTGGTTGTTTCTTGGCCATGCGGCCTCCTTTATCCGTTCTCAAGTTCCTTAAGCCGACCGGAATCGGAGTAGCTGTAGTGTTCGTTTTCGCCGACAATTACGTGATCAAGCAGGACCAAGCCCACCAGTTTACAGGCGCGAAAGAGATCGTGAGTTGTTTCGTCATCACCGGCTGAGGGATCGGGGTTGCCCGATGGATGATTGTGAATTAGGACGATAGCCGCAGCCGATAAATGGAGGGCTTCTTCTAGAATGCGGCGGATATAAACGGTGGCTTGGGTCGGCGTCCCTTCGGTGATGTCCTTCTCGCCGAGGCGCTGGTTCTGGCCATTCAAGAACACGGCAATCACAATCTCATCACGCTTGCCGGTGAAACGCGGACGAAAATGGTTGGCAACGGCCAGAGAGGATTCGAAGGCGGGTGCTGTGAGTTTCCTGGCGCACACGCGTTTCCCGAGTTCAAATGCGGCCTTGATCTGAGCGACCTTCGCAGGCCCGAGGCCGGGCACCTTCAGCAGGTCATGAATGCGGGCGCGGTCGAGGCCGCGAAGACCTCGGAAACCCTTTAGAATCGAGAGGGCAGCTTCATAGGCGTTCGTCCCTGGAACACCTTCCTTGAACGTTCCTGAACCGATGCGAAGAATGATGGCGAGAAGATCGGCATCAGTCAGGCGTTCCGGGCCTTCGGCAAGAAGTCGTTCTCGCGGGCGTTCCTTTGTCGGCCATCTCTTGATTCGTTCAGAAATCATTTTACATACCCTATTTCATTAATTTGATTTGAATGAGACCGGCATTCCGGATCGATGGCGCCTCCGTGTTCTCAGTTATCCATAGTTCCAGGTGTCGCGGACGTCTGCAAGGGGGATCACCCGGATCTTTTCGGTGAGAGGATAGGCCGCTTTCCCGGGATAGACGACCCACAGCCGCTCCAATTCAAGGTCTTCAACCGCCGTCTTTATGGATCGGGTTAATCGGGGGGCGTCTTCATACTTGAATTCCACTCCCCAGTTTTGTCCGCGCGCCCGCCAGAAAAGATCGAGTTTGGCGCCGGCGTGGGTGTTCCAGAAATAGAGGTCCCCGTCTTC
>PCSF01000236.1:0-7713 GCA_002771315.1 Desulfobacterales bacterium CG23_combo_of_CG06-09_8_20_14_all_52_9 | reverse complement strand
CCCGGAGTCGCGCAGGTACAATTTCGGCCGCTTCACCAGACGTTTCCCGATGTTGACATACCAGGGCTGGAGGATGCGGACCATAAACGTGCCTTCCAGAATATCGCAGTACTTCCGGACGGTCATGTCGGAGACGCCGAAGGAACGGCCCAGCTCTGCATAGTTCAGGATAAGGCCGTGGTAATGGCTCAGCATGGTCCAGAAGCGGCGCAGCGTCCGGGCGGGGATTGTGATCCCCAACTGGGGGATGTCCCGTTCCAGAAAGGTCGTCACGTATTGGTTCCGCCAGAGCAGGCTCTCATCGTCCGACGCCGCCAGGAAGGATGGGGGCAATCCTCCGCGCCACCACAGGGCCTTGATGGCCCCAGGATCGATATCGCTGAGGCGAAATCCGCCCAATTGAAGGTAGGCGATCCTTCCGGCCAGAGATTCAGAACTCTGGCGAATCAAATCCCGGGAGGTGCTTCCCAGGATGACGAACTTGCGATCTTTTCCTTGATCCACCAGATAGCGCAGGAGCGGAAAAAGGTCGGGCAACCGCTGGATCTCGTCGATGACGATGAGTCCCGTCAGGTCTTCCAGGGCAAGCTGCGGCTGTTCCAGACGGGCAAGATCCTGGGGATTTTCCAGGTCGAAATAGGAATCGGCGGCGAGCGTTCGAGCCAGCGTTGTTTTTCCGCACTGCCGGGGGCCAAGAATAACCGTGACGGGAAATAAGGACATGAGCCTGGCTAATGTGGCCCGGTCCGTTTTTCTGTCGATAAAATTCATAGCCGCAGACTAAACGATCTATATTGAAAAATCAAGCTCTATATCTGATATTTCAATGATAAGGAAGGTTTCCGAAAGGCGGCATTTCGAGCATGTAAATTTGAAAACGCCGCTCATGGTTTCCGAGAAGCGTATCATGGGCTTCTTCGATGCTTTACGCGAACGAAAGTGATTTTTCGATTATCCAAAGGCGTTGACGCTTTGCATCGGAAGTTTATCGGCAGAAAGCTGTCCGGTCGATTCGGGGATGGCTCGACGTATCAGCGCTGAGGGGTTTCTTAAAAATAAGCATCCATGGGGTAAACCGGGTCGGCGATGTAATCCTTGATATTTTTTTGACCACATCCGGATCTTCAATAAACGCGACCACCCTTATTTTTTCCCGGCATTTTGGGCAGGTCAGGGGATCAACTTCATACAATTTCTGGATCAGTCGAGACCAGTTTTTCCAGAACTGAGCGTCGGTCAGCTCCGGTTGGAGCAGGCAGGGGATGATTTCAGGCATCCCTGATTTTTTGCGCCAACCGCGGGATGCGTTGCTGTAGTATTCATAGTAACGCACCATCTGTTCGCCTTTACAGGGGATATGGCTGGTCATAGCGGCAAGTGCTTGCATCCCGCCGCTCTTCAGCGGGGCCATTCCAGGGCGTCGAACACACGAGTGGCTTGTCCGTCCTTGGACCGATAGAAGGTGAAACCGACCGGAAACAGGTAAAAAGGAATCGGTAGCATCGGATGAAGGGAAATAATAAGCCAACTCGGCTTTAAGGCCCTCTGACAATCAAATTGAAGAAACAGAACGTAAAGGACAGAGGAAACTGATAACCACTGCCTTTAACTTGGTATTATGAATAAGTGCAAAATTTGAAAAACATCCCTCGCGAGTCTATTCTGTTATGCACTCATCAATAAGGTTAAAATTACATCAAAAGCATATTGAAAAGCTCACGTTCAAATAATTTATCTCTTCTTTTTTTCTATAAACAACCATTGCCTGAAAAGTTCGTAAATATCTTTTCTCAGGCCTACATAATGAATTCGGATAATATGTTTTTTTATGATCAACATTATAGATAATCCGGAATTTTTTTGTTCTCAGAGAATAATATCCAGATAGTTCCCTCTCCAGCGGCTTTCCCAGAAGAGGAGTTTCTTTTAATTCTTCGATATGTTTTTTTATAAGAGGTTTTAATCCAGGATGAAGGGATTTGATTTGCTTGCTGGAGGTTTCAGAATAACGCAGGCGATAAAAACGCATCATTCTTTCCAGACCAAGTCATGATCCAACACCCGACCTGCTTTAAAATCTTTTTTTGAGGCCTGCAGGGCATTCCTGATCTTTCGGTCACTTAAAATCTCGATCGTCTCCAAGAGGCCTTCATACCGGGACAGAGACATCATTACTCCAATCGGCTCACCATTCCTAGTGAGAGCGATGGTTTCCTCTTCCTTTTCCATCTGTTTAAGAATATCAAGAAGGTTTCTTTTTACTTTGGTAACGGGTAGAATCTTCTGGAAATCTTCCATAAGAACTCCTGAATGATATTTTTAATGACCACTATAATGTTCATATTGAATTTGTCAATAAAATATTAATGGAATGAGTCGAGTAGACCGGTTTCTCCCGATATACAGGTTGATGTTTGTTTTCTCTGTTTGCCGCCTGGTTTCCCGGCGGTGCCACTCTATTTCAACCATGTATCCGTTGGCCCCGGCCCCTCACAGAATCCCGCCCTGGCGGGACTCTTCAGGCAAGTTCACAGGACGGCGGCATAAATCCAAGAGTGAATCTCTTGCCGCAATCTCTGATAGTCGATTCAGTTTGGTTGACAATGCTTTTATAGGCTCTGTGTCCTTAATTGTTTCCCCTCCTCGATACACCTGCCTGTCAACCCCTTCCCTCCATCCCGCGTTGGCGGGACTTCAACGGTACTATGAGTTGATCCGACTACCTGTCCCTCATCCTCAACCCTCGTTTCCTCGGTTATGAGTACCCCTTGATCAGAGGAAAGAACAGGTCCTCCCAGGTTCCTGAAAAATCCCTTGGACAACATGCCGTGGACTATGACCCCGGTGGAGTGTCCGCCATCTCGCCTATAGCGATGGCTTCGTTGCTGCCTTCAGTGTTCTTAATCACTTGGGCTTTTCTTCACAACATAAGCATTTTCGAGGCTGAACACCTTCACGCTTTCACATTACTGCCTGCGGTCACCCTGTTGACGCTTCACTCATACGATTACCCGCATAAGTGTAAAACCTTGTCCCTGCGAAGGCAGGGATCGGTTCTGACGGTCGGCTAACTTTGTCAGGCTGGCTTCTCAACCAACTGGATTCTTCAGGCTTTGCCTGGCGCACTAAGAGCTTGCTTTTTTGCGCACGGATCGAGGGCAAGAGGGCATTGTGTTCTGCCATGATCTACACCCCAAAATATGGGAACAGTGCATTTGTTGTGTCAAGTGATTTTTCGATTATCCAAAAGCGTTAACGCTGTCAATCGGAAGTTTACCGGCAGAAGGCCATAGTGTCGGTCGATTCGGGAATGGCTCGACGGGTCAGCAGCGACGGGTCTTTTAAAAGTACGTCTCGATGGAATAGACCGGGTCGGCGATAAAGTCCTCGGCGAAAGGCTGAGGGATGTCGTCGCCTGTCTGCGTGCGACGCACAGGCAGGTATGTCGGGGATTCGATGATCGGCGGAGCATGCGTGACGGGCCTTGGAGACCCTTTGAAATCCCATAAATCCAGATGCTGGAGTATTCCTGCCTGCCGGCAGGCAGGTTTTGGACCGCATCCGGATCTTTAATAAATGCGACGACCCGCATTTTTCCCCGGCACTTGGGGTAGGGCAGGGGATGATCGCATCGATTCCAACCTTTTTGCGCCTGCCCCGGGATGCGTTGCTGTAGTATCCATAGTAACACATCATCTGTTCGCCTTTGTTCGGAACATGGCTGGTCATGGCGGCCGGCCATTCCAGGGCGTCAAATACCCGGGTGGTTTGGTCCGTCCTTGGACCGATAGATTACCGATTTCGTGGAAACAGCCATCGGGAATTCTCCGAAGGTCTGACACGCGCTTCTGATGACACGACGGACAAAAATGCCGCCTTTTGCAGGAAAAGGTCAGAAGATATTCGTGACCGCACTCACTACAACGGATCCGGGCAAACCCTTTTCTCAGAATTCCGCACTTAAGA
Organism: Desulfobacterales bacterium CG23_combo_of_CG06-09_8_20_14_all_52_9; assembly: GCA_002771315.1. Taxonomy (GTDB): domain Bacteria; phylum Desulfobacterota; class Desulfobacteria; order Desulfobacterales; family UBA2156. The sequence continues at coordinate 3,747 of PCSF01000236.1, read as the reverse complement.
TATCGACAAATCACTTCCTTGACGTAAGGACGAAAAAATGCCTTCGAAGGCCTTGAAATGGTCCTCCACGCATTTCATGCTTCCCCAGAAGCGTATCATGGGCTTCTTCGATGCTTTACGCGAACGAAAAGGAAAAGCACAAATCCCAATGCTGCAGCGGTAGTATTCAGCATGAATGCAAAGTCATAAGCCCCGGTTGTATCCCTCAACCAGCCTGTTACCCAATGGGACAGGATGGCTCCTGCCCCGTAGAAAGGGGTCCACGCCCCGATCACCGTACCCATCACAGCTTTCGGAAAATAATCCCCCGCACATGCGCCGTAAATGGGGAAAGTCGCTCCGTAAAAAATGGCCAGGAGCCCCACCATTCCGTACAGCAGACCAGGGCTTCGAGACATCAGGATTCCCACCAGGGATACGGTGATAAAGCCGTTGGATACCAGGATCATGTTCCTTCGACCTAGGCGATCCGAGAGCGGGAGCACCGTGAGGACACCGGCCACTTGAGCAAAGCCATGCACCGTCGCCAGGAGGCTCGCTTTTTCCATGGGGATTCCCATCTGAGTCCTGGCGTAATCGACCATGAAGGTGGTGATGCCGTAAAGGGCATAGGATATGCAAAAATAGGAAAGACCGATCTTCCAAAACGTCATGTCCGTAAATATCGCGGAAAAGCGGCGGGAAGCAATTTCTTTGGGCTTGAAAACAAGGGGAGAGGATTTGTCGGGATCGGTTCGGCCCCAGGGATGAAAACCTGCCGATTCAGGATCGCTGCGCAACAAAACAGAATTTACGACAACCATGGCCAGCGCCGCGAAGCCCAAGATATACCAGGCATACCGCCAGTCGAAATGCCGGACAATCCATGGGAATACCGCTCCCATGGCGGCGAATCCAAACCCATACCCGGTGGACATGATGCCGAGCGCCAGTCCTCTTCGGCGGGAATCGAACCAGCGTTGGACTACGGTGATGACGGGTGCCCACATGCCGGTGGCGCCGATCCCCACGACTGCATAAAAAAGGCATGCCGTCCATAAGGTCCTTGTGGTGCCCATCAGGAGTACTCCGAGGCTCAAGATGATGCCGCAGGCTGAAATCACCGGTCGGGCCCCGAAACGATCTGTGAGCAGTCCCGTCAGCGGGGTCAGCAAAATATATGTGAATAGATAAGCATTGTAGATGGATCCACCGGCGGTCCGGGTCAACCCCAGGCTTTGGATCATTTCCGGAAGAACCACCCCATACCCGAGACGGACGGAATAATTAACGAACAGGTTGGCAAAGCTGATCGCCAGAATCACCCAGGCCCAGTGGATGGCGGTGGTTTTTTTTATCGTAGGATCAATCGGTGGTATATCCATGCGGATCATTCAGGAAGGCCTTATAGATCCGATAATGCACCGTTTCCTCGTACTTCACGGGAGTTACCGGGACATGGTCAAAGCTGTAAATGGATGCTTTAGGACAGGCCAATAGAATCGGTGAATGGGTGGCTATGATAAACTGGGCGTGCCCCGCCTTTCCCACTTTTGTCAATAAGCTTAAAAGCTCGAGTTGGGTGACGGGGGAAAGGGCTGTTTCCGGCTCGTCCAAGAGATATAGCCCTTTGATCCGATACCGGGATTTAAAATAAGACATGATGGATTGTCCGTGAGATTGCGTGATTAAGGATTTGCCCCCGAAATATTCGAGCTGCCCGGCGTCAACAGTCGCCCATTCCTCCAAAAATTGTGCGAAATCCTGGAACACGGATGACCCGAAAAAGGATCCCGGAACCCGGCCGTCTGCCCATTTGACCGAAATGTACCTGCAGAGCTTGTCTTCGAAGGGATTGTTTTCAAAGTGCCTTCCGATTTCTCTTCTCCAGATATAGATGCCGCATTGATGGGCGAGGGCTTCCAGGAGAGTGGATTTGCCCGATCCGTTTTCGCCCACAAAGAGAGTAATGGGAGAATCGAAAACGATTTCCCGGGTCTGATGAAATAAGGGGAGGTTGAAGGGATAATGGCAGTCAGTCGGGTAGCGATCCGGATGAAAAATGACACGATCAAGATGCATGAGGTTTCCTTTACCTTATATCCAGGTCCACAGGAACAAGACCATCAGGGAAAATATCGTTATGGGAATCCCGACGACAGCATGTTCCTTGAAGGTCATTGCGATACCGTATGGAGAGGCCCGTTCCGCCACAATGAGATTGGCGATGCTCCCGATGAGGATCAGGTTTCCGGCAAAGGTGCTGGAAACGGCCAGTGAATACCATTCCACCGGGTTTGTCGGATCCAGAAAAGGAAGCAGGAGCATCGTTGCCGGAACATTGCTTACTAGATTGCTCAACACCGCGGAGACGCCGGCCAGGATATAAAGGTTATGAAGGTCGATCCCGCTCGATTTTAAATACTCTATCACCAGCTTCGGATAATTGCCATTCGAAATCCCTTCGATGACGATAAACAGGGCACAAAACAGGATGATCAAATGCCAATCGATGAGTCCTAAAATGGATCGTGTTTTTAACTTCCTGCTGCATAGTAGAATCCCTGAAACCGCCATGGCCGATATCTCTCTCGGGATCGGAGTCAAGAAGAGAATTACAAGAATTACGATGGAAGCCAGTCCCTTTGTCGACCACCAAATATTGAACACCGGCCAAGCCTCTTCCGCCACCTGGGATGCAACCGGTTGATGCAAGTTCATCTTTTTTCGGTAGAACGCCAAGAGGATCAGGTAACTTCCCAAAAGACTGATGATCGAAGGAGGGGCGCACCAGAGAAAGAATTGTGCGAAGTGAAGCTTTCCGACCTGCCCGATCAGCATATTCTGGGGATTCCCGATCAGGGTGGCCGCGGAGCCGATGTTGCTGGAAACCGCGAGCCCGATCAAAAAGGGCATGGGGTTGAGTCCCGCCCGATTCAGGGAAAGAGCCAGAACCGGGGTGAAGGCAAAACAGATGATGTCGTTGGCCAAAACCGCCGATAAAAGGGCGCTCACGATCATGCTCACCAGCAAAAACAACCGGGGACGGGGGAGCAGATTCAAGATTTTGGAGACGGACCAGGTATAAAATCCTCCCAGTCTGAGCTGGGCGGATACGACCATCAGGGCGTAAAGGAGGAGGATCGTCGGAAAATCAACGGCGGCGACGGCATTCTCCATGGTGACAATGCCGAAAACGACCATGGCGATGGCACCCAGAAGGGCGATGCCGACACGATCAATGACCAGGCCCGGAACCCGCCCGATCGCGACGCCGATATAAGTCAGGATAAAAATGATCGTGGAAAGCATTTCAGGGCATAGAGAAAAGCGATTCAGGAAACATCCGGGTAGGGAAAAACAATGATCTTCTGAAGCTTTTTACTTTGCCATCCCAATTTTGAGTTTTTACGATTTTATCATCTTTGAGTTGCGATACATTGGAAGGCTTTTAAATTTTCAGATTTTCCAGTGCAAAGTTCCAATTGATTCGCTTTTCGATGACGGCCTGGACGTATTCTGCGCGCCGATTCTGGTAATCGAGATAGTAGGCGTGTTCCCAGACGTCTATAGTCAAAAGCGGTTTCAGACCTTCAGTCAGAGGTGTTTCGGCATTGGCGGTTTTAACGACCTTGAGGGCATTGCCGTCCGATACCAGCCAGGCCCATCCGCTTCCGAACTGAGAAATGGCCGCCTCGGCAAGTTGTTTTTTGCAGGTCTCGACACTTCCGAAAGATTTTTCTATCTTTTAAGATTTTTCTATCTTTT
>PCSF01000277.1:8181-10509 GCA_002771315.1 Desulfobacterales bacterium CG23_combo_of_CG06-09_8_20_14_all_52_9 | reverse complement strand
AATCCGTAGACGTGAAAATCTGGTTATCACCGGAATCGGTCATAGCCTCAAAATCGGTATAATTTTGGCTTAGCTCGATTTGTATTTTTGCATCTTTTGATGTTGCCATCTCATTGCTCCTTATGTCTGGTTGTAAGGGTCATTGCGTTTCGTTTCGTACGTGATGTCAAACGTCGCCATAACCCCTATAATTTTTGTTTCAAGGCCTGGATAATCCTGAATCCCGCCGCCTTTGTATTGAATATCCTGCACCAATCCCGCCGTTAAAACGGTAAACACCCGCTTTATGGCTTCTTTGGCATCAGCAAACATCTTTTCACCCTTTACCGATGCCCCGGATACTGTCTTACCGGTGACTGCGCTGACTGTATTCGTGTAGGTGTCAAGCAAATTTAAAACAACCGGCATGACGTTTTTGTCTACTCCATACCCTGTGTTGTCCGCCGTCTCGATACCGGGGAAAATGCTCATACAGGGCGCGTCTGTATCATCCCATTCTTTTTTCCCGCGCTCGATCAGGCGCCCGCAATCAGTATTGAATCCGTTGGCAAGGGTCAAAATAGACAAACCGGCCTCGACTTCCTGGATAATCCGCTCCCTGATTGAATCAGCCATTATTCATCAACCTTTACCATTGCAGTTTTGCCGTCGTTCGATACCTGCCCGGCCACGGTATAAACATCCGATCCGATCGTGAACGTGTCTCCCTGCTTTGCTACCACCCCGGCAAGGTCTAATAAAATATACTCAATAGTCGGAGCAATCATCATAACCCCGCCGTCAAGCCCGCCCTGTAACTGCGTCTGCTGCTCATAATTGACATAGATTCCCAGAACAACCGGCCCGGTCACTGGCGTATAGGTTGCCAGCGAACCGATACCGGGTGTTCGAAATATTCCTACAAGTGCTATGTCGAAAATATCAGTCATAACCAGCCTTTAAGTGGACGAATAAACCCGGACCAAAACGCCTGGACGGGCGCACATGGGCAGGGCGTTTGACTGCATATGTACATCAATCCATCGCCCGAATTTCTCTATTGCCTGCTTTGCATAAATTTCCTGGCCGATAGTGTTCACGGTTTCCAAGAAGCTGGCCGGGGCGTAAATTGTGGAGAACGTGTTCATGGTTCCCATCGGGAAGGCGTGCCCGGTCTTACTGGCAATAAACAGCCGGGTGTTTCCGTCCATGTCGGTAGCCGACCCAACGTATTCCTCGAATGTGATCCCGCCAAACGTGAAGCCCTTGCGCGGATCAGAACCGGAAATTGACGCGGCTGCCTGCCAGTTGACATAAAACTGTTCGACTTTAGGATGACCAATCAAGGCGTCAAAGAATGTTGCGTCCACAAAGCAGCGCACCCCCGTCATTGTTTCGCCCTTTAAATTCGCTTCAATCAGGCGAAGCACGGCGCGGCATTTGGCGGCGATATTGGTTGTCGTGGCTCCGAAATCGAAATCAACGGAATTTTCAGAAACGCCGAATTCGGTATACAGATCAAACAATTCGGTTCCGTCCGCGTCAAGGATGTGGCCCTTTAACGCGCCCATCCGCATATGTTCGATAGTGATTCCGAATTTGTTGCGGCCAGTCTGCAAATGATTGTTCATGACCGTCTGAAGCGTTCGGGTCTGGTTTTGGGTTCCAAACTCACGGACACCGGCAAACTCGTCGGGCCGGATAATATCATCCAGCGGAATATGAGGGACCACGAAAGAACGGACTTTCCGCTTCCCCATCCGGTTCTGGGTCCCCGGGGCACCATCCGGGCGCGTCGGTAACAGATTCAATACGCCATTTTCTTCTTCAATGATCACGGTCCGCTGTGTTATACCGCGCCCGGGAAACAGATTTAATTCCCGGCATCTGCCGTAATTGTTCGGAAGGATTTGGATTGCTTGCGTGAGGTCCGCAACATTAAAAGCATTATCAGCCTCAAAAGGGTTTAAGATTTCCATTTGTATATTTCTCCTTTAAAAATAAAATGTTATTTATGCGTCGTAACGCTGGACAATGTGCTGAGTTGCCAACTGGGCCAGGGCCGCGTTTTTCTGATCCGTTGTGAACCCCGACGGCCAGGTCAAATAAGTGGCCTCAATCTGGGCATCCCGCACAATAGCCACGCCCTGAACGTCGCCGGTATCGCCATAAGCGGCAATCATGATCCCGTAGGCATCCTGCGCCCCGTTGACGGCGGTCAAATCCAGAGCAACCACTTTGTTGGACCCTGCGGCGACTGCGATGGTGAAAGAATCACCCACGATAAAATCCGCGCCGGTGTCATTGACCATGAAATTGATCTGGTCATTAACATAAGCCGTGCCGACT
>PCSF01000277.1:6198-8003 GCA_002771315.1 Desulfobacterales bacterium CG23_combo_of_CG06-09_8_20_14_all_52_9 | reverse complement strand
GCGTGCTTTTGGTGATCTTGCCGACCACTTCTCCCATAACGAGCGATTCACCCGCCAAAACGGTCACTTGTTCGCGGGACTGGTTATTGTCCAGCTCAAATTTTAAAACATCTCCCAGGTAATTAGCTTCTGTTAATGCGGTCATTTGTATGTCTCCTTAAAGATTAATGTTTATTTGTTCAGCCGTTGCGCCGCAGCTTCCTCTTTGCGCCGGAGTGCGTCGGTGATCAGCGGATTAATGGAGCCGGTTGAAAGTGCCCCGACCGTGGACTTGATATCCGCCGTCTTGTCGGCATCGGCTTTCAGGGCCAGCAGCTTTTCGCGGGCACCCTCGAGCGTTACGCCGGATTTGATTAGGTCAATCGCCAGATCCGGTTTGCCGTCGACAAGGCATAAATCCATAATGCCGGTTGCGGTTTCAAGGGCCAGCTTCGCCCCTTCTGCCTTTCCTTCTTCAACCCCAGCCAGCTTCCCGGTAGCCTCTGATTCCGCTTTGATCTTGTCAACATCCGGCATAATGACCGGGTCTTTTTTCGGTTCGTATCCAAGGTTTTTCAGGGCCAGTTCTGTTTCGGCTTTTAAATCCCCGGACAAAAACTGCGTAAGACCTGTTTTTAAGTCATTAAGATTCATGATATTATTCTCCTTTTGCTTTTTTGGTTTTGTTATTTCTTGAATCGCTTCTTTAAACGACATTACCCTATCCACCAGCCCAATTGCCTTCGCGTCTTCACCTTCGTAAATAGCTGCTTGCATATCCCTCACTGTTTGAGGATCTATTTTTCGATATTTCGCAACCGTATTAATGAATAAGTCGTTTGTTTTATTCACCGATTCAGTCATCGCTTTGAGTGCTTGCTTTGATATAGGCGATTCCGGATCAAAATCATTTTTATGAGATCCGGCATAAACGGTTGTAAATTTCAAACCCATTTGTTCATTCATTTTACTGAAATCAACGTGGACGGCCCTGACTCCGATTGAACCGGTAGCCGCCGTCCGGGTAGAAAAAAACTTGCCAGCCGCCGCACCTATTAAATAAGCCGCTGATGTAGCAAACTCATTTGATATTGCAAATATTGATTTTATTTTTCTGGCTTGAAAAATTTCATCCGCTAAATCAAAAACGCCAGATACAACCCCGCCAGGTGAAGACAAATTGAACAAAATTGCCGAAATGGTTTCATCTTTTAAAGCCTGATTAAACGCGTACCGAATAGCCTCGTAAGATGTTCCCCAATACCCCCTATGCGTAAGACCGCCAAAAACATTAAGCACCGCAAGGCTGTCTATTTTTCCAGTAGATTCAACCTCTTCATCTTCAAACTCAAAAAATCCGGATCCCGTTTTTAACGCTCCGGTCAAGGCGATCAAATATGAATCAGACACCATCAATGGCGCATTTAAAAACATACCATTCATTTCGATTGCGCTAATTTTTCTGGTCATCGGTTGCCCCGTCTGTTGGCTGTGCTTCAATTTTCGCCTTGCCCGTTTTGTCCGTTTGCCGCCCATCGCTATCAAAAATCAGGCCCAGGGCATCTGCCCTTGTGTTCTCTTCAGCCGCTTCCATTTCCATTTCTTCAACGTCGATTCCCTTTTCCGCCAGTTCTTTTGTTCTGGTAGACAGCCCGGACCGGATAGAATCCTTTGCGGCCTGTAAATCCTTTAGCGGATCAACCCACGGCCACCCGTCATGGTTCCATTTTATCCGCCAGTATTGACGCGGATTAGAGCGATAATTGGGCAGGTTTAATTTCCCGGCAAGGTAGGCCTGGTTTAGCCAATATTTCGCAATCGGCCTT
>PCSF01000277.1:5639-6187 GCA_002771315.1 Desulfobacterales bacterium CG23_combo_of_CG06-09_8_20_14_all_52_9 | reverse complement strand
GCCTAAAACATTCTGGATAAACTGTTTGCACTGTCTCTGAAATTCCAGGTTCCCGGAACGAATTGACGAATAATTGACTCCCTCAAGATTCCCGGTGTATTTCTCATACGTCAACCCGCCGAATCCCCGCGACGCCCGGCGGTCATGCCGCTTGACAAACGCCTCATAATTACCGCCGACATCCGCAGGCGTGGAAAATTTAACCTCATACCCTGGCGGCAATTCTGGGAACGTCCCCGGCTCCATCGCTATCACCGTGTTTCCGTTCGCGTCATCAGTTCCAAACATTCCAAGCGGATTCGGTGCGTCGTCATCTTCTGTCGGTGGTTTGCTGATGAACCCGCCGAACATCGCCGCAGTTTTTTTGCGAACGATTTCAGCATCATCATATTGATTCATTTCATGAAGCGTAACCAGAACAGACGCCAACCATGGCCGCCCGCGCTGTTGACCGGCACGTAGTGGCTTGAAAATATGAAGCACTTCTGAGGCAGGCACGAACACCCGCTCGAAGGACTTATTTGATAAGAAAATATTCGTCTCGCCGG
>PCSF01000277.1:4945-5612 GCA_002771315.1 Desulfobacterales bacterium CG23_combo_of_CG06-09_8_20_14_all_52_9 | reverse complement strand
TTCGCTGACCCCAGGCGTTGAACTCTATGCCCATACGGATCTCGTTACCGTTCGCCGCAATAGTGGTATAAGATTCATCAACGTGATCAGCCTCAAGCAGTTGCAACTGGAGCGGAACCGAAAGCCCTTGTGAAGCGTACCGCGGACGAAACCTTACGAACACTTCGCCGGACTCTATAATCGCCCGAGTTGCAAGCGCTTGAAGACCGTAAAAATCAAGCAGGTTGTCGGCGTCGGCTTCCGGCACCCAGTCCGACCAAAGCAATTGAATAGCCCGTTTTAAATCAGGGTTTTCGATTTGCCAGCGCGGGTTTATGCCATTCCCGACCAGGTTTGAAACCAGCGTGTTCAGCCCGCCGTCGACCATCGGATCATTACGAACCAACTCTCTTGACCGGGAACGCAATGAGGACAGGTTTGAATACAAAACATTATTTGGGCCAGCGGTTGACGTGCCCCAGGTGGACATACGCCGCCCGGACGCTGCGCCCTCGAAGTCAGACGCCCGCTGTATCGGCCTACCGTGCATGTCTACTATTTTTGAAGAGGATCGGGCCATGATTTTACAGCCCCTTACTTGTGGATGTTAAAACGAATGATCGTTTTTGCGGGGTAGTCGCTGCCCTGAGTTCGCGGGTTAAATCGGATTCGGTACGGGAAAAATAAT
>PCSF01000277.1:3440-4589 GCA_002771315.1 Desulfobacterales bacterium CG23_combo_of_CG06-09_8_20_14_all_52_9 | reverse complement strand
TCATTTGAAAAAATCCTCCGGGTTCACCTTGTTTTTTTCGATCAGTTTTTCCAGGCTGGCACGATATACCCTGAAAACTTTCGGCCCGATCCGGGTCGCCTCCAGTTCGCCGTCAACAATTTTATTCCGGATATGTTCTGGAGTACAATCCAGAATCGCAGCTGCTTTTTTCACATCGATCAATTCACCCGGCTTTGTCATTTCATCTCCTCATAAACGTGCTTTTAATGGACAACCGCGGCTTCGGCACCACCTGCTTTTGCACGTTCCCCCGCGCTTTTGCCGCTTCCCCCAAAATCGCCGCTTCCAACCTATCCCATTGGTGGTCCTGCCACCGGTCAATTCCGTACTTACACGCGGCGAAATAGGCGTAAACCTCGCAGTCTTTCGCCTCAATCCTGGCCCGTGTTTGCTTCCATTCCTGAATCGCAATACCGTTTTTGAAAACAGTTTTTAACGCTTCACCGGTTAGCATCTTGTAATATTCATCGTCAAGCCCCATCGGAAAATGAAGATATCCTGGCCCGGGAACTTGCATTTTTAGCCTGGCGTCAAGGGTCCCTTTAATAACCTCAGTTCCCACATTCCAAAGCTGGACGCCTTTATTGATTTTAACCCCGCGCCATGTCACATCCTGAAGCGTTGGCTTATTGAGCACCGACTTTCCTGGTTGAGACGCGCCGCGGATCGCAACGACGCCTCGGCCTGATCTGGTTCGGCAATAATTATATACCGCCTGCGCCCTGTGACCGCCTGTATCGATCGCCATACAGACGATGTTTAATTCGATCCCGCATTCGTGCCGGTACGTCCGGCCAAGCAGAATATCAAGCTGGTCCCACACGTCTTGATATTCCGGGTCACCGATTAATTCCGTGTAATAAATCAGCCATGACTCCTGGCCCCGGCCATAGGCTTTAATCACCACCGCCAGCCGATCATCTTGAGTGTCCACCCCGGCAACAAGTAGTAGCCCGCCCATAGGGATTGTCATTGTTGCGTAAGGTTCCGCCCGGGCCGCAAGCCCTTCCCATTCTATTTTCTCTCCAGGGGTGTCGTATGCCTCCGACATAAAAGAATTTAACCAGGTGATATACTTTGCCGGGTTACCCTGCTTTAATTCTTTTGTAGCTTCCAAAAACTTCTGAG
>PCSF01000277.1:2644-3397 GCA_002771315.1 Desulfobacterales bacterium CG23_combo_of_CG06-09_8_20_14_all_52_9 | reverse complement strand
CGCGTTCCACCTGTACCCCCGGACCTTGCGCCGGTTCGGGTATTTATGGACATACCGCCCTGCCTCCATCATAAGCGCCTTTTGGGTTTCCTCTATTCGGCCATGGCAGGACTTACAAATATACCATGCGTCCACCACCTGCCCGTCGGCATCACGCGAAAACTTAACACCATAATCAGCGTCCTCGCCGCCCCAGGTCAAATATTGAAACTCCCCACAGTGAGGGCAAGGGACGTGGTATTCCCCTTGACTGGATTCCAGGTATGCCCGTAAAATATTTGATGTGTCCTTGATTGTTGTGGTGCTGTTAATATAGACCTTACGCCCGGAAAACGTCCCGGTTCGTCTGTCGGCAAGCTCTTTCGGGTCGCCTTCACCCTCTATATCGATCTCAAACCCGTCAAAATCGTCAAGGATCAGATACTTAATTGACTCTTGCCGGTAGCTGGCCCCGGCGTTCGCCCCGGTCATCATCCAAGACCCACCCTCGAAATCCTTTTGCAGTATGGTGTTCCCGGAATCCCTGGACTTTGGATCTCTGACTTTTCCCTTCAGGCATTTGATGTGCTTTAGGCAGGTGGACAACTTTTTCTTACTGAATGATTTAGCCATGCTATCCGTGGGCTGCATGAACAACGTCGGCCCAGGGGATATATCGGCAATGGCACAAAGGAATATTAAGCCGACAGTGGTCCCGGCGCACTGTGCCGGTTTGATCACCACCACCGTTTCCGCGTCCGATTGTGGGGATAG
>PCSF01000277.1:350-2561 GCA_002771315.1 Desulfobacterales bacterium CG23_combo_of_CG06-09_8_20_14_all_52_9 | reverse complement strand
AATTTGCGTTGGCCCATTCGACAAAATTGATGTCCGGGTCGGGGATGATGTGCTTTTGGAATGTTTGCAAATACATATAGTTCTTGAAAAATTTTACTTGTTCTATGTTTTTTTTTCTGGAAACTTCTCTATATAATCAACCCAAACCAAAAAAAAGGAGGCCGAAATGCGAAGAATAAAAAACAGCACAATATCATCCCGATCAAACAGTATGATAGAGGCACGCTTTAGGGAAATGGATGCATCCGTGTATCACTCCATGGCATGTAGCGGCATTACCCATCTCACACCAGCACCGCCCATGCAGCAGCCAAAGGCAGAGCCACTGCCGCCCGGAAAGAAGACTGTACCCAAAAAAGCGCCGAAGCCCCGCCCCATCGCAAAAAACAGGGCCGCCGACATCGCTGTTATGGCAATCGAAAAAAATATGGGTATCGATGATATCAAAGCCCAAATCCCTAAATACGCGCACCCGTTACCTCGCCGCCAATGGATACGCAAATTTTTTGATGCGCTGCCGATTGAAGCACACGAAAAATATGCAGATTTAAAAAAACTTTACGCCCAGTAATCATTTTTTTTAACCCGCCCGCGCCTGGCGCGCAGGATGGTAGCAACATCATCCGTGCCGACCATGCGCGGGTATTTTTTCGATATGTGATTGATAACATCCTGGTAGCTGTATTTTTTCTTATCCAGTTCTTTTATGAGATTATATTCTGCCATGGTTTCACACCGTTCAATCAAGCACCTGATGGTTGATTTTTTGATATTCGATACCGGCATAACCTTAAACCGTTTATTTTTTTGGGTAATGCAATAAAATACCTTGCGATATTTAAACTCAACACGCTTTGTTAAATCAAAATCAGCGAACAGCGTCCCTTGCTGCGGCGACAAATAAGTGAAAACAATCGTCACCGCCGGAGTCATGGTATAATCAGGCGTTATCTGTGAAAAATAATCCTCAAATTGTTCTTGTGTTTCCAGTCCGGCGATAAAATATAAAATCATCCTTGAGTTATCCCTCTTGCTGATGCGGATAGCCTCATTCAAGTCATCAATCGTAACACCCTTTGCAATACATTTGCTTAATTCCTTAGTGCAAAATTCAACACCGCTTCTAATAAGGCTTTTCTTCAAGCCAAGGCCGTCATGCTTTGTATATTTTCTCAATAAAACTTCTGTGATGCTGCGCTCTGTGTCCGCCGCATACGGGTTATAAGCTGCAATCGGCATCATTCGGCCATGCACTTTCTTTATCGACCGCTCGGCCTTCCTGTATAATGGCTCTGGCACTGTCTGATATTTTCTTGAATTCCCGATCATGCAATATTTGCATTTGACCGGGCAGCCCTTCCCGCAATAATAATAAGCGGCCCGCGAACCTACACGGATAACCGGATTGTCTTCGTACTTGATTTTTTCACATATTTTCAAAGCCTTCTTATTTTTCGTCGTGATATATTTGCACTGTTCAAGATTGACACCGCCACCAACAAGAAAGTCAATCAGGCCGTAAATCTCTCCATGATATGCGTAATCCGCAAGTTCATTAACAATTGGAACCTCTGACACCATACCACCCACCATTACAGGCTTGCCGTGCTTTTTGGCTTTCTCGATGTCGATTATTTCCGATGAGTCACAGCATGACACCATGACAATATCCGCAAACTCCGGCGCGTCCATTAACTCAAGATTATATTTTTTAAATAAATACTCAATTAATCGAATAGTATATTCTTTAATATTGGTTTTGTTTTTATAAAGATAAAATTTCATTCGGTAGCCCTCAGTAACGCTTCCGCAAGAACCTGACCGTTATCTTCTCCCTCAATCGCCCCGTCATTAATAAGCCGTTGCTTGAATCGTTCCATAACATCACGATCAACCAATCCACCCACACCAAGGATGTTAACCGGAACTCGAGTTTTTGACCCGGCAAGCCCGTACTGTGACCCACTCAAATTCCCATCACTATTAAGCACGTCCATATCGCTATCGCCGAAAAACTTTTCTAAAGTGCCTGCGTCGAACCCCCACGCTTCAAGCTCTGGCATAGCCCAGTCAACCGAAAGAATTTCAAAATCCCATTCCCCCGCCATGCCAGCCGGGGCATTATCCACAATCAAGAATCGCCGCTTCTGTTCCGCCGTCAGGTTCCTGGCCTCCACAACCCACCCGTCTGGTATTTCCTTCATCCCGATC
>PCSF01000277.1:0-336 GCA_002771315.1 Desulfobacterales bacterium CG23_combo_of_CG06-09_8_20_14_all_52_9 | reverse complement strand
AAGCCGCTGGTTACCGCCGATGATCTCCCTGTGTTCGTCAATCACGATTGGGCGCAGGATCATAAATTCCGGGTCCCGCTGGATGGATTCGGCCAGTTTATTCAGGGCCGCTTCTGTGATCTTGCGCGGGTTCCGGTCTTTTAATTTCAGAGTTGACACTTTTATCATGCGCTCCCCATCGCCTCCATTGCGTTTCTAAGTTCGGCCTTCAACATGGCCTTAATTTTGTTCTGATCCGATTCCGCGGCCAGTAACCCAGCCAGCCGATCCGGGATTGAAATCAAAGTGGACTTCACCAGCCGGGCACATTCCGCCGCCTGAGACTTCACGACATCG
>PCSF01000045.1 GCA_002771315.1 Desulfobacterales bacterium CG23_combo_of_CG06-09_8_20_14_all_52_9 | reverse complement strand
CGTGGATATGACTCCGTCCAGAACCACCGCCGTTCGCTTTGATGCTGCCGCAAGGGCCGCTCCTGCGATGCCCGCGATTTCAAAGCCCCCCACTTTCTGTAGTACATCAAGGGCATCTTTTGGGTTTGGTCGATGAAACCGCAAGGCTCTTTCGATCACCTCGGCCTTATGCTTCAGGGCCTTATAATCGATGCCTGTACCTCGACCCGTAGCTTCAGCAGGGCTGATGTCACAAATAGCGCAGATGATGGCTGTTGCTGAACTGGTGTTTCCGATCCCCATGTCACCCAGGCCAACAATGTCGATGGGATTGGACTCATATTCGTTTAAAAACACCTCCGCACCGTTCTGAACAGCCGAAACGGTTTCTTCGGGTGTCATGGCGGGAGCAAGCGCAAAATTGCGGGTCCCCTTACGGACTTTCTTGTTCAATAAAAGCGGGTGATTTTCGATATCGCCGGCGACGCCCATGTCCACCACGCGGATGTCGATGCCACATTGACGACAAAGCACATTAATGGCAGCACCCCCTTCCAGGAAATTTTTCACCATTTGGCCGGTCACTTCCGAAGGATAGGCGGAAACACCTTCTTCAACAATGCCGTGATCTGCGGCAAATACGAACATGGATTTCCGATAGAGCCGGGGATTGAGATTTTTTTGAATCAGACACAGTTGAACGGCCAGATCTTCCAGCTTTCCCAAAGACCCTAAGGGTTTAGTTTTGTTGTCTATTTTTGCCTGGGCAGCGGAAAGCAGATCTTTCCCGATCGGCTCTATGGATTTCAGGGTGGACCTAAAGGGCTCCCGGAAGGATTCAAAGCCCTGCGCTGACCGTGTGATGACGATATCCTTTTCTTTTGGGCGATTTGATCTTTTAGTCAGATTTGTCATGGAAACATTCCTCCTTTGAAATTTTTGACCGACTGAGCCTCGATGATTTTGGGAAAGACGGCAAAGACATCGCAGACGGCAATTTCCGGAGGGAAAAGGGAGGACAGGGCCGAAAGGCTAGAAATTTCGATGTAAAAAGAGATAGCTCCGCCGAACGCTTTTCCGTATCTTTTCTGCATCTCCAAGGCTCAGGCAGCAGTTTCAGATACGAATAACATCCAGCATGATATCCGTTAAATTAGCAACAAACAGGCAGGCTTTCTGGCTTATGGATCATCCTACTGGCTGCGCCTTCCCATCAGTCAATCCGCTTTTTTGCAATCGACCGGCTGACAGTGGCATCCTTGCAGCGTTCGTCCCCGATTACAGCAATGGCTGGCCTGCGGTGGACTCTCACCACGCTTTCCTTTTACCAGCGCAAGGGCTCACCCCCAACGTTGCACCTGTTTGGTTTTCGTGATAGTTAAGGCATGAAACGTCTTTTGTCAATTGCCAATTCATGAGGAATATGCCACAGTATAATCAATATTCCCTTTTCTTTAGGTTGACAGATCTTACGCCGGTTATATTTTCTACACAACGATTCCTCAAGGAAGATAAGATTATCTAAAAGAGGAGGGGGCTATGAAAGCATTAGTGGTTTTTTATTCGACTTACGGCCATGTCTATCAAATGGCCGAGGCCGTTGCCGAAGGTGTAAGGGCGGTGAACGGGGCCGAAGTGATTCTGCGCCGTGTTCCAGAAACACTCCCTATCGAAGTTTTAAAACAAATGGGGGCGCTCGAAGCCCAAAAGCGCTTTGCCCATATACCGGTCTGTGCGGTGCAAGAGCTGGCGGGAGCCGATGCCGTCATATTTGGAACCCCGACCCGGTTCGGCAATATGTGCGGACAGATGCGCCAATTCCTTGATGCCACGGGTGAATTATGGGCCAAGGGGGCTTTGGTCGGCAAGGTGGGGAGCGTTTTCACGAGCAGCGCGACTCAGCACGGCGGCCAGGAATCGACCATTCTGACCTTTCATGTCACATTGCTGCATCATGGGTTCATCTTGGTTGGATTACCCTATACGTTCCAGGGGCAGATGACCATCGATGAGATCTCCGGAGGATCCCCTTACGGCGCTTCCACCATTGCCGGCGGAGACGGATCCCGCATGCCCAGTGAAAACGAGCTTGCTGCGGCCCGGTTTCAGGGTAAACACGTCGCCGCGATTGCTTCTAAATTGTCCTCATAAGCTAAAGAATCTCTCTGTTGAGAACAGGGCATTCCGTTTCTCCCAGAATATGGGAGGAAACGGAAGGTGTCGCGCTAGAAAACGCAACAATCTTCAAAAGCGTTATTGAAACAGACCCTGATAGATCGTCCGTTTTTCCAAGCTCCATTTTGTACAATAGGCGGATTTGCCTTGCATCACCAAATGAAAGCACGCATTGCATACCGGGCTGCACTTGATGATGGATCGTTCATCCCCTTTTCGAGCTTTCTTCGGCCATTCCGGATCGACCCATAACATACGGGCCAAACCGATAAGATCCGCCTTTTTTTCTTTCAATATGGATTCGGCTTTAGATGGCGTTGAAATTCTTCCCGCTGCAATGACCGGAACGCCTACGTTCTTTTTGACAACGGATGCCAAGGATACCATGTAGCCGGCTCTTCTGGCTTTTTTCACCATGTCCGGCAGAAAAAAAGATTCGTAGGTTCCGCCCATGGCAGAGAGGTATGCAATGCCTTCTTGCTCCAGACTTTTAGCTAAAAGGATGGACTCGCTCTCCTGAAGGCCGTCCGGCAGCCACTCATTAACCAAGAAACGGTATCCGACCGGAAAATCTCCCACAGCATCTTTTACCCGTTTTAAAACCTCAATAGGAAATTGGATCCGATTTTCAATCGGTCCGCCGTAAGAATCGCTTCGATGATTGGTTCTTGGAGATACAAACTGGGCAAGGAGATATCCGGTTCCTCCGTGGAGTTCCACCAAATCAAATCCGGCCTGTTTCACACGTAAAGCGGCATTTGCAAATTGCCTCTGGATGGTGACAATTTCTCTTTTGGTCAGTGCTCGAGGCGTTTTTCCAAATACCGACACAGCGGATGGCGCCACAGGTTCTGAAACATGGGCAAATCGTCCTGCATGGTTGATTTGAAGACCGGCCAGGCTCTTTTCCTGATGGATTGTATCCGCAAGGGTTTCCAATCCCTTTAGATATCGATTGTGGTCACATCTTATGGTTCGGGGCGTTCCGCTGCTATTGGGTGTTATGCTCGAATTCTCGACCATAATCATGGCGGCACCGCTTCGAGCCATCTCTTTATAGTGGTGAAGCAACAGCGGGGAAACTTGGCCCTCTGAGGCGGCGTATCCCAAATATAGCGGTGCCATGGTGATGCGGTTTTTCAATCTGAGACCTTTCAGATTCAGAGGTTTGAACAGGTTTTCGTAAATAGGCTTTGTCATCTTTTCCTCCTATAGTGATAATATTACTTATACGCGTTAAATCGACGAATAGTGCTATTCCAGGCTCTTTTATGAATAAATGCCCTACATGGAGGAGTAAATCATGATCCGTCATTGTTTCCGCCCGGAGCCTGAATACCACGTCGCTCGAGAAGAGAGCCTTCGAGTTGATAAAAACGGGTTAAAGACTTGAGGTAATTCACCAGCGCCTGAACTTCGCCGATTCGGCTTGCTAAAAGATCCCGCTGGGCTTGTGCCACGAATAAATTGGTGGAGCGACCTACTCGAAATTTTTCGGTTTCGATCCTCAGTTTTTCTTCCTGAAATTTTCGGGTTGCCACGCTCGCGGCTATTTGCTCCTTTGAACGGCTCATTTCGATGAAGGCGTTTCGCACATCCAGTTCGACGAGGTTTTCCAAATTCTCCAGGGCCTTTTCGGCCTGGTCCTTTTGCAGGAGGGATCTTCGATGTTCCGCTTTGGCCGATCGATTGAAAAACGGAGACTCGATTCTTGCCCCGATCAATGCATCGTAAGACTCGCCTCCGATATCGCTGACGGATCCCGCGAACGAATCCGCATATCCGGTTTTACCCAATGAGATGAAAAGGTCCATTTTAGGGAGAAGACCATTTTTCGTGCGTACCACTTCGAGGCCTTTCTGTTGGAGGCTCAGTCTCGCATGATTGATTTCGGGTCGCATTTTAAGAGCCACCAAAACATGCGATTGAATTTCATCCATTTTGATATTCGGCAGCGTGGGCGGATGGATCAAAATGACGTCACGATCATAGAGAACCGTTCCAGATGGGGTCAGTAACTGCAATAGGTGAAGGCGGGATGATTCCAGGTTGCTTTTGGCGTTGATCAATCCCTGCTGCTGTATCGCCACTTCAGCCTGAAGAGCGGCAAGTTCTGCTTCCGCCATGGTCCCGATTTTGATCATTTCCTCTGTTTCTTCGAGCTGACGGTGGGCAACTTTTAGGGATTCTTCAACGATTTCAATCTGGCGTTGGGAAAGCGCATAATCCCAGTAGGCGGTTTCAACCTGGGCCACAAGGGATTCGACAAACCCGCGAAGTTCATATCTCGTGATGTCCGTTTGGATCCGAGTTTGCCGAAGCGTCACCAGATTGGCATCAAGCCCATAACCTTTAAGGAGCGATTGCGTGACGAACAACCCCAGCCGGGTGGAAGAAAAAAGATCCTTGTATCCGCTCGAATCCGTGCTCTGGTGGTAAATTCCGATTTCAACGTCTGTGCCGGAAGGGAAAAATTCATTGAGAAAAACGGTCCCCTCATAAATAGTGCTCCTCAGGTTTTCGATTCCGGCCCCCGTCTGGATCGGCTTCTTACCATCGTCTTGTTCGGTGGAGAATTCGCCTCCCAGGACAGGGTCGAACTTCGCTCGTTCTTGTTCTTCATAGGTCTGCTGAATGTAGGGGGTGATCTTTTCGGCCGCTAAAGTGCGGTTATTTTGAATAGCCATCAATATGGCTTCCATCAATGAAATTCTCAGCGGACCCTTTTCCGAAACTTCATTGGCTTGTTTTTCAACAGGAGTTGCTCCTGGGTCGGGATTCAGGCCCGATTGAATGGAGATGCCGTAAGAAGGGGGTGTCCGGTCCGCCGACAACGTTTCTACACCGGAACAGAAAAGGCATAAAAATACTAATACCCCGATGAGAATGAATTGCAATTGTAAAATAAAAAGTGATTTCATGGCATCAGAATTTTATCCCCTTCCTTTATCATGCAGTCCTTTTTGAAGAATCCTTTTCAAAAAGCGTATAAATAGTGGGAACCACCACCAGGGTGATCAGAGTCGAGCTAAACAGCCCCCCGATGACGGCTCTGGCCATCGGCGCTTGGGCTTCTCCTCCCTCGCCGATGCCTAAGGCGAGGGGTATCATGGCCAAAATCGTTGTCAAGGCGGTCATTAAAATGGGTCGCAGCCGTCTCTTGCCCGCCTCCTCTATGGCTTCTCTGAGAGGAAGCCTGTCTCTTCGTCTAAGCAAGTTGGTGTGATCCACGAGTAAAATTGCGTTGTTGACCACGATGCCGCCCAGCATGATGCAGCCGATATAGGACTGTACGTTGAATGTGGTATCGGTTAGAAAAAGCATCAGAATAACACCGATACTGGCCAGTGGAACTGAAAACATGACGACAAAGGGATAACGGATGGATTCATAGAGGCATGCCATCACCATATATACCAAAATCAGGGCCAGAATAAAGCTTAGCAACAATTCGCGGAAAGATTTCTGCTGTTCCTCGTAATCACCTCCGAAACGGAAGCTGAATCCTTTGGGTAATGGGACGGAGGATATCGCTTTGCGGATGTCATCAAGTATGGAGCCCATATCCCGGCCGCTGATGTTTGCCGTTATGTAAATCACTCGTTCCTGATCTTTACGTTCGATGAGTATCGGTCCGCTTCTATCTTTGAGTTCGACCACGTTTCCAAGCACAACAAGGTTTCCGTCTGAGTTGTTGATGGGAAGGTTCAAAATTTCCTGGATGCTCTTCTGCTCTGCGCCTTTTAACTTCACTCGAATCGGATATTCTTTCCCTTCTTCGCGAAAATTTCCCGCAGATGTTCCGGAGAGCATGGTTTGAAGCATATTGGCGATTTTCGATACCGTCAGTTTCATGCTTGCGGCCTTTTGACGGTTGATGATGACGAGCTCTTCCGGAGTTCCAATCTCCCTGCTGATTTGGGTGTCGGTGATTCCCGGAATCTGGCGGATAAGGCTTTCAATGAGGTGGGCTATTATATCCGCCTTTTCTGGCTCATGGCCGCGGAGTTCCAATTGAACCTGCTCTCCCTCCCCGGCGCCGAGCCTAAGAATGAAAAGACCCTGTCCCGCCCGGGTCCGGATCTTAGCCCCGGGTATAGCGCCAAGCTTTTTCCGGAGCGCGGCGGCAATTTCTTCGCTGGATCGAGTTCGCATTTTGACCGGTAGCAGGGCGATTCGCATCTCACCGGTATTGGATCCGCGGGCGCGCCAGGAGGACCCGCCGATGAACGAAACGGAATTTTGGATTTCAGGCACTTCCTGTTCTACGATGGCTTCGATTTTTTGAAACGCCTGGTGCACCACATCGATACGTGTTCCGACAGCCATTTCCGCATAGATCCGGACCTCGCTCTCATCAACGGCCGGCATCAATTCGACGCCGATTAAGGGTATCAAAAGGAGACAAGCAACCAGCAATACCGAAGTTGCCGTTAAAATCAACGATCGATGGTCCAATGCATATCGCAACACCTTCTGATAGCCGGTTTCCATCCAGGTAAACCATCGTCCGGTGATGCGGAAAATCCTGCTTTTTATGGAGATACGGCCATTGGAATTGTCAATAACCGGGGCGCGGACCCTTGACGAGAGCATCGGGACGAGGGTGAGTGCCACGGCCAATGAGCAAGCCAGAGAAAAACTTACCACGTAGGACAACTGCTTGAACATGATTCCGGACATCCCGCGAACAAATATCAAGGGAAGGAATACGACCAGCGTGGTCAACGTACTGGCAATCACGGCTGCCGCCACTTCATGGCTTCCGTTAATGGCAGCCGATTCCGGATCCTGGCCTGATTCTCGAAGCCGAAAAATGTTCTCCAGCACGACAATGGCATTATCGACCAGCATCCCGACGCCGAGTGCAAGCCCGCCCAGCGTCATCAAATTCAGTGTAAAACCACTAAAATACATCAAGCCAAACGTGGCCACTACAGATATAGGAATGGTGGTTGCGATAATGGCGGTGCTGGGGATATTTCTCAAGAAAAAGAGCAGAACCAATACGGCAAGCGCACCCCCATATAAGGCCGATGTGCCAACATTGGTGATGGAACGCTTGATATAATCGGAGGTGTCGATGATGGGAACGATCTGCAGTTGAGGAAAATCTTGATTGATGCGGGTGATCTCCTCAAGGACACCGGAAGCCACCTCTACCGTATTTTTTCCGGATTGCTTATTCACGGCAAGGCGTATGCCCGGTTTTCCGTTTACCCGGACAATCCGGGTGATTTTTTCCCAGGCATCTTCAACCGTGGCGATTTCTTTCAATTGGATTGGAACGTTTTCCCGAAGAGCGATCACGGTATTCCGCAGCTCATCCAGGTTGTTGTAAATGCCGGGAGTTCGGATCGTGATATCAAAGTTTCCCTGTTCGATCGTTCCGGCCGGAATCGTAATGTTCTCCTCCCGTAGAAGGGTAAGTAATCGATCCACAGGGAGTCCTAGTGCCTTGACCTTTTCCGCGTCCAGGTTGATGTGGATTTCTCGATTCAGGCCGCCTCGGATGTCCAGAGATGCCACCCCTGGGATCCGTTCGATGCGGTTTTTTATCTGGTCATCTATGATTCTTCGGACTTGAATCGGATCCAACCGACTGGAAACACCGAGAATGAGGATCGGGAATGAGGCGAGATCGAATTTTCTCAAACTAGGCCGTTCCGCATCTTCCGGCAGAACAGGGATGATTCGATCCAACCGATCCCGTACATCATTTGCCGCTGCGTCGAGATCCGTTCCCCAGGTAAAGGTGACACGAACGTTGCTGTTTCCTTCTGCGGATACCGAGGTCACTTCCTCCACCCCGGGAACGGCGCTCATGGCTTCTTCCACGGGGCGTGTGATCAATTCTTCAACCTCTTCGGGACCGGAATTTTCATATTGGGTAGTGATGCTTAGGGTCGGATAGGTGATATCCGGCATGAGATCAATGGTTAGGCGATAGAATGAAACGCTCCCTAAGATAATGACGATCAAAGAAAACATGATCGTCATTATCGGGCGGCGGATAAAAAATTGGGAGATATTCAAGATGGTTGCTTTCCGGAAGGTAGTGGGTTTTCCCTGATGTCTTCGGATTTTCCTTTCTGAATGATGTCTTGGACCGCTTCTTTTTCATGAACGATTATGGAGGCTCCGTCTTCCAGCAGATGCTGACCCAGCGTCACAATGGATCCGGCAAGAGGAGGCTGTAATATCTCTATAAGGCTTTCATCGGTGATGCCGACCTTGACAGGAACGAAATGCGCTTTTTCTTCTTTCAGATCGGCCATGAATACCCCTTGCAGGCCTTCTCTTTTCATCAGTGCGGCTTTGGGTATCACCGTGGCGTTTTCATGTATGGCGAATAGGATTTCAGCGGTGATAAACATGCCGGGTTTGAGGAGTAGCCGGTCGTTCGGGACTTCGATTTCAATTCTGGCCTCTCTGGATTGTTCCTTCAACAACGGGGCGATACGGGCCACTTTCCCGGTAAAGGACATTTCGCGGAGGGCATCCGTAGTGATTATCGCCTCCATCCCGATATGAACTTTATGATAATCTCGTTCGATGACATGGACAACGGCAATGAGTTTACCGATGTCCAGAATGGAAACAATGGGTGTATTGGGAGCCAGCATGGACCCTTCATCGACAAATCGTTCCCCAACGACCTGGCAGCTTGAAGCATTATTTTCGCCGATTTGAATCCGAGCATAAGAGAGCCGCGCCTCTGCAGCCTTTAAAGCCGCCATTTTTTGTGCAACCTGAGCGAGGGCCACTTTGATCTTGGCTTGTTGGGTTTTATATTCGGATTCGGACGCATCGAGTTGGGATTCTGAAGCGATCTTCTTTTTTCTCAGCTCGACCGTTCGCGCAAATTCCCGTTTGGCATTTTCCAAAGCGCTTTCCCACTCCAGGAGATTGGCCTGGGCCACTTCCATCTCCGCCCTTGCCTGGTTGACCTGCTGACGGTATTCTTCGTCATCCAGGACCGCCACCAATTGTCCGACTTTAACCGTGTCTCCGATGTTGACCCAAATCTTTTCCAGCCTTCCCGCGATTTTCGGGGCAAGGATAAAGGATGACCAGGCTTGTAAGGTTCCCGTTAATGAAATCCTATCCCGGATGTCGGCTTTCCGGACAGGGCTGATCTCTACGGTTACCGGCGCTTTTCGGGGTTCTTTATTCAAACTCAAGCGGAAACGATCACGTTTCTGGTAGATCGTCCATCCAAGCAAACATAGAGCCGATAAGATCACGACAACGAAGGCGGCTTTCTTGATCTTCATAAGGGTAAATCTTCTGGTCGGAATAGAAGTTTGATGGCTTCGTAAAAAGTCCATCTGCTGCGTTGCGCTGCATCCTTTGTCATTGCAGCGTACCTATAAGTACGCCTCATTCCTCAGGATTTGCGCACCTTCCATCTGAAGCTTTTTACTTTGCCATCCCAATTTTGAATTTTACGATTTCATCAAGTTTAAAATAAAAGGTTTTGCCTTGGCTTTCGGTAAAACCGGTTATAGTCATTATCAATATGATTTCACTGTAAAAAATGCTTGCTATGAGAAAAAAGTCTGGTTATAAATCAGGACTCAAATGATGCACGCCTCAGCTTGGGCCAGTGCATGTCCTGAAGAATAGGCCTCTTGAAGGTATTCGGGATGTTCGAAAATATCACCCTCAAAATCGAGTCCCCGATAGAAAAGCGATTGCCACAGTTCGGCGTCGAAGGTGTCGAAAAAGTAACGGACCGTCAGAAGTGCTCCGTCAAAAAGCTTTTTTCCGCGTGTAGCCCCTACGGCGATGAACAGACCTTTTCGTTTCACGATCTTGGGTGAAAAGGGGTTCTTGTCGATCCAGTATTTCTTGACCCATAAGGATTGGCAACGGTCCATGAGGATCTTGGTATGGGCGCTGACGGTGTAAAAGAAGATGGGGCTTGCCAGCATGAGGCCGTCGCATGCCAGCAGACGGTCATAAAGCCCTTGAAAGTCATCCTGGATGGCGCAACGTCCGGTTTTTCTGCAGCCGTAAATTTCCAGGCAGGGTGATATTTTCAGATCCCGAAGGACTACTTCTTCCACCTGGGCGCCTGCCTGAAGCGCACCTTCCACGGCCCGCTTCAGGAGGGAGGCCGTGTTTCCCTTTCGGCGGGGACTTCCATAAATTGCCAGGGTGGTCTTCATCGTTGATGCTTTTCCTTCGTCGATAATTGGATAACAACGGGTCGCGCGCTTATGTTAGGATACCAAAAAGGATCGTTGAACACAACGATCAATTCCCCCGAAGGATCGGACTGCCGACGGTTTTTTTTCTTGACAATAAAAAGACCTAATGTTATTCGGAAATTAATCAATTCATGGGTTAATAAAATAGATATATCAAATAAATACAATATGATATTTCAATAAAATAGCAAAGAAAAATAAAATATTTTATCCGGCAAATCTAAATAAATACCGTTGTTGACCGGTGAATTCATGGGTTATAACCAATTCATTAGGGACAATTATAAAAATATTCTAACGGTATTAAGACAATAAATTATAATATATACAATATCTTGAATTGAGTTAAGCTCGAATACAATCTTTTTATGAAACTATATTAGGATCATGGTGAAACATCCGAAAAATAAGAAAGAATCCACCAAAGATCGAATCATCGATGCCGCAAAAATGCTATTTGCCGACCAGGGGTATCTTAAAACCACCATTGCGGATATCTCCAAACAGGCGGAATTATCCGAGGCGGCGCTTTATGAGTATTTCCAGGGCAAAGAAGACCTGCTTTTAGCCATACCGGATATGTGGGTATCCGAACTTATTGAAGACCTCGAACGGCAGCTTTTCGGAATCAAGGGAGCCGTTAACAAACTGAGGAAGTATCTCTGGTGGTACTTCCGCCGTGTTGAGGAGTCGCCGCTGGATGCCAAGATTGTCTACTTCTTTCTTAAGACCAACGCCAATTTCATGCAGACCGAGGTCTATTCCAACGTGAAGGTGCTGTATGCTTACCTGCTTGAGATTTTCGAGGAGGGCAAGCGCACCGGCGAGATGCGGTCGCATATCAATCCGAGCATCGCCCGCAATATTTTTATCGGCACCATGGAACATATCATCACCTTATGGCTGTTGAGGGATCGGAAATACAGCCTCTTTGAAAATCTTGAAGAGACGTTTGACCTGTTGGTGAGCGCGTTTACAACCCGGGAAAACGATCCGGCTTTACCGGTGAGGACTCTATTAGCCGAGGCAACCCAGACGCCCTCAGGCATAAAGCATGGTAACGAAGCATAGCTTTTAATCAAGACTCGGGCTTTTCGGTAACATTTCAGTGAAATAATGGATTCCAGGATTTATCAAAGGAGGAGGGCTGAGAGATGGCGAAGCAACTGTTTGAGTGGGACTATTCGTCGTATCCTGGGGCAAAAACTTACCCCCACCTGTTCAAACCGATCCGGATCGGCAATCTCATCGTGCCCAACCGGATCAAATATGCCGCAACGGAAGAAAATCTGAATGCGCATGATGGTTTTGTAACTGATTCGGGGGTGGCCTATATGCGTGAGCGCGCCAAGGGCGTGGTGGGAGGCCTATGCTCCATGCAGGGCGTTTACATGGATGCAAAGCGGCAAGGCCAGGGTTATGTGGGACAGGCGGCCTGCTGGGACGACAAGTTTGTTCCGGGACTAAAGCGTATTGCCGATGCCGTTCACGAGCAGAAAGCCGTGGCCGGTTTTCAATTGATGGACTGCGGCAGGGTAGGCGCCGTGGATGTGCCTTACGGGCACGGACCCTCGGCAGTTCCCCAGCGCTTGCGCATCTTCAGACTCATGAAGGAGATGACCAAGGCGGAGATCAAGGAGATGATCCGGCAGCACATCGATGCGGCCCGCAGAGGAATCGAGGCTGGATTCGACATCATGGAGATCTCGGGCATCGTTGGTTACCTCGTCTCCAACTTCATTTCCAGCTACACCAACCGACGCAGCGACGAATACGGCGGAGACATCCGGGGTAGGATGCGGGCGGTGGTGGAGATCATCCAGGGCGTCAAGGCGGTTTGCGGCCCGGATGTTCCTCTGGGAATCCGGCTGTGCGCCGAAGAACTCCTTGACGATGTACGGGGGAACACGCCCCAGGAGTCGATGGAAACTTATAAAATTGCCGAAGAGGCCGGAGTGAACTACATCAGCGTCACCCTCGGCTGGCAGGAGTCCATTCAACCGGTCATCAGCCGTGATATTCCCATGGGGAACTGGATCTATCTGGCCAAGCGGGCCAAGGAACACGTTAAAATCCCGGTTCAGATGGCTTATCGCCTATTCAAACCGGACCTGCCGAACAAGGCTATCGGCGCCGGTGAACTCGACATCTGGGAGATGTGCCGATCCATGATCGCCGATCCCTTGATGCCCAAAAAGGTTCTGGAAGGGAGAGAGGATGAAATCCGGCACTGCGTGGCTTGCAACCTTTGCCTGTCCCGACTGTTCCGGGATGCGCCCATGACCTGCTATATCAACCCCATATGTGCCCATGAATCGAACCCGGAATTCACGAATCCCAAACCTGCGGAAAATAAAAAGGAAATCATGATCGTGGGCGCCGGGCCCGCCGGCCTTGAGTGCGCCTATATGGCGGCCAGGCGCGGCCATGAAGTTCACGTTTACGATAAGCGTGATACTATAGGCGGTACCCTCAACGAGGCCCGGAAAGCTCCCTATGGCGATGATGAATTGTGGACCTGCGCAGCGTACCAGAAAAAGATGTGCGAGCTGGCCGATGTAACCTTTCATCTGGGAACAGCGGTCACCGAAGAGATGATTTCCGACGTGATGCCTGATACGGTGGTGCTGGCCACCGGGCCGATCTATCCGGATTTGCCGGGCGGCTCCCATAAGAACGTGGTCCATCTTTTGGATGTAATGAGCGGGAAGGCTCAGGTCGGCGAGAACGTGGTGATCTGGGGGAACCGCAAGCCCGGAATCGGATGTGCCCTGTATCTGACCAGGCAGGGAAAGAAGGTGACCCTCGTAGGCAAGGAAAAGACTGCAGGGTTCGACGTCAATCCTTCTTTCAAGTGGCGCTACATGATTTACCTGCGCCAAAACGGAGTCAAAGCCTACAATGATTGCGAGATCGAAACCATCACACCGGAGGGGATGATTATCCGTACCTATGACGGCTACCGGATCCCGCTAACATGCGACACGATTGTGAACAGCGATCGCGCGGCAAACGAAGCCCTTAAGAAAGCCGTACAGGCCGAAGGAATCGAGCTTTTCGTCATCGGGGATGCGCTGGTTCCCAGAAACCTGTCCAGTGCGGTACATGACGGTTACCGGATCGGGATGAGGATATAAGAGGAGGTCAGCCATGCAATTCGATGCGGAAAAAGAGATTGGAAAATTCTTGAGCGGCCTGCGCGCCGCCCAGGGTGAAATCGGGAAAACCTATTACCGCTGGCGCCATACGGCGCTGGAAATTGCCGGGGAGGGCGTGAAACCCCTCGATGTGGGTCTGAAGGCCGCGGAAATTTTCGGAAAAGACATCGGGAAAGGATTGCTGCCGCGGCTCAACTGGCTCAAAGGGGAAGCAGCCTTCATGCTGACTCTGGGACGGTCTCTGGCGGATCTCTGGGTGGTGGACGGAGGTGTGGCCACCGCGGAGAAAGGGGAAAAGCCGTCGGAAGTGTTTATCCGATGTACCCGGGATCCCTGGCCCACCTGGGCTAAGGAGTTCGGCGTCCCTATGCAGGAAGTCGCCCTTTGCCGGGAGAGAATGCTCAAATCCATCCTGGAAGATGTGAGCGTTTTCTTCAATATTTTACTGGATATCGAAGTCCAGAAGGCCATTCCCCGGGGAGAGGGGATGTGGCAGATTCGACTGTACAAAAAAGAAAAATAGGAGAACTGGTTATGGCAGCCCAAGTCGATTTGAATAAGTGCACCATGTGCGGCGGCTTTACCCAACCGCTGTGTGTGGAGATATGCCCGGATCATGCGATCCGGGTCCAGGGAAATCGCGTGGTGGTGACAGAGTTCTTATGCGAGGACTGCAACGAGTGCGGGTGTGCCTGCCCGGATAAAGCCATCACGGTACCGCTGACGAAGGTGACGTTTTAAGAACAGGGTTCAAGGGGTCAAGTGTTCCGGGGATCGAGTGGAAGCAGTTTTCCGGCACTCTACTTAATGGCCCTTTAGGATTGAAAACGTTTTTATGAAACGATGGGAGGAACCGGTGAAAGCCAACAAGATCGATCATATCTGCATTGCGGTCAAAAACCTGGACCAGGCCCGAAAGATCTGGGAACCGGTCTTGGGAAAAACGAAACCGGACGACGAGTACATCGATGAACCGGAAAAGATAAAGGTGGCCCGGTACTGGGTAGGCGAGGTCGGATTCGAACTGATGGAGTCCACCACGCCGGACGGCGATGTGGCCAAGTTCATCGAGAAGCGGGGTGAAGGGATTATGCTGATCAGCCTGAACGTGAATAACACCCGAAAGGCCATGGAAGAACTGAAAGGGAAGGATTACCCCTTCATCGGCGGTGCCCGGCCTTTCCGCGGCTGCGAGTTTGCCTTCATCCATCCCAAGAAGATGAGCGGCGTCCTTTTGGAAATCATCGACTACAAGTGGAAAGAGCTCGAGGGAAGATAAAGCGATCCTCGCCATGGTAAAGCAATTCCGGGATTTTGAAGTCTACCTGATCCATGTGGATCCCGATCGGTGTGACGGTTGTGAGGAGTGCATCAAAATTTGCCCCGCCGAAGTCTTCGATTTTTCCATCAAGGCCTACCCCGTAAGACCGCAGAATTGCCTGGGGTGCCGCACCTGCGAGGCGGTGTGCAAGTCCAGGGCAGTTATCATTACAGAGATTTAAATACATAGGGTGATGTCATGAGCGATTCGATCCTGATCATCGGGGCGGGAATTGCCGGAATCAATTGTGCCCTGAACGCCGCCAAATACGGCAGCAAAGTTTACCTGGTAGACGACACGCCCAGTATCGGCGGAATGATGGCGCGCCTGGATAAGACCTTTCCGACCAACGATTGTTCCATCTGCATCGAGGCACCCCAGATGTACGATGCCGACAACCAGGAAAATATCGAGATCCTCACCAGTACGGAAGTCAAAAAGGTTAAGGCTAAAAACGGCAGGTTTGAAGTCCGGCTGGTCAAGAAGCCCAAATACGTGGATGAAGAAAAATGCACCGGATGCGGCGCCTGTGTGGAAGCATGTCCGGTGAGTGTTTGCGACGAAATGGACGGAAAGATCGGCGGAAAACGAAAACTCATCCGTATGGCTTTCCCCCAGGCGGTCCCTAACGTGGTGTCCGTGGACCCGGCATGCCGGTCTGGAGAGATGCGAGCTACCGGGGCCTGCATCGGTGGCTGTGCCGTGGACTGTAGTCAGTGCCGGGAGTGCCCCATCGCCTTATGCGTCAAGGCTTGTGAAAAAGAAGGGAAGAAGGCGATCATGCTCTGGCAATCCGGCAAGAATTTCACGTTGGAGGTCAAGAGCATCGTGGTGGCAACCGGGATTGCCGACGCCAAGCCTGCCGGCGACCTGCTTGGCTACGGCATTTACGACAACGTCATCACCGGAATGCAGTTCGAACGCCTGATGAACGCCGGAGGCCCCACGGCCGGAGAGATCATCCGCCCTTCGGATAGGCGCCATGCCAGGAAGATCGCCTGGGTTCAATGCGCCGGCCGGGGGCTGGCGGAAGGAAAAGGGGTTCCCTACTGCTCAAGGATCTGCTGCATGATCGCCACCAAGCAGGTCATCATCACCAAAGAGCACGATGCATCCATCGAGGCCGTTGTTTTTTACAACGACCTGAAAGCCTATGGGAAAAACTTCTGGGAGTTTTATCGAAAGGCCATCGACAACGGCGTCCGGTATGTCCGGGGCCGGCCGTATCAGGTCCGGGAGGATCCTCAAACGAAGAACCTATTTGTCCGGTATGAAAATCTGGAAACCGGAAAGATCGAAATCCATGAGGTGGAGTTGCTCGTTCTTTCCATCGGGATTATTCCCAATGAGAAAAACGAAAAAATTGCCAGGGTTTTGAACATCGAGCTGGATCATCTGGGATATTTCAAGGAAAAAGACCCGCTGACCGCTCCCCTGGAGACTTCGGTGCCGGGGATTTACCTGTGTGGAGGGGCCACCGGGCCCATCGACATCGCCGAATCCGTGGTGCAGGCATGCGCCGCAGGCATGAAGGCGGTTTTGAGATCCTGACCTGTATGAGGTGCCTTTATGAATGACGATATCCGGGTGGGGGTTTTTGTTTGCGACTGCGGCTCCAATATTGCCGGCGTTGTAAACGTCCCGGAAGTGGTGGAGTATGCCAAGGAGCTGGACCATGTGGTTTTGGCCGACGAGGGACGGTGGTCCTGCAGTGTCGACTATCTTTCCAGGATGCAGGATTTGATCAAAGAGCGCGGCATCAACCGGGTGGTCATCGCATCCTGTACGCCCCGGACACATGAATCGCTTTTCAAAAGAAACGTCAAGCAGGCCGGATTGAACCCCTATTTGCTGGAATTCGTCAGCATTCGGGAACAGGTTTCCTGGGTGCACATGAAGGAACCAGAGGCAGCCACGGAAAAGGCCAAGGACCTCATCCGGATGGGGGTGGCCAAGGCCATCCTTCTGGAAGAAGGGGAGGAGATCCGACTTCCGGTCAAGCAGGAATGCCTCATCATCGGCGGCGGGGCAGCCGGCATGACTGCCGCATTGAACATTGCCGAACAGGGGTTTACGGCATTCCTTTTAGAGAAAAGGGACCGGCTCGGCGGAATCTTAAAAGATTTGAACAGGGTCTGCCATGATCATCATGAAGCTCGTGCCTTCGAACTGGTAAAACAGCTTGAGGAACGTGTGACGTCCAACCCCGGTATTCGTGTCTTCACCGGCGCCGTGATCGATACCGTTGAAGGTTACATCGGAAACTACAAGGTCACCCTGAAAAGGAACAATCAAAGGCCGGGGGAGCGCCTCGATGTCTCCACCATCGTGGTGGCCACCGGAATGCGGGAAATCGAGCCCGTAGGTCTTTTCGGGTATGGGGAAAATCCACGGGTGATCACCCAACTCCAACTGGAAAGACGGCTTTCGGCCTTAACGGATACAACGGACGAAGGGAAAATGTCGGATGAGAGTTTAGCTTCGCTGTTCGGTCCGGAAGGCTTGATGAAAAATGTGGTCATCATTCAGTGCGTCGGGTCTAAAAACGAAACTCGGGGTTGCTGCGGAATCGGATGCCACGTGAGCGTGAAAAATGCCCTGGCATTAAAACGCCTGAATCCGGATGTGCAGATCCATATCCTCTACCGGGACCTTTCCATGGTCAAGGAAGAAGGGTCCATGCTGGAACAGGCCAAGCGAATGGGAGTCCGCTTTTCCCGATTTCCCGACAACCGCTATCCGGAAATCGTGAAGC
The DNA here is from genome assembly GCA_002771315.1 of Desulfobacterales bacterium CG23_combo_of_CG06-09_8_20_14_all_52_9. Lineage (GTDB taxonomy): Bacteria > Desulfobacterota > Desulfobacteria > Desulfobacterales > UBA2156. The sequence continues at coordinate 789 of PCSF01000045.1, read as the reverse complement.
AGGCGGATGGCTCCCTCCTCGTCAAGCCCCTTGATCTTCTCATCGGGAAAGAATTGGATCTGCCGGCTGACCTCCTGGTCCTCACCACCGCCTTTCAGGGAGATGAAACCGTTGAACGCCTCAAGGGGCTGTTGAAGGTTTCGGCCAACACGGACGGGTTTTTCCAGGAATCTCACGTGAAGCTGGCCCCTCTGGAGTTTCCTACTGAAGGCATTGCCCTTGCCGGATGCGCCAAGGCGCCCATGATGTTCAAGGAGAGCATCGAGGCCGGTGCCGGTGCCGCCATGCGGGTTTCCATCCCCATGAAACGGGGATATGTGGAGGCGGAAGGGATCGTCGCGGATATCGATCTTGCCGATTGCAACCAATGCGGCTTATGCTACAAGCGATGCCCATACAGCGCCATCAGCGTAGACGCTGACAAAAATCCCCACGTCATCAAGGCCCTATGCAAGGGGTGTGGGCTCTGTGCGGCGGACTGCCCCAAGGAGTGCATCACCATCGTCCATTTCACCGATGATCAAGTCCTGGCCCAGGTCGATGCAGCACTTTCGGAAGATCCGGGAAAGAAAATTATTGGATTCGTCTGCCATTGGTGCGCTTTAGGTGGCGTAGACATGGCCGGCGTCAGCCGCCTCCAATACCCGATCCATGCAAGGCTGATCCGGGTGATGTGTTCGGCCCGGGTCTCTATGAATATGATGCTGCGGGCCTTTGAAAAAGGAGCAGCCGGCGTCCTGGTGGCCGGATGCGAATTTCCTACCTGCCACTATATTTCAGGCAACTATG
>PCSF01000187.1:17088-18319 GCA_002771315.1 Desulfobacterales bacterium CG23_combo_of_CG06-09_8_20_14_all_52_9 | reverse complement strand
AATTGATGGCTTCGTAAAAAGTCCATCTGCTGTGTTGCACTGCATCCCCTGCCCGGTTGAATGCCACTTTGCGGCCCTGCTTCGCAGGATTCAACCGGGTAAATCATTGTGGCGTACCCATATGTACGCCTCATTCCTTAGGATTTGCGCGCCTTGCATCTGAAACTTTTTACTTTGCCATCCTAAATTTTGAGTTTTTACGATTTCATCAAAATTGATATTCCGCGACGTTGGGTCAGCGGCACATATCTCATCGTCTTAGGTCTGCGTCAAGGCTTTTGCCTTCTTTCAAAGGTGGCAGGTTGGAGCGGATGAGTACGTTTTCCTGGATGGATCGCACGACCCGATCCACCCGTTCCACGCCTTCCCGGATTTCCCGGATCCCTTCTTTTGTGGTTTGGGTGATCTCGGGGATATCCCGGCTTCCCTCCTCCAGATCGGATATCACGGTTTGGATTTGTTTCAGGTTTTGGTTGACCGCCTCCAGGATCGAACGGATGCTCTCCATAGTGCCGGGCGCTTCGGCGGAGGCCTGTCGGATATTTTCGATGGTTTCTCCCAGTTTGTCCAGAGTGACGGCGATGGATTCATACAGGGTCTCGGACTTCAGGAGGCTGCCGATGGTCCCCTTTCCGGCCTCGATGTCGCTGATGATTTTCTCCAGGTGTTTTGTTGACCGGTTCAGGTTCTCCAGGGAGGAAACGAGCGGTCCCTGGCGGTCCCGGAGCAGTTCGGCGGCTTCGGATAAATCCTGTACGGCCTGAATGAATTTTTTTGCCGTCTTTTCCACCTGAAACTCTTCCAAAATGTCTGAAACCGACTTCTTTTCCTGGGATGGAAGAATACTCCCTTCCGGAAGAAGTGAGGCGCCGGAGCTGCCGGGTTTGATGGAAATATATTCCGACCCGATAAAAGTCGGGCTTTCCACCTTTGCCACAACATCCTTCCGGATCCTGCCGGCATAGTCTTCCAAAACGGCGATTTTAACTTTAACCTTGTCTTCCACAGGCGTAATCTCTTCCACTTTTCCGATGTCGGCCTTAAAGAGCTTCACCGGTGCACCCACCTGAAGGTTATACCCTTCGTTGAAGGTGATATAATAGATCCGATAGCTTTTGAACCAATTTTTACCCTTGCCGATCACCCCGAAAATGGCGAAAAGAACCAGGCAAACCAGGACAATGAAGGCGCCGGCTGCTTTTTCTTTTGGAGTGAATGCGGGATCCATTTA
>PCSF01000187.1:12864-17060 GCA_002771315.1 Desulfobacterales bacterium CG23_combo_of_CG06-09_8_20_14_all_52_9 | reverse complement strand
AAATGCCGTCGAGACGGCGACGTTTGCCACCAAACAATAAAAAAAACTTTCCACGGCCGCCCGGGAGGCGGCGTGGGGAATGGAGAAGATTTCGGGCTGCCTGTTGAAGCCGTGGAAGAGGCTCGTAACGCCGATGATGGTTCCGAAGCCCATCGCCTTGATGATCACCACCAGGATGTCGGTGAAGGTCAACGCCTTTCCGACCTGGTCTAAAAGATTGCCCAGCGGAAGATCGGTGAGTGCCCAGACGACGCCGAATCCTCCGAAAATGGCACTCACGTCGAAGACGATAAAAAGCAACAGGATCGAGATGATCATGCCGAGGACCCGGGGAATGCAGACCGTTTTAACATGACCCGGGTCCCAGTCTTTTGGACACCCTTTAACCGCAAGAACACGCATGCATAGGATTTCGCCGGTCATGGCCGTGGCCGAACGCAGGATGAGCAGCAGAGTGGTGGCTGCCGGGCCGATTTCCCGGACGATCAAAATAAGGACTGCTTTACCCATGAATAATTGTTCCGACACCCGGCTGAGATAGACCATCATGGTGCTCCCGATAAGGAGGGCGGCCGGGATGATAATCGTGAGGGCTCCGATACAGGAAAAGTATACCTCTTCGAGGATACAACGCCGAACGCCCTGAGGATCCTCAGGCGTTTTTTTGAGAAGGCCCGACGCGATGCGGTATCCGAATGCCAAAAGGTCGAGGAGATGGTTACCGGATCGAATGGCTTGTCTGCCGATATGACCCGTGATGCTGAATTCCACGTCCGGGCTCCCTAATAGTTTGAACCACAACAACGAGTGCATTTCCCGTTTGGCCGCAAGAAGACAGCGGGTTAGCGGGTGAATTTCAATGGATCGAAAATCCTTACGGTTGAAGATTCCCCTGCAGCTTGATGCAGGATCTTCAATTTCCCGGGTTACCGGTTTGCGTCGCGAGGGTGATCATTCCGTAGGTGTCGAATGGAGTAATCTTCAGGCAGCACACTTTTCCGGTCCAGGCGACGGAATCCGTCGGGACGGTGTCAATGGGCACGTCTTTTACGGCGATTTCCGGCATCGGGAAGATCCGTTTCCGACGCAAAGTAAGACCCGCAATAGCCATATCAAATCCCATCCCGATAGGCAAGCTCCCATAATAAGGTGCATAGGCTGCCATCTTTCGATTTTTGGGGACGAATCGGGCATACCGACGGGCAGAAACCGGGTGCCCGTCGGCTCCCAAGAGGATAAGGGCGTCTTCCGGGAGGACCGGTGCATCATCGCGGAGGCATCCGGTTGTTACGGACTCGATGACTCCATATCCATCTGCACGATCTTCTTCCGGTAATAGGAGGAAAAAGGCTGCCCCCTCGGCGACCACGGCGCTCTGCCGGTCAGGATCGAGGGGCCTCATGGGAGAAAGGTCATTTTTCCCGAAAAAACGATGGTAACAATGGCTCAGAACCGGGCACCATTCGTCTACGCCCCCCACCAGGACCGATGTGACCCGACCTTCGGCCAGCCATATCAGGGCGACCACCAGAGCTTCTGATATGGACAGATCGAACCGGCTGACGGTAAGGTTAGGACCGCATATCCCCATGAGCATGGAGATCTGAGCCGCCGCCGTGTTGTGCACCGAGCCCGAGAAAAGGGTGGGGGAAGCACAAGAGTCACCGCCTTCCAATACGGAGTCCAGAAAGGCAAAGGTGGTGCGGGTGGCCCCATATCCGGTGGCGACGATGACTCCCATGCGGTCGTTCACCTCCGGTTTCCCTGCGTCTTCAAGCGCCAGGACCGCGGCCAGGAGGGCCATTCGTGAAAAGTGGTCGATGCGCCTGAGGGCTCTGGAGGGAAACCGATCCTGAATTTGTCGGGTATCGACCGGAACGAAGAATTGGCCGCCGAGGGTTTGGGGGTCTGGGACGGCGAGGGACTCGACGGTGGGGCCCCGATTCAACAGAACCTTTTCGAGGGTCTGGATGCCGGTTCCAAAGCCTCCGACGACTCCGATTCCCTTAAGGATCGCCTTCAAATCCAATTTTCTCCGATTCCCAGAAGCAAAGCCGCGTTGCTGCCGCCGAAGGCCAGGGATTCTGAAAGAGCGATCTTACCCGAAATCATCCGGGAATCGACGGTGGGGACAATTAGCAGCTCGGGATCGGGCGTATGAAATCCGGCACTTGCCGGGATTCGACCGGCTTTAAGGAATGCAGCGACCAGCACAGCCTGGATTGCTCCGGCGGCGCCCAGGGTATGACCGGTATGTCCTTTGGTGGAAAAGAATGGAACCCCCGGCATCAGTTCGTGAAGCACGCGCGCTTCTACCCGGTCGTTGTCTGGAGTTCCGGTCCCATGGGCGCCCACATAGGCCACCTCAGACATCGTTTTCCCTCCTGACGACAGGGCATCGGCAATGGCTTTTTTAAGACCGGCACCATCGGGTTTTGGCGCCGTGAGGTGATAAGCATCGGCGGCGGATCCGTATCCCATGACAAATACCCGGGGCGCTTTCTTCCGCAGGTGGCAAGATCGGTCCGACTCCAGCACCATCACCGCCGATCCTTCCCCAAGGTTCAATCCCTTTCGATCTCGGTCGAAGGGACGGCAGGGGCCTGTGTCCGTGATCATCAGGGAGATAAAACCGTTGTAGGTCACCCTTGAAAGTTCGTCGGTGCCGCCGGCCAGAACCACATCGCAAAGGCCTTGACGGATCCACGATGCACCGATACCGATGGCGTCCGTACCCGAACAGCAGGCGTTGACAAGGGCCTGACAGGGCCCTTCCAAGTCGAAGGCTTTCGCAATGGATGCCGCCGGGTTGCTGTTGAAGAATCTCCGGATGGGGGTAAGATCCGGCGGTTTTCCGGACCGATAGATACGATAGAAACCCTCGTCGTTCATGGTGCATCCCACCGTTGTTCCTATGCATACACCCGTTCGGATCCGACGCAAAGCTTCCGGTTCCCATCCGGCGTCCTCCAGTGCCTGGCGAGCGGTGGCGATCCCGAGGGTTGCGGTGAGGGATAGGTTCTGCTCACGGGAAAGGCCGGACAGAACCGATGCGGTAAGCTCGAAGACCGGGTAAGGGTTTGGATGATCGCTCGTAAATCGCCGAGGGGGTCCCGGATTCGGGTTCCCGGTAAAAAGGGAGGTCATGCAGGCCGCAAGGTCCGATCCAGCGGCGCAGATGCAGCCCATGCCTGTAACGGCGACAGGCTTTCCGGGCTTCATCCGTTGAGCCGCTCCGAAATGAATGCTTCCAAAGCGTTGATGGACCGAAACGCCGCGCGACCTTCATCCATGTTCTGGATTTTCACACCGAAGTGTTTTTGGATCTGGACGACGAGTTCCACGGCATCCAGGGAATCGAGTCCCAGTCCGTCTCCGAAAAGGGGGATGTCATCTGGGATCTCTTCGGGTTTAAGATCCTCGAAATTGAGTTCCTCGACGATGATGGTTTTGATTCTGGTCTTGATGTCTGTCATATTTCTCTTTGACTATTATAACGGGAAAGCCTTGAAAAATTTCGGCTTGAAATCATGCCCACATATCATAGAAATTGAAGAATTGATAGGGTTGATCCCGGGTATAAGCTTCCAGGGCGCGGACGAAGCGTTCCACATAGGGGCGGAAGGCTTCGGCGGACCGGCCAAGGCCGCCGGGGATCCGGATGATGTCCGGGATATCGATGACATATCGATTGAGCCCCGATTTGTGGGAGAAAAATACCACAACAGGGGTGCCGATCGCGGAGGCGATATTGAAGGCGCTGAAGGGGAAAAGCGCCGGCCGGCCCAAGAAATCGATGCCGATGACGTTCTTATCGCTTCCGAACACCCGGTCCCCCATGACGCATAGGATTTCACCCCGATGCAGCGCATCCATCATCTCTAAACTACCCCCGAGAAATCCCCGTGGGTCGATGATATGAAAAGGGTGGGGGAGGCGGGCGTGTTCGAAATAATGGAGATCCACGTCTTGGGCATCCCTTTCCAGGAGCATGTTGACCGTTCGCCCGAGTAGAGGCAGAGCTGGCAGGATCACCTGCCATCCCCCCACATGGGCATTCATCAGAATGACCCCTTTCTCTTCGGCGAGAAGGTCAAAAAGTCGTCTTTCATCCGGAAACGACAAGGTGACGGCATCGGGACCGCGGATGCCGACCTTTGCCCGATCGATGAGCACCTTTCCCAATGCGACGCTGA
>PCSF01000187.1:4826-12858 GCA_002771315.1 Desulfobacterales bacterium CG23_combo_of_CG06-09_8_20_14_all_52_9 | reverse complement strand
AACTGTCCATAAATCGCATGAGGGCATTTTCCCGAGGGAATCGTTTTGAAAGATAAAACCGGGTCTTTTCCCGGATGGAAGGCCGCAAGGCCATATAATAAAAGACCACTCCGTGCAGGACGGCATACGCTAGGCAGGTGCCTCCCAGGCGGATCAGCGTGTAAAAGATACGGTGTTGGAGTCGGGAGCCGATGCTCCGGCTGGTCCAGCGCTTTACAGGGGGCGTGATGCGAGGAGGAGGATTACCGTTCATAAAAGCTTTTAGAGATTCCCAGGGCAACGAAATAGATGATCGCGCCGATACCGGCGGACAGGACCGGCGCCAGAAATATGGATCCGATACCCCATTCCAGGAGACGTAGCAATCCCTGGTATCCGAGCGTTTCTATGGAGATCTCGGTTAGAAAGTGCCCGTGACGCAGATAGTACCCGATTTCAATGCAAAGGGCCGGGACCAGGGGCGGCATGCACAGCCGACTTGCGGCCAAAGCCGCCACACGGTTCAATCGGAAATATCCGGCGGCCACCAGGATCAAAAGGGTGTGGAAACCGATGGCCGGAAGCGTTCCCAGGAAAACCCCCACAGCGCCGGAGGCGGCCGCCTTGCAGGGGGTCAACTCTTGTCTTAAAAGGAATCTCAGGGATCGAATCGGGTGCAGCAGCGTAATCCGCGCATTCGGATCATCCTTTTCGAGGATTTGGCGATGGGGCCATGGGATCAGGGAACGCAGGGTCAACCGGGTGTTCAAAAGGGAGATGCGCAGATTATCCAGGAATGGCCTGAAGTGGGAAATCCGGTTTTTTTTTATTGGGTAGTGCACCGATACATCGACGTCCTTGATGGGAAGACCTGCCCAAGCCGCCTTTACGAGGACTTCCACTTCGAATGAATAATGTTTCTCCCTGAGTGCGAGGGCTTCGAAAACTACTATCGGGTAGGCTCGGAAACCGCACTGGGTGTCTTTGACTTTTAGGCCGGTCTGGACGCGGAACCAAAAATTGGAAAAATGTTTTCCGAATCGGGAAGATCTGGGAGCGCCGGATCCTGAAAACCGCCGGTTTCCTACGATGATGGCTTCAGGATTGGTTTGAATCGCATCGATCAGGAGAACAACGTCTGCAGGGTCGTGCTGACCGTCGGCGTCCAGGGTGATCATATGGGTCATTCCGAGACGTCGGGCTTCTCCGGCCGCGGTCAGGATGGCGGCTCCTTTGCCGCGATTTTCGGGGTGTCGGATGGTGATGATGTTTAGCCCGGAAAGGACCCTGATGCCGTCGTCAGTACTGCCGTCGTCGACCACTAGGACTTCCGGGATCAAGGCAAGAGTGCGACGGACGACGTCACCGAGGGTTGTTGCATGGTTGTAGACCGGGATCACGGCCAAAATTTTTAAGGCTTTTTGGGAAATATCAAGATCCTCCCAGGCGCTTGTTGCTCTTTGCAAATCGAATAAAGCCGGTAAGGTTTTTCAAAAACCGAATCCAGCTTTCCGGAGAACGCCACAGCATCCCCGCATATCCCATAAGGGTTCGGGGACGCAGGAAATGTTTTTTATAAAACGCTTTAAACCGTTTTTCCAGGGTGTCTCGGGTCATTCCCTTCGGAACAAAGACAAAATGCATGCAGTCCATCTTTTCCCAGATTTCTTCGAATTTGCCCCATTCACGAATCCGCTCATAGAGAGGGGATCCCGGGAAGGGAGTAAACTTAGTGAGATTGAAATCGTCCAGGTGAAGGGAAGAGACAAAGCGCATGCTCTTTCGGATCGTTTCTGCCGTCTCCCCGGGAAGCCCCATCATCAGAAGCCCCTTGACCCGGATTCCGGCCTGTTTGATGAGACCAACGGCTTCGGCGACTCGGTCCAGGTCGGCGTGGCTGCGGTGTTGCGAAAGGAGCACCGGATCGCCGGTTTCGATTCCCAGGCTGATCATCCAGCATCCGGCATCCCGCATCTGTTTTAAAAGATCCGCGTCAATATGCTCGGCGCGCACCGCACAGTTGAAGGTTATCCCTAAGGGTTGATTGACCATCATCCGGGTGAAATCCTCCACCCGGCGGCGGTTGAGCGTAAACAGATCGTCGTAAAAATTGACGTGCCGGATACCGAATCGATCCTTTAGATAATGCAGATGGGCGTACAGGTATTCGGCGCTGTTGAAGCGGAAGCTGCTTCCGAAGACCGACCGGTCACAGTAGCTGCACCCGTAAGGACAGCCGCGACTGGAAATGCAGCTGGTATTGGGGGAGCGGGGATAATTAAAAATAGGAAGGAGATAGGCCTTGGGGAACCCTTCAAGTTTATCATAGGCCGGAAACGGCAAGGCGTCCAACTTGATGCCGCTGCGGTTGCCTGTAACATGTATTTCGTCGCCGGGTTCTCGATAGACAATCCCCTGGATTTCCGGTGACTGCTCGTATTCGCTCAAGATGAGCTCGGTTAAGGTTTGTTCCCCTTCACCGATTACGGCAAAGTCGATTTCCGGGAACTGTGCCGGGATTCTTTCCCGCAATGCGGAAACGTGGGGTCCGCCGAAGACCACTTTTAGTCCCGGAAGGATGGCCTTGGCCATTCGGGCGATGCGGATGCCATCCAGGAAACTGGAGGTGGTGCAACTGAAGCCGATTCCTGCCGGTTTTTCCGTCAGCAGATGATCCCGGATCAGACGGTTGGAATCCGGTCGGGCATAGCAATCGATGATGGCGCTTTTAATTCCTTCCCGCTCCATATATGCCGCAAGACTTGCAAGCCCCAAGGGCGGCATGATGTTGGCGATCCTGGAGATGTCTTTTCCGGCGGCTTGGGCTGAGTAGCCCAGGGGATGCACCAGGAGCACTTTTTTCGTGTTCAGGGCAGCCATGAATTCATCGCTTCGTTTTCAGGGGGTCTCCGTGTGCTTTTGAAATCGGCGTTTTTGTTTTTTGTCGAATCGATGGTAGGTGCCGTCGTTCATTTCTTTTCGGATGACTTTTTGAAAAAGGTCTCCCATTCTAAGCTGAGGAGGGCTATCTTTATAAAACGTATCCCATGCGCGGTCGTAAAGCTTTTCCAGCGTTTCCACCGACATATGTTTGGGTTTAAAAACAGCTCGATCGCACGTATATTCAATCCAATTGTTGCTCAAAATCCGTCCTTCTTTTTCAAATTTGGCTCGGATGGGGGTGTGCGGAAAAGGGGTCAGGATGGTGAATTCGGCGATATCCAGATCGATTTCAAGAAGAAAATCAATCAACCGATAAATGGCGTCCTCGGTTTGATCGTCGGTTCCTAAAAGGACGGTTCCTTCCACACCGATGTCGTGATCTTTTAAGCGCTTGACCCGGTTGCGGATGACGTCAGACGTGTCGAAGATGGCCTGATAGACATACCAGCATCCGGCTTGCGCGGCCAGTTCAAGGACTTGGTCGTCGTCCAATATGGGATGAGAAACCCATTTCTTTTTCAGCGGAATCATAGCAGAAAAGAGCTCCAAAAGCCAACGTCGATCCTGGGCAAGGGAATTATCCACGATGAAAAGACGGTTGTTGGGGATCGATTCCATTTCCGCGATGACCTTTTCAATAGGTCTGGGTCGGAACTTCCGCCCGCCCAGGTAGCCGACACAACAGGGAAAGCAGTTGAATCGGCATCCCCTGGAGGCGTGAACCAGGTCCAGCATCCGGATGCCCCGGTACATGTAGCAATCGCGGTTCAGGATCTCCCTGCGCGCGGTTTCCACAAGACGAATATCCGGCGGGTTGTTGAGATAATCGTAGCGCTTTTTCAGGGCGCCTTTTTGGAAATCGTCCAGAATTGCATCAAAGCGTCCTTCCACCTCACCAAGAAACACGGCATCCGCATGGGATACTACCTCCTCGGCATGCAGGGTCGTGGCGATCCCGCCGAAAATAACGGGGATGTTCATTCGCCGATATTGATCGGCAATCTCGAATGCCCTCGGCAACTGGCAGGTGAGCATCACCGATAAGGCAACTAAGTCGGCTGTTTTATCGAAGACCATAGGCTCGACGTTTTCGTCAATAAACCGAAGCGTTACCCAACCCGGGACCTGGGCGGCAAAGACCACGGGGCCGTGGGGAGGGAGATGAAATTCGGTTTGTCTTTTCAGCCTGGGCCAATAGGGGTAGACCAACTGCATTTTCATTTCAAAGGCTCCCGGGCCGGCAGGGATCAATGCCTTTACGATTCGACGAATCCTTTTTGGAAAGGAATGGATCCGCTCGGAGGATGTCGAGAAGGTTATATATCGGTTTTCCGCGGAATCGAACTGTGCCGCGGTGAGCCGTTTCAATTTCGCCGTAGCCCATCCTGCCGGGAACCGCTTTTCCGATCACCAGAAAGACCGCATACGGCTTCGAATCCTCTCCGAATCCAAGCGGTTCCGGGATACCGGCATCATAGGCACCCGCTACCATATGTGCGGCTTCCCCCCGGCAGATGGTATCTAAAGCCAGCCCAAGACCGGTGAGGGAAAGGGTATTTTTCTCCTGGACGACAAATCCCGGACCAGTAATCCCAAGGTAAATAGAAGCATCTCCGATGAAGGTGGACGGCAACGTATAGGCAAAGTGATGGGGGCTGGCCGATCCCCCCCCATGGGACAGGATATCCTGAAAGTAATCCATGTCCGTTTTCAGGCATCCGGTCCGGGTTGCGGCGATGATTCCGATGGCTCTCTTACAATCCCATTTCTCAAGACCTGCATCTTTCATGGCTAAAACGACCGCGGCGAGAGCGGCTTTAGAGACGTCGTCCATCCGACCGAATCGAGGATAAGGCGGATCCAGCCGGATATTTGTGACCGCTTCGGTAAAATGCCCCGGAGCTAAAGAAAAAGCACCGGCATCCTTTCCCGTGCCCAGGGTTGAGGCGGTTGCCCATCCGATGCCAAGGAGGGAGATCCTCATGAAGCATTTCCTTTGCCGAGAATGATGGCCGCATTGACGCCGCCGAAGCCGGAGTTGGTGGTCAGGACATAGCCTGGCGGCATCATAACAGGTTCGGAAAAAATGCACCCTTTTCCCAACGGCTCCGGATCGGCAAATCCTGTGGTGGGAGGGATTACCTTCTCCTGCAATGCCCTGATGGACACGGCTATCTCGATTCCGCCGGCCGCACCCAGGGTATGTCCGACGGCCCCCTTGATGGAGTGGATGGGAAGCCTGCGGTCCCCGAAAACTGTGTGAAAGGCGACAAGCTCCATCCGGTCGTTTTGCACGGTTCCGGTGCCGTGGGCGTTTACGGCGGAAATAGCATCCGGGCTGAACCCTGCAATATTTAGCGCTTGCTTGATCGCTTGAATGAGTCCTTTGCCGTCTTTGGCCGGAGAAGTGATATGCACAGCGTCACTTGCAACCCCCCAGCCGCAGACGGTGGCAAGCGGGAAAAGCCCTTCGGCCTTAGCCCGGGTTGGGGACATCAGGAGGATGGCGGCCGCTCCTTCTCCGAGGGAAAGACCGTTACGGTTGCGGTCAAACGGAGCACATGGACGTTCGGAAAGTATTTGAAGGGCCGAAAATCCGGAAAAGGTAAATTCAGAAACCAGATCTGCGCATAGCACCAGCACCGCCTCGGCTTTCCCCAAGGCGATTTGTGAGCAAGCCTGGGAGATGGCCACAGTGGAAGAGGCGCATGCGGCGCTGATGTTGAACCCCGACTTTTGCAGTTTCAATTTTCGGGAAAGGGATGCGACGAGATGGGGTATCAGGAGCGTTTCGATTCCGGTTTCAGTCTTCCGGCATACCCGTTCCATCAGGTCGATAGGACCTTTGGTGGTGGCGGTGATGAGGAGGGTATCCTTGGGAAGGGGAGGGAGATTTTGCATAGCCCTGTCGATGAGGTCGTAGATCAGAGATCGTGAATCTCCGGGATCTAAGTCCTGGATGCATGCCGCAATGCCCACCGGATAAGGCGCTGTGGAAAAACGCCTCAGCCTCCGGATGCCTGTCTTTCCTTCAAGGAGACCCTTCCAGGTGGCATCCAGGGTATCTCCCAGTGCGGTCACTGCGGACGCGTGGGTGACCCAGACTCTCGGCATTGAAGCGTTTGTCCTTTCCATTGTTCCGTGAATTCCCTGTAAAACGGCGGCGGGATTATGAGGACTTCGCCGCTTGAATCCAACATCAGTTGAACCGTGTATCCGGTGGTGGTGATTTTTCCCTCTTGGTTGTAAAGAAAATACTCGCAGTTAAGCCGGGCGGCCTCGGTCCAATGTAAAACAGCCTCGATAGTGAACGGCTCATCGAAGGTAAGGGGAAGATGGTAGTCAATGTGGATGATTTTGATGGGAGCAAAGATCCCCCGGCTGTGAAAAACCTTGTATCCGATGCCGAACCGCTCTCCCAAAGCTGCTCGGGCGTCTTCGAAATAGCTGGGGTACCGGCCGTGCCATACAATTCCCAAGGCGTCGACTTCTTCGAACCGGACTCTACGGGAAACCGTGTGACGCAGGGGATTCACCGTTTCATCCGTAATCGGGAAGTAGGACTTATTCATGGTCACCCCCTGCTTTTTGGAATGTCAAATGAAACGTGGCGGCCAGATCTTTACCCGAATAAACGGCGGCCTTCCAGGCCTCTTGTCCGGATTCCGGGAGCCGTGTACAATCGATCCGGACTTCGTCTTCGGGGTGGATTTCTAAAATAAATTTGGCTTTTTCCAGGAGGGTTGGAAAAAGACCGGATGGTGTTGTTTTCCGGATGAGGAAAAAGGCAGATGCGATCTGGACACAAGCCGGTAAGATAGGATAACCCGGAAAATGTCCTGAAAACCCGATAAAATCCTTATGAAAGAAGAAGCGACCCGATACAAAACCGTTCGGTTCGATTCGGGGTTTGTCGCGCATGGCGGCGGCGATGCGTTGCTCAAGCGGGTGCATGGTGCTTTTCCTTTATAATTATCCGATAAAGAACCGGAATAACCCACAGCGCCGAGGGAATCGCGGCACCGATTCCCAAGACGACGGTCAAGCCGATGGAAGAAAGGGCTGGGTGGCGTGCCACAGCCAGGGCGGCGAATCCGGATATCGTGGTCAATCCGGATACAAGCACCGCCTCCTCTGTTTGATGCCGAAAACCGCGGTCAAGCCGATAGACCATGAAAATCCCATAGTCGATGCTCAAGCCGATGACCAGGATGGATGCGATGATATTAGACAGATTAAATGTCAATCCCAATCCGGTCATGGAGCCCGCCATAACCACTGTTCCCGTGACAACGGGGATGGAAGCCAGCAGAAGCCTTTTTGCCCGACGAAAAAAAAAGCCGGCTATAAGAAAGACGCCCACAGAGGCGCTGATGAGAAAGCTCTTAAAGTCGCCCTTGATGGCGCCGCTGATGATTTCCCGAAATCGTCCCTGTGAGACCAGCCGGGTTTCCGGAAGTATTTTCCGGATCCGACTGAATCCGGCCATTACCTTGGGGGTATCCGGAACCAGGGTTGTTGCGGAAAATCCGTTTTCATCCCGATTTAAGAGGAGTTCCAGCATGGGGGAAAATCCTTTTGCCGAAAGCGTTTCAGCGGTGATAGGTTCGACTTCCCGGTCGAGCCGATCGTAGAACGGTTTGAAGGCTTCGGGTGAAAATCCCAATGTGGCGGCTTCTGTCTTCAAGAATACCAAGCGTCTTGCCCCGTTTCCGTTTTTCCAGTAGTCTTGCCAGCGTTTTCGATTGATCTCTTGCCGTACTTTTGAAGGGAGTACAGGTGCCAGACTCACCGGGTTTTTAATATAACCTTCCTGTTCCATGAGGGAAAAGAGACGATCGTTTTGTGTCAGGACTGTTTCCAGGGTCGATCCCTTGCAAAGGATCATGGCCTTGCTCCGAAAATCACCCCAGGTCTTTTGGATTTCTTCTTCGGCTTTCAGGACATCGCCGGAAACGCGGTTCAGGGCACCCAGGTCTCCGTTGAACTGGAGATACCGAATCCCGAATATCCCCAGGATCAGGGCACAGAGCCAAACCCCGATGATTCCTTTTCCCCATACCGGGGCGGGGGCCTGCAGCCATTGATTGGACCTGCCGGATTTATGCGC
>PCSF01000187.1:475-4817 GCA_002771315.1 Desulfobacterales bacterium CG23_combo_of_CG06-09_8_20_14_all_52_9 | reverse complement strand
GATGAGGTGGGGCAGCACCACCAGGGAAACTCCGAGTGCATAAAAGAGTCCCATGATGGCAAAGACTGCCAGTTGCCTCTGCCCCGGCAGTTTTGAAAATAAGAGGACTCCGAAAGCAAAAATCGTTGTCAGGGCGCTGAAAAGTATGGGTCTGAAGAGTCTATCGAGGGAGTGCCCGGGATCTTGATATCCCGAACTCAATGCGAAATAGACATGAAGGCCAAAATCTACCGAGATTCCCAGGATCACCGCCCCGAAGCCGAGAGTGACGGCCGACACCTCCGAAAAAAATAAGGAGACGGCTCCCGAGGCAACCACGAGGGAAGTGATGGGGATTAAAAGCACGAAGCCTGCGCGCCAGTGGGGAAGAAAAATCAGAAAAAGCAAAAGGATCAAGGCGGTGGAAATCCCGATGACCCGCCACACGTCCGCTTTCATCACCTCGGCATTGGCGACGGTATAGCGGTGGACGCTGATAAAATCGACCGTTATGTCCCCTGGAACATGACTTGTGAATAGATGTTCCAGGTGCTCAATGAGGCGCTTCCCTTCCTTGAAATCGGTTCCTTCGATGGGAGTATCGGCCAGAACGATGGCCTTTTTTTCATCTTGACTGAGAAACTGGTTTTGGACAATCCGTACGCCTTGAAAGGGATTCATCGATGTGAATTTTTCAAAGCCAAATGGCGCCAGGTCGAAAGGATCCGAGCGCAGGAGCGCCTCTTCCATGATCCCAGTGGGGGCGAGGAGTCTTTGTTTGACGGTTTTCAGG
This sequence comes from Desulfobacterales bacterium CG23_combo_of_CG06-09_8_20_14_all_52_9, assembly GCA_002771315.1. Lineage (GTDB taxonomy): Bacteria > Desulfobacterota > Desulfobacteria > Desulfobacterales > UBA2156. Next base: position 4,045 of record PCSF01000187.1, on the reverse strand, counting down.
CGTGCGTGAATACCCTGGGGCGTAAGATGTGCATCGATTCGACTCAGATCCGTTTCCGTGATCAGATTCGGAAGCGCGTTGAGTGTCCACGTGAAAAAATCAAGCCCGATTCCGGTTTCAGGTCCTGTAATCACCCGGGAAAAATAGGGCGGCTGCAGGTTCCGGGCCAGCTCCCGGCCGGCAGCCAAAAGCCGAGCCGTTTCAGTTCCTGGACCGGCCGTCAACTGAATCACGATCTTCCGGGAAAACGGCATGCGGTTCAGGAGAGCAAAAGATTCGGCGGCCTCGGATCGGTCATCCGGAAGGAGAGAGGCGATATTTTCAGATAATTCGATTTGCCCGGAAACAAAGGCTGCTCCGGCAACGACGAGGAGTGTGCAAGCGAACAGGACCCATCGATGCCTTGAAAAAAAAGCGAATAAGCCCGAAAGAAGTCGAATGTCCTGTGTCATGGAAAGAGCCCTGGTTCTAAAACCCGGTTGATCTGGACTCGGGTAAAGCGGATCCGGGAGGCGTCGCCGTCTTTTTCGTGGATATCGACGCTTTGTACATGCCTTAGATCCGACGAAAAGGTGATCAGGATCCGATCCAAAAAGGCTTTTTCGGCCTCTGAAATCGGCGTCAACACGACCGAGACCGGGCCTTTCGATGAGACGGCGATCCGGTATTTGTCTGTTGTTCCGTCAAAGTCTCCCCGGATCCATGAAAGCACTTGGTCGACAAACCGCCGAATGGCTGGTGCAGAGTCCAGCTCAAAAGGGGTCGCCTTTGAGGCATCCTGAAGCCACTTGCTCCCATGACCATTCGAAACGGCAATTCCCTGTATTTCAGGGGTCAGGTGTTCCCATCGCAACCGGTCCGGCCTGATGTAATAAAACCTCCCCTTGAGAACAACGGGTTCCTTGAGCATCACCAGACGTTTTTCTTCGATAAAATCCCCGGAAAGGGTCTCGATACCTTCCATAGCGCGCCGGATCTTTTGCAGCGTCTCCCGGTCGAATGTGGAAAGTAAGGCGTCATTCCCGAATGCCGTCGAGACAAGATAAACCACGATGAAAAAGGCGGCAGAAATCGTTTTCATGTCCGGCGTTTCTCGTCTGCTTCTCCGGGCACCCATAACTTGACGGTGCCTTGAGCGATGCATTTGCTGTCCAAAGTTACTTCGCCGTCGGCCATGTAGAATCCTCCAAACTCCCCGGCCGACCGGATACGGATCAGAAGCGGCCGGGTACCGGGAACGAACTCGAGGACTTCGATTTTGCGTATCCCCACGAGATACCCTTTTTGGATGGGCCGGCCGGCTGAAAGGTCCTGATATCCCTTTACAGCCGCATAGGCCTGTGCAATGAGTTCGGCCATGGTGTAAAGGGGAAGGACGCCTGAATCTGAAAACAGCGGATTTTCGGCAAGCCGGCACGATTCCACCCATCCCTCAGAGCCGTCAAACTCAACGAGACGTTTAACCCAACGCATGGGCGGTGTGTGTGGAATCAATAGCGCCGTGGATACGGGCAGGTTCAGAGGCTCTTGCATGATACGGATCGTATTTCCATAAGACGGTTGTGGATGGCCTCTTTGACCGTTTTTTTCAGATCGATGTGCGCACCCGGCCCGGAAAAAAACTTCGGATCCACGGGAGGAAGGGCTTCCAGACTGATTCGGGCCGGTTTCAGCCACCATCGATTCGGCGGCAGGAGGGTATCCGTACCGCTGATGACCATGGGGACGACGGGCCGTCCTGTTTCCATGGCCAGAAGAAAGGCGCCGGAGTAGAAACGACCGAGGGATCCGTCCCGGCTGCGGTGGCCTTCCGGGAAGAAAAGGATGTTTCCGCCCCGTCCGAGGATTTCCCGGGCCAACCGGGAGGCGGTTTCCCACCGCAACCCCTCCACATTTAAATAGTTGGCCAGGCGCATGAAAGGGGTATACCAATACATCCGAAAGGGCCAGCTTCGGATGGCAAAGGCCACGTTGTGAAAAGGAAGGAGCGCCATGCAATAGGTATCAAAAAAGCTTGAATGATTGACCACCAGGATCACCGGCTGAAGGGGTTTGACCGCTTCAAATCCTTTTCGGCCGAACCGAACAAAGGGAGACAATATGGCGATCCACCCCCTCCCGTAAATCCAGATGAAGAAACGGACGATGCGTTCATTGGTCCACCGGGTTCCGGCCTTCCAGACCAAAAAAGCCGCCGGAAACACGGCCATGGTGCCCAGGGTCCACAGAATGAGAAAAGGGTAAATCGTCAAGTTCATCAGTAAAACGGCCAGTATGGATCCGATCCCCATATTCGGGTGAAGATCCTTCTTGCCGGGGGTCTTTCGGGAGGCCATTTATAGATTTTGCCGGATCTGGTGCTTTTTTCTGATGACAAAGGCGTGAATGTCTCCGAGTGTGCGGATGCTGCGGATTTCCTCTTCTTCCCGGATTTTGAACCCGAAAGCTTGCTCCAGGACGATGACCATATCCACGAGATCCAGGCTATCCAACTCCAGATCATCGAAAAGGGACGCTTCGGGCACCATGGATGTAAGTTCCAGCTCGAATTCCTCGGATAAAGAGGCATTGATTTTTTCAACGATTTCCGGATCGGTCATGAATAAGTCTCCGCAGCAAGATAGACGAATTGACGCCCCCTAAAGCAAAACTGTTTTTTAAAACCAACCGTATGGACTTTTCTGCCGCCCGGCGGACATGAAAGATCCCTTCACACCCGGCATCCACGTGGTCGAGATTCAACGTCGGGATCATCCGATTTTGGCGCATCATAAAGATACAAGCCATCAATTCCAGGGCGCCGCTGGCCGCCATGGTATGCCCCAGGTGCCCCTTGAGACTGCTTACGGCAACGGTGTCTCCGAAGAGGATACGGATGGCCTCGCATTCGGACGCATCGCCCTCGATGGTGGCGGTAGCATGCGCGTTTATATAATCAATCGCCTCGGGTTTCAAGCCTGCATTTTCGAGACATTCCCTCATACAGGAGACAATGGACCCGGCATCCGGGTTGGCGATGTTGGAGGGATCCGACTGTGTGGCAAATCCGACGATTTCAGCTAAAATCACCGCCCCTCGGCTTCTTGCCGATTCGAGGGATTCCAAGAGCAACATCCCGCAGCCTTCGGAACACACGATGCCGTCACGGTCACGGTCGAAGGGCCGGGGGGTCCGCTCGGGCGTGTGATTGAAATGGATGGATGCCGCATTCATGACATCGAAGGTGGCGATGAAGAGGGGATGGAATTCATCGGTCCCCCCGCATAGCATGAGGCGCTGCTTTCCGGATGCGATCATCTCATACCCGATCCCCACTGCTTGGCAGCCGGTGGAACAGGCGGCTGCCGGCGCCAGGGTCCGACCGGTGATTCCCAGCATCTGACTGACATTGGCGGCGTGTGAATGGTTCATGATCTTGAAGAAAAGGGTCGAGCGCATCCGTTCCAGACAGAAATCGGAAAAATAGTCCCTGAAAAAGGCTTCCAGGGTGCCGATGCTGCCGACGGTGGAGCCGATGGCCACTCCCATATCTTTTCCGGTGCGCAGTTCATCCGATACATTCCCCTGGGA
>PCSF01000187.1:220-362 GCA_002771315.1 Desulfobacterales bacterium CG23_combo_of_CG06-09_8_20_14_all_52_9 | reverse complement strand
TCCTGAGTCCCCGGATTGCAGTGGTTTCGGGCAGAAAGCGGATCCCGCTTTTTCCGCCGGACAGGCCGGCAAAAAGGACATTCGCGCCTCTGCCAAAAGGAGAAATGGCTCCCATTCCGGTGATGACGACACGGTTTATTTG
>PCSF01000187.1:0-189 GCA_002771315.1 Desulfobacterales bacterium CG23_combo_of_CG06-09_8_20_14_all_52_9 | reverse complement strand
GGCCCAGGATACTTCCGCAAGCCAGGAAAGCGGAGATCGCGGCTCCGAGAACGCCCGGGGCCACTACGGCCTGGCCGATGAGGTAAAGCCCTTCGATCCGGGTTATCGGCGTCGGATTGTATTGACTCACCCGGTGTTTGGCGCCATACAGGCTTCCCGTAGGGCTGTTGGAAAAATCCCTCAAGGTCA
>PCSF01000209.1:1043-1473 GCA_002771315.1 Desulfobacterales bacterium CG23_combo_of_CG06-09_8_20_14_all_52_9 | reverse complement strand
CGGCGTCCCTGAGCATCCGGATTCCCCTGCCGTTGACCAGCGGATTCGGGTCCTGCATGGCGGCCACCACACGGGCCACCCGGCTTCGGATGATGAAATCCACGCATGGAAGGGTCCGCCCCCGGTGGCAGCACGGCTCCAGGGTCACATACAGCGTGCTCCCCTGCGCGGCCATGCCGGCCTCATTCAGGGCGTGAATCTCAGCATGAGGTGTCCCGGCCTTCTGGTGGTAGCCCATTCCGGCAACGGCCCCATCCTTGACCACGACCGCGCCGACCATGGGATTCGGCGATGTGCGCCCTCTACCCTGTTGGGCCAGATGCAAAGCCATTTTCATGTAATCCGTGTCATTCATTGATAAACTCGTTTAAATCATATAGATGAATATTTTTCCTCAAACGCATGATATTACAGATGAACTTCCTGCAAA
>PCSF01000209.1:921-993 GCA_002771315.1 Desulfobacterales bacterium CG23_combo_of_CG06-09_8_20_14_all_52_9 | reverse complement strand
CATGTTTACACGAGGAGTCGCGGGCTATACCGCCGATCGGGATTTTCACCCTGCCCTGAAGGTTTATACATA
>PCSF01000209.1:0-790 GCA_002771315.1 Desulfobacterales bacterium CG23_combo_of_CG06-09_8_20_14_all_52_9 | reverse complement strand
CCGGAGGACAGAGAACAGGGTCTTGAGACATTGAAGAACTCCCCGTTTTTTCTGAACTGAGACATAACGGTATGAAGAGAGGATAAACGACGTCAGGTGCGGCGATTTTAGTGGTCCGGGTTGATGGCTTGATTATCTTTCTTATTCAGGATCTCTTCTTGCAAGTAATGGTTAAAATCCGATAACAATTTGCTTTCTGCCTTGTGAAGGCTCGCCTGCAATTGTCTTTCTTTTTTTTTCTTCTCCTCGTCATCCAGTTTTTTTAACTCATCTTTATTTTTGGTTATAAAGATGCTTTCCCTCCAAATCATCACTTGATCTGAATGACGCACCAACTCGCCCTCTAATGTCACGGGTGCAAAGGTTTCCCCAAGAATCCAGTCCACACCATTCCATGTCAGGTATTCGGATCCGAATTCCTCAAGAGCAACTCCCAAACCCAACCACACGTTCTGCGTTGCGGAGCCGATGACGATGCCCTGCACCACACCTTCTGCAATTCCCGTTCCGATGAGATATCTTTTCCATTTAGGTTTCATGCTCCCATAACCGGAAATATCAACAATGAGATCTAAATTCGGGCTCAACGTTTCCTCACCAGCACTTCCTTCCGGTTCTATTGTGCATTCCGGCTGATATTGCACATGAATTAAATCTGACTTGATCATGTCGGCATCCATAGCCTTCTGAACATCTATCCGCGCTGTTTCAGTCTCCTGCTTAAAAATATGGTCATCATCTTTTGCTGATAATGCTTTATTAAAAACATTAGGCTGCGCGGATACTTTAA
>PCSF01000303.1:959-1101 GCA_002771315.1 Desulfobacterales bacterium CG23_combo_of_CG06-09_8_20_14_all_52_9 | reverse complement strand
GCAATACAGGAAATTGAGCGCTGTGCAGGAACCCAGTTTGATCCTTCATTGACCGAATTGTTTATTGAGATTATTAAAAAAGAACCATACTCAACTTTCTGACTTGAATTAACTCTCTGCAATTCCGAGTCTTTTATTATGC
>PCSF01000303.1:0-840 GCA_002771315.1 Desulfobacterales bacterium CG23_combo_of_CG06-09_8_20_14_all_52_9 | reverse complement strand
GGCCTCCAGCAGGGTCAAGTCCTTCACCTCCTCACAGCAGGCATGGAAGAGGCTGCCGGCGGTTCGGTGGTCAGTGTGCAGCCGCTGCCGGAAGGAGAGGAATATGTAGCGGATCATCACAACGGTCACATGTCCGATCAGTCCGTCATAATCCCTCAACTGCGTCTCCTTTTCCAGCTGCAGGTGCTGTTTGAGCATCTTGAAGCACACTTCGATGTCCCAGCGCTTGCCGTAGATCCGGATAATCTCTTCGTCCGGCAGGTCCACTTTTGTGGACAGGACGGCCAACCAGTCTCGTTTGTGGCGATGGCGTACAAACACGATCCTGGCCTGCTGCCCCTGCTTGGTCTCCACGTTGACGGCGGCCAGAATCCGTGCCCGACCGGGACGTTTTTTCACCAGTGCATACAGCCCGCCCAAGGTATACCAACGCCCTTCGTATCTGTAGAAGACCCGGGGCATGTTCTTCAGCATGCAGATCACCGGACAATGGCGGGACAAGGTCGCAATGATCGCCGGAAAGGAGAACCAGCTGTCCATCAGGATATAGTCGGCGTCGATACCGGCTGCCAGTACCCGTTTGATCATGGTTTCCAGCAACTCTGTCGTTTTGCAGACTGCTTCCAGGCGTCGCCGGTGGCCGCAGGTCCGTTTGTCGATCGGCTTCTCCGCCTCATGAATCCTCGATTTTCTGTTGGCCGAAGATCCCAGGACAAAGTCCAGGGGGAGAAAACTGAAGCCGTCCGACCAGCCCAGAGTGAGCAGGCTGAACCCCCGCAGGGATTTGCCCACGGTATGGTCGAAAACCCAGGCAAGCAGTTCAACCTTTTTCGACCGGGA
>PCSF01000232.1 GCA_002771315.1 Desulfobacterales bacterium CG23_combo_of_CG06-09_8_20_14_all_52_9 | reverse complement strand
CTCCGTAACTGCACCAGTTGCATAAAAAAGCAACAATTTTCGGTTCCCATTCACTCATGAATCACTCTCCTGTTGATCCTGTCGTCCGGTCCGGTCCAAGGGGCTAGCTGGCTTGGTTGAGGGCGAATATTTGGGCAAAGATCTGGTCATTATCGAAACCTTTCAAGTGGATGGCGCCGCTGCGGCAGGAAGCCGCGCACAGCCCGCATCCCTTGCACAACACGGGGTTGATCTTCGCTTTTCCGGTCTGGGGCCCTTCCGCAATAAACGCCGGCGCCGAATATGGGCAGATGGAAACGCAGACCCCGCAGGAACTGCAGTATGCCGAGTTGATTTCGGCGATGTTTCCCGCCATCCGGATGGTTTTTTTCGCCAGCAACGTCACCGCCCGGGTTGAGGCGGCCTGGGCCTGGGTGATCGATTCATCCAGCGGCTTGGGTGCATGGGCCAGTCCACAGATAAAAACGCCGTCGGTGGCGCAATCCACGGGACGGAGTTTAACGTGGGCCTCCATGAAGAAGCCGTCGTTATTGAGGGTTACTTTGAACATCTGGGCCAGGGGATTGTCTTTGGGCGGCACCATGGCCATCGCCAGGACCATCAGATCAGGCCTGACGACCATCTTCCTCCTCAGGGCCGTATCCCTGAAAACAACTTCCAGGTCCTTTCCTTTCCGTTCCACCCGGAGCCCGACACCCTCGTCGTATTTGATGAAAAGAACGCCCTTTTCACGGGCCTCACGGTAAAGGTCTTCCCGCAGTCCATAGCTCCTCATGTCCCGGTAAAGCACGATGACATCCATCTCCGGACGCAAGGCCTTGAGGGCCAAGGCATCCTTGATGGAATGGGTGCAGCAGACTTTGGAGCAATAGGGCCTCTCCGGGATGCGGGAGCCGACGCACTGAATAAAGAGAGCCGTCTTGACAGCCCCCAATGACCCATCCTTTTGGATGAGCCTTTGATCCAGCTCCAGCGACGTCAACACCCGGGGATCTTTTCCATAGAAATAGAGATCGGGCTTGTATTCGGCGGCTCCGGAGGCAATTAATGCCACGCCATGCTCCAGGATCTCTTCGGCGCCTTCCCGCTCGACGACGGTCTTGAAATTCCCCACGAATCCATCCACTTTCTTGATCTTCGCATTGAGACGGACTTCGATCTTTTCGTCGGCTGTAACCTCCTGGACAAGCTTCTTTAAAAAGGCCTGGACATTCCCCCCGTCCCAGGTCTCATGAAGCATCAGGGCCTGACCGCCCAGGCGATCCGATTGCTCGATGAGAAAGCTGTGATATCCCTGGGCCGAAAGGGCCCGGGCCGCCGTCATACCGGCCACCCCGCCTCCGATGACAAGCGCTGTCTGATTGACGGAAAGTTCCGGCTCGGCAAGCGGCTGGTGCAGCGCCACCTTGGCCACCGCCATACGCGTCAAATCCTTTGCCTTTTCCGTTGCCGCCTCAGGGGTCTTGCCGTGTACCCAGGAACACTGGTTCCGGATATTGGCCATATCAAACAGGTATTTGTTGATCCCGGCATTGGTGAGGGTCTCCTGGAAAAGTGGCTCATGGGTCTTGGGGGTACAGGCCGACACCACCACCCGGTTGAGGCCCTTTTCCTTGATGACCTTACTCATCATCTCCTGGGTGTCCTGGCTGCATGAGAACATGTTCTCTTCGGCATGGACCACGTAGGGAAGGGTCTTGGCGTATTCCACCACCTTCGGGACATCCACAACGGAGGCGATGTTGGTGCCGCACCGGCAGATGAAAACGCCGACCCGGGGAGGCTCTCCCCGGATGTCGGTCTCTTTAGGAATCTCCTTGGTCTTGGTAAGCGTCCACCGGGCATCGGTCAGGCGGCTCCCGGCGGCTCCCGCAGCCGCCGACGACTCCACCACCGAAGAAGGAATATCCATGGGCGCTTCGAACCCGCCGCAGACATAGATCCCGGGCACCGATGCCTTGATCGGTTCGAATCCCGGGGTCAGGGCAAACCCGTAACGGTCCGTCCGGATGCCCAGGCGCTCGGCCAACTGGGTGGCCTCGGGGCTCACCCCGAGCCCCACCGAGAGCACAACGATGTCGAATTCCTCCTCCATCCGTTTCCCGGCCGGATCCACATACCGGATCAAGAGGCTTCCCGTTTTATCCACCGGCATTACATGGGTGATCTTGGACTTGACAAAACGGATCCCGGACTCATCGCGGCCCCGGTTGTAAAACCGTTCGAAGTCCTTTCCATGGGTCCGGATGTCCATATAAAATATGGCCGTGTCCAAGGGGGCCTTGCTGTGATCCTTGGCCAGCATCGCCTCCTTGATGGCATACGTGCAGCAAACGGAGGAACAATATCCGCGGGCGCCGATATGCACGTCCCGGGATCCGATGCATTGCAGCCATGCGATCTTTTGGGGTTCCTTGTGATCCGAAGGACGGACCAGATGGCCTCCAAAGGGCCCGGAAGAGGACAGGATCCGCTCAAACTCAAGGCTGGTCACCACATTGGGGGACCGCCCATATCCATACACATCGTGTGTTGAGGGATCGTAGACCTGACACCCGGCGGCAAGGATGATGGATCCGACGTCCAGGTTCAGCTTCTTCTCCGGTTCATCGAACCAGATGGCGCCCGTGGGGCAAAACTTTTCACAGGCCCTGCATTTCCCTTTTTGAAAAAAAATGCAATTGTCTGCGTCTATGGCGTATTTCAGGGGAACCGCCTGGGGATATTTCACGTAGGCGGCCTTGCGTTTCCTTAGCCCCGCATCGTATTCATCGACGACTTTCTTGGGGCATTTTTCCGCGCACATGCCGCACGCGATGCATTTTTCCATGTCCACATACCGGGGATGCTGGGTGATCTGGACCTGGAAATTCCCCTCTTCTCCCGTGACCCCGGTGACTTCCGCCAGGGTCAACAACTCGATATTGATGTGCCGGCCGACCTCGACCAGTTTAGGGGAGATGATTCACATCGCGCAGTCGTTGGTGGGGAACGTCTTGTCGAGCTGAGACATGATCCCTCCGATAGAGGTGCTCCGCTCGACCAGGTAGACGTAGTATCCGGAATCGGCCGCATCGAGGGCCGCCTGCATTCCGGCAATCCCGCCACCGATCACCATGATGGAACCAATTGTTGTTTTTGCCATATTTTCACCTACTGTTGTACTAGAAAAGCGTTCACGCCGCTGATGTCTTTCACGTTTTTGGAAAGGCCCAACTCCTTAGCCGAAATCCCCATGGCCAGGCCGAGAAGTTGGGGATACAGAATCGAAGGCAGATCGGCATCGGTGCGCCCCTCGGCCTCCATCTGTTTTTGTATCCCATCGAACTGGAGCTGGCACCAGGGACAAGCGACACTGAGGAAACGAGCGCCGGAAGCCTTGGCATCGGCCAGTTTCCCCGCCGTCAGCTTCATGGACAGGTCGTCATTTACTCCCAGAAGCGGTGCGCCGCAGCATTCCAGTTTCTGAGACCAGTCGACACTTTGGGCCCCGGTGAGTTTGATCAGCTCATCTAAGATGCTGGGGGAAACCGGATCGTCGAACTGCATGACATCGCTGGGCCGCAGGGCATGACACCCGTAATGGGCGGCGATCTTCAACTCCTTGAATCCGCCCCGGATCTTCTCTTTGAGGGCGGCTTCTCCGATATCCTTGTGAAGCAGGGAAAGCAGGTGCTTCACCTGGGCCTTCCCCTGATAGGTCAACTTCTCTTTGGCCAGAAACGCATTGACCTCTTCCTTGAAGCGGTTGTCCTCTTCAAGGAGGTGGGCCGCCTTCTTCAAGGTTCCGAAACAGCACTGGCAAAGGGTCAACACATTAAGACCCTGCTGTTCCGCCAACGCCAGGTTCCTTGCGGAAAAGAGCAAAGAGGTCTTCAGGTCCGCATTTCGCATCGGATAGCCGCAGCAGGTAAATTCCCGGATGTCCACCAGGTCCACCTGAAGTTTCGCAAGGACGACCCGTGCGGCGAGCTCATACTGTTGGACCCGGGCCGGGATGTTACATCCGAGAAAAAGCGCAAATTTCATCATGGCACCCAAATTCTAACGATGGTTCATGAGCCGACGGCTGCTTCTTTAACCGCCATGTTTTTGAGTTCATAAAGGACGTCCGTCACTTTGACCCCCTGGGGGCAGTGCTCCTGGCACTGGTAGCAGGTCAGGCAATTCCAGAGCATGGGCGCACCCAGCGCCATATCTTTTAGACCCAGCCCCAGGGATCGCATGATCTGATGGGGCAAGAGCCCCAGGACTTCCTGAGGATTCTCGTAGGCCTCCACCACAGGGCACACCGTGGTGCAATTTTCACAGGAAAAGCAAAAGGCAAAGGTCGAGCCCATGGGCGTGCCGACCGCCCGGGTTTTGAAGGCCGTATCGATCGGTGTGACGGAAATTACCGCATCGGTATTCCGGACCATGGGAAATGCATTCGCCATGGCCTCCCTGGCCGCTTTCAACGGACGATCATATTCATCCCGGGGAAGCCGGTCACGGTTCAGGCTACGGAAAAGAGAAAACGGGGAAAGGGTCAAAAAAACCGGGCCGCCCTTGGCCAAAACCGCGTCCCGGACGGAAAGCCACAGTTCCCTGAGGTTGATTCCCGCCGGACACACCACCGTGCAGCGATCGCAGTTGGTGCAAAGGTAAATCCCTTCCTGGATGGCGGCCATCGCCTCTTTTGAAAGTATTCTATCGGCGGCAAAGTCCTTGAGAAACGCCATCTTCTCGGCTGGGAGCACCATCTTATTCCCCTTGGCTTCGTAGGCCACGGATACGGAACACCTCAGGCTGCATGTGCCGCAGTGCATGCAGGCATCCAGCTCCATGGCCTGCCGGGTGGCGATGTTTTCCGGCAAGGATTTTATGGGATCCATCACCGCATTGGCCAACAGACTGACGGAGCTTGAAAAAATGTGAAACATCTTGCTGAACGGCAGGTAAGCCAGCCCGAAAAAGCAGGCCAGAAAATGAATGGTCCATAGAATTGTCGTTCCGTTGACCCGGTCCAGGGCCAAAGCTATAGGGCTTATCGCCTTGGCCGCGGCGTATCCGGCAAAGGCCGATTTGTTGGGCGAATGGCACTCGGCGCAGTTGCTCTGATGGGCCTCATATCCTTGATCCAACACTTCCGCCTCAAAAGGCGCTTTCACATTGGGCGATACCGTCCCGTGCTCGGAGACCCAATAGCTTTCCAGGGCTTTGATCTCTTTTTCATCGTCCATCCCGGCGTAATCCTGCACCATGCGCGAAAATTCCGAGTAGGAGGTCATCTTGGTCCCTTCCAAAAGAAAGCCGGAAACCATAATCAACGCCACGATGGCGATGGCATAGCGGTCCATGCCGTTGGTCAGCATCCGCGGAACCTTTAAAATGAAGCGACGATAAATCGCGATCCCCACCCCGACGATCACCATCAGGCCGAAGATGTCTCTCAAGATGAAAAACGGATTTACGGTGGAATAATAGTCTGAAAAAAGAGCGGCCGTGATGTATTTTTCCAAGGCGTGCATGAACAGCAGAAGCATGAAGCCGCTGTAAATCAGAAGATGCATGATCCACCGGAGACGGTCTTCTTTGGCGATCCGCATCTGCAACAGCACGTCCAGCACGAATGCCCGGAGGAGAGTGCCCAGCTTGGCGCTAAAGATGACGGCGAAAATACCCCGAATGGCGGCCCCGACGCGTTGACCGGTCGTGAACCCCTGCCCGAAAATGCCGACCTTGCGGGTAAACCAGGTGGCAATCTTGTATACCATGCCGACGACAAAGACGGCCAGGGCCAAATATAAGGATACGGTAAAAACCATCTATCCGAACCTCCTATGGCACCGAAACAAGGCGCTCAAGCCTGTTTTCAAGGCAGCCCTTCACCCGGCCTCGCGTCCCGGGTGATTTTTTTAAAAGAATCAGTTTTTTTACCTTTTCATGTTTTAAATGTCAACTGATTTTGATTTTTATCAGAAATTCTCGGTGACAGGTTTCATGTAATTAAGCGAGGGGT
>PCSF01000288.1 GCA_002771315.1 Desulfobacterales bacterium CG23_combo_of_CG06-09_8_20_14_all_52_9 | reverse complement strand
ATATCTTTAAAGCAACATTGATTGTAGAGTAGTAGGCAGGCTTCGTTCTTAGACTTATCCAGTCTTCCCTCATCGATTCCGGACGGAGGTTGAGATATAATAAAAAGTTGTGTTTAGGGGGTTAGGCGGAGTATCCACCGTTTGATTGTTTCCATGCAAGTCAGCCAGCCATAATAAATAGGAAAGGGGAGATCTGCATCCGCGGCCGCAACATCATGAAGGGATATCACAACAAGCCGCAAGAAACGCAAGCCGCTTTCCGGGGTGAATGGTTCAGAAGCGGCGATATCGGGACCATGGATGAGGATGGATACCTCTATATCGTGGATCGGTTGAAGGATATGATCATCACCGGCGGTGAAAACGTTTATCCGAGGGAAATCGAGGAGATCCTTTTTCAGAGGCCGGAGGTTCAAGAATGTGCAGTAATCGGTTTACCGGACCGGGAATGGGGGGAGCGTGTGACCGCTGTGATCATTCCGAAGCCCGGACAGGTACTTGATGCCGGCAAGATCAAGGCCTATTTGAAAGGCCGTCTTTCGGCATTCAAGGTGCCCAAGGAATACCTCATGGTTAAGGAATTACCCAAGAGCCCCACCGGGAAAATACTCAAAAGGGAACTCAGGAAAAGCGTTTCTCTCCCGCTTCTTAAGCCGGGAAAAGACAAATGACCCCCTCGAGCACTAAAAACCACATTCCAAAGACACGACGGAATGCGGTTCTATCCGAATTTTTATTGATTTGAGCAGCCTTTCAAGTGCCCATGGTGATAATAGCCACTCCTCCTGCCACCAGAACCGCTGCAGCGATCCGTATCTGCCAGGGCCTTTCACCAAAAACGAGAGTGCCGATCAATGCGGCCATGATGACGCTTGATTCCCGCAATGCCGAGACTGCGGCGATGGGTGCGAAGTTGGCTGCATAAATGACGATGCCATAAGCCAAAACAGAGCTGATTGCTGTGCCGATGACTCCCTGCCAGTGGGATCGCCAAGCAAAGACCAATTGCCCTCTCCGGCGCACCAATGCAAAGATAACCACCGGACATTCGAAAAGAAATAGCCAGGCAATGAAGCCAAAGGGGCTGCCGGACAAGCGCACCCCGATTCCGTCCGAAACCGAGTATCCGGCGATAATGGCCCCGGTGCCGACGGCAAAGAAGACCGCGGATCGGTTTCTTTTTACGCACGCTTCTTGAACCCACGCGATGCTGGCGATACCCATGGAGGCAAGGATAACTCCGCAAAGAGAAGGAGTTGATAAGTACTCTCCGCCGAAAACGGCTGCACCTATGGCGACCAGTATAGGTGCAACACCTCGGGCAGTGGGGTAAGCTTGACTCAAGTCCCCGAAGCGATAGGCTTGAAACAAGAACACATAATAAAGATAGTGAAAAAGGCAGGAGACCCCGATGGCCGGCCAGCTGTTAGGATTTGGCGGCCTCACAAAAGGAATGAGTACCACACCGACGATAAACTGACCCAGAGCCACCGAGGAAAGAACGAGCAACCGGTCAGACGCCTTCTTCACGAGTGCATTCCACATGGCATGCAGAAGCGCCGCCACCAGCACCATGATCGTGATTTCAGGCGTCAAGCGGACTATTCCTCATCTACATGAATCACCCAAACAACGGCACCCTAAAAAGGCCAGAAGGCATTATCGTGCCAGATGCTTTCCCTGAGATCCTGTTCGATCTTTGAAAGCATCTCGAGATGGGATGTTTCCCACTCAGCCAGCCACCGGTACACAGCCTTTTCGTTTTTGTCTTTGGCTTTTTTCGCCCGGTCGCTGTAGAGGCGGATGGACTTTTCCTCCATGGACATGGCCGCGGATACTGCTGCAGCCTCAAAGGATGCGGCGTCGATCTTTCTGGCAAGCTCCGGGGAAAAGACCGCAGAGGCGACCCTGTCTTTTGATTTCCCGGCAAAGCAACCGGAGCCGAATTTCTCCAGGCTCTGGTAAGCCTTGAATTGCTCGGACAAGATTTCGATATGGGTTTTTTCTTCGTCGGCCATCATCTGAAAAAAGGCTTTTGTGGGTTTATCGGCGGCTTGCTTGGCCACTTTCTCATAAAAGGCTTTTCCCCGCCTTTCCAAAAGAATCGCATTTTTTAAAATTTCCAAGGCTTTGTTTTCTTTCATGCTCTACCTCCGGTTGAAATATTTTATCTGTAAGAAGAGATATTAATGGGCATCGGGCAAAGGGGCAAAATCCCTATGATCCAATGGTTCTCCATGCCGGATGATTCTTTGACAGGGATTGACGCCGAAAGCATAAGCGAGTTCCACAGGGGAGGTGATGTCCCACAATACAAAATCGGCATCCTTTCCGACTTCCAGAGTTCCCACGTGTTTTTCCAACCCCAACGCCTTGGCGGCATGGATGGTCGCTCCCGCAAGGGCTTCTTCCGGGGTCAACCCGAAGAGGGTGCAGGCCATGTTGAGCATGAGCAGCAAGGACGTGGTGGGGCTGGTGCCGGGGTTGCAGTCCGTGGAGACGGCCATGGGAACGGCATGCCGACGAAGCAGGTCCACCGGCGGAAGCCGCTTTTCACGAATGAAGTAGAAAGCCCCGGGTAGTAAAACCGCTACGGTCTTGCTTTTGGCTATGGCCATAGCACCTTCTTCCGAAAGGTGTTCCAGATGATCCGCGGAAAGGGCTTTGAATTTGGCAGCCAGCTCGGCTGCGCCCTGGTTTGAAAATTGCTCCGCATGAAGGCGGATCATGAGACCGTGTTCCCTTGCCGTCCGAAACACTTTTTCCGTCTGTTCCCGGGTAAACCCGATGGTATCGCAAAACGCATCCGCGGCGACGGCCAGGCCCTGTCCGGCCACTTCCGGAAGCACATTCCGGCAAACGAAGTCGATGTAAGCATCGGTGTCGCCCCGGAATTCGGGGGGGAGTGCATGGGCGCCCAGGAAAGTGGGGACGACCGTTACAGGGTACGTTTTTCCCAAAAGGCGGGCCACGCGCAGCATCTTCAGTTCGGTATCCACATCGAGACCATACCCAGATTTGATTTCCACGGTGGTCACTCCTTGTGCCAGCATGGATTCCAAGCGGGGAGTGCTCTGACGAAACAGTTCCTGTTCGTCGGCGCCTCTTGTGGCAAAAACGGTTGAAAGGATCCCGCCTCCGCGGCGGGAGATCTCTTCATAAGAAACACCCTGGAGCCGGAGTTCAAACTCCCGGGCTCGGTTCCCCGCATATACCAGATGCGTATGACAGTCCACCAGGCCGGGCGTAACCCACGCTCCCTTTCCATCATACACCCGATCTGCACGATTTTTAAAAGGGTCCGGAAGCTCTTTTGCTTTTCCAACCCATGCGATCCTGGACCCTGAAACTGCGAGGGCGCTGTTTTCTATGGCTCCGTAAGGGCTTCCCGGTGTCATGGTCGCCACTTGAATGTTCGTCCATATACTCAGAGTTTCAGGCATATTATCCTAGGCGACCGTCAATGGTTTTTTCGAGGTTTTGAAAAACGGAAAAGATTCTTGGAAGCCTTTGGGCAAGTTCGGCCTGGATCTGTTGTACAAATTCCTTATCATCAATTTCGGGAAGGTTGATCCGAACATTGTATGCGGCACTCCGTGCCGCGGCCCGCACCAGCTCGGCGGCAACTGCGGCATCGGTGAAACAATTGGGGTTTCCCGCAAAGAGCGATTTTTCCACGAGGCCGACCAGTTCCTCCAGCGTTTGTAACGTCTGCATGGGGACCCGGGAAGCCTGCTTGAAGGCATTCTGAATCGCTTCCCGGCGCAAGGTGCTTTGTTTATCACTCTCTTTGGGCATTTTAAAGGCCGTCATGACCCGGTTATAGGCGTCGATGTCTTTATCCGCCAGCTCGAGCAGTTTCAGGGACAAGCGGTCTGCGGTTTCGAGCATCCTGTTCATTTCAGGTGTGACATCCCGAAACTTGGGACGTCCCGCTGTCAGCCGGCCGACCATGGCGCAAAGGGCTGCACCCAAAGCTCCTGCCAATGCGGCGACACTCCCACCTCCAGGTGTTGCCGAAGCGCCGGCAAGCTTTTGCACGAATTCGCCGATGGATGTTTCCATGATTTTCATGACCGATCCGAATCCTCTTTGAGGTCTAAAAGCGCCAGTTCGATGACTTGCCTACTTTGAAATCCGGCCATCTGCATATAGTAAGAAAGGCTGTCCAGAAGCGCCGCAGCAGGGACCATGCCATACACCTCGGTCTCGACAATGGCGACTCCCCACCGCCTGGCCTCCATCCGGATCAGTTCCACGACGCGGTAAAGGGCGTTCTTTTCATAATCGACGATATTGATGCTCACCTGGGTAAGCCCCCGATCTTCAAGAGCCAGGCCGATTCCTTTGACATGGCACAACCCTCCGCTTGAAGCCCGAACCGTCTGCGCAATACGTCGGGCCACCTCCAGGTCTTTGGTTCCCAAGTTGACGTTGAAGGCGATAAGGAATTTTCGGGCTCCGATGACGGTGGCACCGGCGCTCGGATGGAGTTCGGGTTTTCCGATGTCCGGGTGTCGTTCCGGCCGGGACACCTCTGTCTTCAGGGTTTCATACTCCCCCCTGCGGATGACTTCCAGCCGACGTCGTTCGGGGCGCAAGGCAGCCTCTTCATAGAAATAGACCGGGACTCGGGTTGCTTCATAGAAGCGGCGGCCAAAATGGTGAGCGATTTTGATGCAGTCTTCCATGGTTGTATTTCGAATAGGCGTGAAAGGAATCACATCGACGGCTCCGATACGGGGATGTCTACCTCGGTGGCGTTCTAAATCGATCTTTTCGATCGCTACCTCGGAAGCCTCAAGAAGAGCATCCTGAAGCGGTTCGGGCCTACCTGCCAAGCTTACCACCAGACGGTTGTGATCGGGATCGGCGCGGTAATCCAGAATCGTACAACCGTTCTTTTTGCGAAACGGCGCCATGATCGCCTCGATGATAGCGGCATCACGACCCTCGCTGAAATTGGGGACACATTCGATCAATGGTTTCGGCATCCAAGCCCCTTTCTTTTCAAAAGGTCAATCTGATGGCATCGGAATCTTGACTCCCCGGGATCGGGCCACCTCTCGGGCAAGGGCATATCCGGCATCCGCATGACGACAGATGCCCGTGGCCGGATCATTTCTCAATACCGTGGTTGCCCTCAGTTCCGCTTCCGGTGTACCGTCCACCACGGTCACTTGACCGGCGTGGAGGGCGTAGCCGATGCCGACACCCCCTCCGTCATGGAAGGAAACCCAGCTTGCACCGGAGGCCACATTGACCATGCAGTTGAGCAGGGCCCAGTCCGCCACCGCGTCGGAGCCGTCTTTCATCCCTTCCGTCTCCCGGTAGGGAGAGGCCACGGAACCGCAATCCAGATGATCCCGGCCGATCACCAGGGGTGCGGAAACTTTTCCGGAAGCCACCAAATCGTTGAAAAGTTTTCCCGCCTTGTCCCGTTCTCCGTAACCAAGCCAGCAGATGCGGGCCGGGAGCCCCATATGGGAAACCCTTTTGGCGGCTAATTCGAGCCAGCGCACCATCCGCTTTTTTTCGGGAAAAGCCCGGATCAGGGCTTCGTCAGTGACCTCGATGTCCTTGGGGTTTCCGGATAAGGCGGCCCAGCGAAACGGTCCTTCCCCGTAACAGAAGAGATCACGGATGTAGGCGGGCACGAAACCGGGATAACTCATGGCATCGTTCACCCCGCGCTTCATGGCCTGGGCGCGCAGGTTGTTTCCGTAATCAAAGGCCACCGCCCCCTGTTTTTTCATCTCGAGAATCGCGCGACAGTGTATGGCCATGGAGTCGAAAGCGATATCCATGTAACGCTTCGGATCTTGTTTCCGCAACCGGAGGGCGTCTTCATAAGGGATGCCCGCAGGAACATACCCGTTGAGTTCGTCGTGGGCGCTGGTCTGGTCCGTGACCACATCGGGGATGAATCCCTTTCGGATCAGGGCGGGTAGTACCTCGGCGGCATTCCCCAGCACCCCGATGGAAAGAGGCTTTTTTTCCTGTGCGGCTTTTCTGGACATGGCAACGGCTTCATCGATGTTTTCGGTCATGGTGTCCAGATACCGTGTGTTAAGACGTCTCTGAATGCGTTGGCGAT
>PCSF01000097.1:553-5681 GCA_002771315.1 Desulfobacterales bacterium CG23_combo_of_CG06-09_8_20_14_all_52_9 | reverse complement strand
CTGCGCCTCGCAGTCGGCAATCTCCGGATAAAACTCTTCCGGGATGCAGCCCACGGTGATGCAGTAAAAGGTCTCTGTGATGAATTTGCGCTTCTCCCAGAGCATCTTCTGGAACGCTTCGATCTGCGCCAGAAACGCGATGATGTGGCCGCCCACCATCTTGATGAGCCGCATCATTTGGAACCAGCCCTCGGCCAAATGCTCGCCCGCGGCTTCCATCTCCTCTAAGTTGAGCACCTCGTTTTTCAGGTAAAAGTCCAGCTCGCGCGAGAGAAACCCTTTCAGGTCTTTGTGGATGAAAAAGTCGGAGGTGTTGCGCCGGGTGTACTGGCGCAGGTGATGCGCAAGAAAGGTGACGCTTTCACCGTCCCCAGTGCGGCGTTTCTCGGCGGTAAGCGCGGCCAGAGCCAACGGCGCGGTTTTCACAAGGCGCTGTTTGGGAATGTTTTCCACGGCCCTGGCGATGATCGCTTCCTGCTGATTCTTTCCGCCGTAGGTAATGGCTTCCTGTCCATTGAGGGGTCGGAACTCAAAGGGAATGGTCAGGCGTATGAAGGATTCGTCCCATACCATCTCATCTTGCTGCGGCAGGAAGAAGCGCTTCTCGCCCTTCACGTTGTTCTGTTCCACATCGGCGGTGGTCAGCTTGAAATGCACGGTCACGCCGTTTGTTGCTTTCCAGGTGTAGTCGGTAAAGTACTCACCGGTCTTGATATAGTACTGGTCGCGGTTGGCCCAGTAAAGCGTCACTTCCTCGCCGTTGTAAGGGATGGCGTAGCGTTCACGTTTGGAGTAGCGGCGCTTGGAGATAAAGTCGCCGTCCTGCCAGTAACGGCTGAAGAAGGCATACAGATGATTGTAGATGGCGGCTTCCAAAGCCTCGCAGCCTTTGGCGGATTTTGCTTTTTCCAGCGCGGCCAGATACTCTTTGCCGGGCTTCGTGTCGTGGTATTTTGTCAAATTACCCGCCGCGTCAACGGCGTCGTCAAATATCTCTGACACTTTCTTTTTGGCGGCTTCCAGCTCTTTGGCTGCCTGTGTCTGCCCCGCCAGCGCACCCTGCGCCAGTTCCTGGGATATGGACTTGGGCAAATCTTCCGCGATGAAGCGTTCGATCATGCCGCGTTTGTAATTCATGATGCGGTAGATGCCGAAGTCCAGGTCGGCGCAGTCGAACTGGAACAATTCACGCAGCAGACGCGGGAACTTTTCGCGGTTCTGTTCAATAGGTGTCATTTCTGCTTACCTCGCTTGGCCATGGCTATTCACCCAACTTTGAACTTTGAACTATATCCCAGTGCCCGCCTTTGGCCGGACCCACTCGACGAAGAACGCCTTTGGCTTTAAGTTTCGCCAGGTTCTTGTCGATGGCTGTTGTGCTGATGCCCAGCGACTGTGCCATAGCCTTCTTGGACACGCTGGGGTTTCGGGCTACCAGCATCAGGATTTTCTTCTGGCTTTCCGTCAACCCTTCTACCAACTTTTCCGAACTTTTCTCCGTACCTTCTTTCCCGACCTTGAGTGCGAATTCAGGCGACCGTTGGAATGTTGTCCGGAAAAACGCATCGAAAGATGAAAAGTTGCTGGTTATGCGCCAGGCGCATATACTGGCGTATATCTTTGCGCTCGGCGCATATATTAGCGTCTTCATTCATAAACGGCCCCTTTCCGCGTTCCATTCTGGACAATGAGGTCACGAGCTTTTGTTCCTTCCAAGACCTGAAAGGCGACTTTGCGGGCGGGCAGATGCTGCCGGATGGCCTCCTCGCTTCCCATGAGGAGCAAGTCGGCGACCGTCGGTCGTCGAATGCCCTCAACGGTGGTGACGAGCCCCAACACGCCATCCAACTCCTCGTCCGCTAAGGGCAGCAAAGTCATAATTTAAATTCAATGAGACGGATTTCTAGATAAACTAAAATATAATTAAAATCAATATATTAGTAATTATTACTCAATAAACGCTCGAGAATCATCCACCCATCGGGTGTATAGGGAAGCCATTTGGCCTCCTCGACTATGGTTTCGACGGGCAAAAATGCTCCGTGGAGAATTTCTTCGACCTGAAGCACAAATTCGCCGTCGAAGACGCAGGAATAAACGCGACCGAAAACCCGACTTTTGGGTTCTTCAAAAAACAGATCGAAACGAAATTGCATGGGGACATCCCGGATGCCCATCTCTTCTTTAAGCTCCCGGTCCGCCGCCACCTCGTAAGTTTCGTCGGCTAAAACGACGCCTCCAACCGCCACGTCGAAATATCCGGGATAGATGTCTTTGGTATAGGTCCGCTGGTGCCTGAAAAGCTCCCCTTTGGAATTGAAAACCAGGATATAGACCGCCCGATGGATGAGGTTTTTTGCACGCATTTCGGAACGCGGTGCGGCACCAATGGGTCGATTTTCGGCATCCACCACCATGACCTGTTCGTCCACAGTTCAAACTCCTTTTCCCCCTGTTGTAAATAAAAAGTCGATTTAAAAAGCAACGGATTCGAAAACAAAATAAAAAATCGATTTCGCCGAGTCAACATTGATGAAATTGTAAAAAGTCGTCACCCCGTTGAAAAACGGGGTCCAGAGGTTTCATAAGTGCTTGAGAACACTGGATTCCGGCTTTTTCCGGAATGACGGAAAGAGAACATTTTCGACTTTCTACGAAGCCATCAACTTTATAACAGCGTCATGAGGTTTCACTTGAAATTTATGGGAAAGCTGCTATCCAGAAACGAGATTCAGACCACGTTCACAAGGGCTTAAAGGCAGCATAAATTATATGGAGGAAAAACGATGATCAGGGTAGGGATCGTGGGCGCGACCGGCTATACCGGCGCGGAACTGGTCCGCATCCTCAGCGGGCATCCGGATGTTGAGTTAACGGTATTGACCTCCACGCAATATGTGGGAAAGGAAATTTCAGAGGTCTATCCGGCCCTGGCCGGGACGGTGCGGAAGACCCTGGAGGCCTTCGATCCGGATGCGGTGGGGGATAAGGCGGATGCGGTTTTCACGGCCCTTCCCCATAAGCTTCCCATGGAAATCATTCCAGGACTCCTTGGGCGGGGCCTCAAGGTGGTCGATCTTTCCGCTGACTTCCGTTTCAAGGATCCGGCCGCCTACGAGCGGCATTATCAGCCCCACACCGCCGCCGATCTTTTAAAAGAGGCGGTTTACGGACTCAGCGAGGTTTTTACCGATCAGATTGTGAAGGCGAGACTGGTCGGCAACCCGGGATGTTATCCCACCTGCAGCATGCTGCCGCTGATCCCCCTGATCCGGGAGGGGCTCATCGAGACGGAGGGCATCATCATCGATGCCAAATCCGGGGTGAGCGGAGCAGGGCGGTCGCCGTCCCTGAAGACGCTTTTTTGTGAGGTGGTCGAATCCTTCAAACCTTATAGCGTCGGTTCCCACAGGCATGCCCCCGAAATGGAGGAGGTTTTAAGTCATATCGCCGGAAGCCCCGTGCATGTCACCTTTGTCCCGCATCTTTTACCCATATCCAGGGGGATGCTGTCCACGGTCTATGCGACCTTGAAACATGACGCGGGACCTGAAGCGGTGGCACAATGTTTTGAAAGCCATTACGGCCGGAAACCGTTCATCCGGATCCGCGGGAATGGGGCCGTTCCGGATACGCTGCATGTCAGGGGGACTAATTT
The DNA here is from genome assembly GCA_002771315.1 of Desulfobacterales bacterium CG23_combo_of_CG06-09_8_20_14_all_52_9. Taxonomy (GTDB): domain Bacteria; phylum Desulfobacterota; class Desulfobacteria; order Desulfobacterales; family UBA2156. The sequence continues at coordinate 2,023 of PCSF01000097.1, read as the reverse complement.
CTGCGATATCGGGTTCGTCATCGACAAAGAGACCGGACGGATCATTCTCATGTCGGCCATCGACAACCTGGTAAAGGGGGCATCCGGGCAGGCGGTCCAGAACATGAACCTGATGTGTAAACTGGATGAGACGACCGGACTGACGGGTGTGCCCTATCCGATCTGATCGGCATCTACGCTATATGAGAAAGAAAGTTTCAACCAACGCATGCGGTATGCCCATTGGACAGCCAAACCTCTTTAAAAAGGCATTTCCGGCAGCGCGACTTGACAGGCCGATCTTTTTTCACTACATAGGTCTAATTGATCTAATGAGGGGCTTTTCGGTATTTACGGATGTGGGCTTTCAAGGACAAGACGATCATGGAGGCTAAATCCAATCGATAAAGGCGTTAATACCATCAAGAAAGGAGAAGCGACATGCCGGCAAAATTGATTATGGGGACAGAGGTCCGGGAGAAGATTCTGGAGGAGATCACCGCCGAAGTGGCCCAGATCAAAAAAAAACATGGTGTGGTTCCGGGACTGGTAACCATTCTCGTAGGGCAGAATCCCGCATCCATTTCCTACGTAACCCTAAAAGTTCAAACAGCTCATCGAGTCGGGTTCAAGGAGGTCCAGGACAGTCAGTCCGAGAAGATTTCCGAAAAAGAGCTTCTGGCTCTTATCGATAAGTACAACAAGGATGACACTATCAACGGCATCCTGGTGCAATTGCCGCTTCCCAAACACATCGACGAAAAAAAAGTGCTCAACGCCATCGACCCGGATAAGGATGTGGACGGGTTTCATCCCGTCAATGTGGGGCGTCTGATGATCGGTGGAAAGGAAGTCAAATATCCGCCGTGCACACCGGCCGGAATCCAGGAGTTGATCGTGCGCTCGGGAGTCGAAACCTCCGGTGCGGAGGTGGTGGTTGTGGGAAGATCCAACATCGTCGGAAAGCCCATTGCCAACATGATGCTCCAAAAAGGCCCTGGGGCCAATTCAACGGTAACCGTTGTCCACACCCGGACCAAGAATATGGACCTGCATTGCAAACGGGCGGATATCCTCATTGTAGCTGCCGGAGTGCCCGGTCTGGTAAAACCCGAATGGATTAAACCGGGCGCATGTGTCATTGATGTTGGAGTCAACCGTGTTGGGGAAAAGGTCAGCGAAAAGACCGGTAAAAAGATTGCGATCCTCAAAGGTGACGTGGATTTCGATGCAGCCAAGGAGATTGCCGGGTGGATTACCCCGGTTCCGGGTGGCGTCGGACCCATGACCATCACCATGCTCATGAAAAATACCCTGAAATCCTTGAAGTTCAAGCTCGGTATTGCCTGATTTTTTCAATTTAAAATCCTTTCGGCGGATACCCGTTATGAGTTTCGCCGAAAGGATTCGAATTTAAACACAGCACCTTATAAAAAACGATCGGCTGAAACGGATCCCATAAGGGGCATCCAAACACCAATCCGCCGGACC
>PCSF01000097.1:0-529 GCA_002771315.1 Desulfobacterales bacterium CG23_combo_of_CG06-09_8_20_14_all_52_9 | reverse complement strand
AATACCCGGCGCCGGAATCGTTTTAACCAAGAAACGAATATTTCAAGGAAAAAAATCATGAAGGAGAAGATCACGTTTTTTATAACCAGCAATTCGACTGGACGCATGAAGAAAGTGACCATCTCTAAAAACCTATTTAAATCTTTGGTGTGTTGCATCATCATCGTCATTGCCGCATGGGCATTCTTGATGATGGACTATTTTTCGCTACGGCAACGTCATGTGGATCTGGCCTCTGATGGAAACAGTGCCTCGCGACAAGGGAAATCTGCAGAGCACCTTTGGGACCAAATTAAAAAATTAGATTATGATATCAATTGGTTAAAATCGAAACTGGCCCGGATGTACGTTCTGGAGGAAAAGCTGAGACTCCTCGCCAAAGAGGACTTTGGAGCGGCTGCCAACTTAAATGGCGTTGGAGGACCGCTTCCTGAGGACGTCGATCCCAAATCGGAAATCAAAAAGATGCCGGGGGAGTTCCTTTCTGAAATGCGACAAGAGATGGGGCAGCTTCAGCAAACCTCCATCG
>PCSF01000222.1 GCA_002771315.1 Desulfobacterales bacterium CG23_combo_of_CG06-09_8_20_14_all_52_9 | reverse complement strand
TCCAGAATTTAAAGCCCGGCGGGCATACCTTCCAGGATGGCGGTCAGGCCTTTGCCGTGTGATTCTCCGGACGTCATGTAGCGAAGCATAATTTTGTTATTTTAATGAACTACCCCGCTGCAAGCAGCGGGGTATCAACTTCGTCCATTTGATACAGAATCGCAGCAAACTGCGGGGAATTGCCCCTGATCGAGATTAAAAAAAGGGAGGAAGTAAATATAAAGATTGGAAAAGATCAAAAAAAACTCCCCATCCCGATGGATGGGGAGCAGAATATCCATCCCCTAACGGATGATCTTAGGAGTGACAAAAACAAGCAATTCCTTTTTATCTTCTGAATCCTTGTCGTATCGGAAGAACCGGCCGATGTACGGAAGGTTCATGAGGCCCGGGATCCCGTTGGCGACCTTGGTTTTCTCAACCACATAAATACCGCCGATCACGGTCGTTTCTCCATCATTGAGAAGGACCGATGTCTCTGCCTTGTTCCTGGTAATGGCTGGCTGCCCCTGCACCGTTGTTTCAAAATTCGGTGCATCCCTATGGGTTTCCAGTTCCAGAAGAATGGTATTTTCTGCGGTCACATGGGGTGTCACAATCAGTTGCAGATTGGCTTCCACAAACTGCACCTGTGTACCGTTTTGCGAGATAGAAAGGTAAGGGATGTCTTCACCCTGAATAATATTGGCCTTTTTATTGTCCACGGTCATGACCCTCGGCGACGAGATGACCTTGGCAAGATTCTGCGCCTCGGCAGCGGAAAGCCGGACATCGAGTGCCATGGAACCGCCGCTCGTAAACTTTGACAGGTTGAACCCGATGGACCCGGGATTGGTCAGGACATCCGTGGCAGGAAGATTGACCCCGAATCCGACACCAAGAGTTGGATCATCCGCTAATACACCCAACCCATTAAAAGCTGTGCTAGTCCCTGTGTTCCCACCAAAAATATTGCTGTAGGTGCTTCCATCTCGGTTTGCTCTGACAATTCCCAACTGGACACCAAATTCCTTGGCAAAGGTATCATTGGCCTCCACGATCCTGGCCTCGATCAGGACCTGGGGGATCCGGGTATCCAGTCTCTTGACCAGGGTTGCTATC
>PCSF01000019.1 GCA_002771315.1 Desulfobacterales bacterium CG23_combo_of_CG06-09_8_20_14_all_52_9 | reverse complement strand
GATGACCTCGCACAGGTCCTGGAAAATCTCATTGTGCACCTCCACCCGAACCCCTACCTCGATCCCCCTCTGTGTCAATCCGATGTGATGCTTAACTGCGAGGGCGCTCATCCATCTCGCGCCCACCCTGCCCGGAGCCAGAATCACGTTTCTGGTAGGGTAAAATTTCCGATCCGTTTCAACGCCCTTCACTCGACCGTTTTCCACCCTTACATCAATAACTTCTTCTGAGGTGTGAATGGAAACGCCGCGTTGCCGGATATGCTCACTTAGCTCTAAAATATGGGCGGGAAGGCAATCGCTACCGAGGTGTTTTTGTCGGATAATCATCAGATCCACACCGTGGATCTTGGCCTGTCTTCGCAGGCGCCGCGCCGCATGCATATCCGTGGGGAAGCTTGGGCCATTCATGCCAAACCGGTTGAATATCGATTCGGTTTCGTCGATGAGGGTCTGGGCTGCGCCCATGTCCATGAACTGAGTCAGGTCCGTTTTTCCCAGTTTGGGAATGAAATTCAACTTCCCGTCCGAAAAAAGGCCGGCGCCTCCAACGCCGGAAAGAATATGGCATGGTTTACACCGGGCGCATGCACCGGTTTCGTTTATCGGGCATTTTCTCGCAGAGACCGCGTTCCCCTTTTCGATCACCAGGATCTTGGCATCGGATTGTTCGGCCATATAATAAGCGGCAAAGAGACCGGCCGGGCCAGCCCCTACGATAATTGTATCAAAGTTCTTCACCACGGCCTCTCATGCGGCGTTTGGATCCGATATCGTCGGCTCTTTTTTCAAGCACTTTGATAAGTTATATTATAAACCCACGCATGTGAAAACACAACAGGAGGGTCTGATTCCTGGCCTCAACGGGGATGTTATTCCATTGACATTTTTCCGTGATGGCATTTAAATAGGAAACACCAAGCGTTGGAAAGGGACCGGGACCACCTTGAAGGATTCCTTCGGCCTCATAACAGCCAAAACACCACCGTAAGGCGGCCAAGCCCCGAAATGGCAACTCAGGATTACTACCAAACCTTAGAAATCCAACCGACTGCCTCAGTGCAGGAAATCAAAGAGGCCTATCGACGACTGGCCTTCCAGTATCATCCGGACCGAAACGCCAACGATCCGCATGCCGCAGACCATATGAAGCGGATCAACGAAGCCTATGCGGTTTTGTCGAACACAACCAAACGACAGGAATACGATGCCTATCGAAATCGTTTCGGACAAAATGCCCACCAGCATTTCCGCACGACCTACGCGGATAATGACATCTTCTCCGGATCCGATATCCAGGACGTATTCGAAGAGATGGCGAAAGCCTTCGGCCTGAGGGGGTTCGACGCGATTTTCAAGGAAACCTATGGCCCAAATTACCGAACTTTTCAGGTGCACCGCCCCGGCTTTTTCGCCAAAGGATTTGTCTTTTTCGGGTCACCCGGAAAGAAGGTCGAGGGGAATCCCGGACAAGACTTGCCGCAACCACTCGTCCGCATCGGAAAATATCTGTTTAAAAAACTCATTCCCGGAGGCAGACCGGAAAAAGGCGCCGACATCCATGACAGGATCGTCTTGGATTCCTCCCATGCTCAAGAAGGAGGGCCTTATGCTTATTTTCTTCGCCAAAAAGACAAAAAGCTGATCGTAAAAATCCCTAAAGGGGTAAAAGACGGTCAGCTGATCCGGCTTGCAAAAATGGGAAAACCAGGAAAGCATGGAGGTGAACCCGGCGATGCTATACTGAAAGTCAAAATTAAAAAATCCTGGATTCAACGGATCAAGGACAGCATCGACAAAAAGTAAAAAAGAAAGGGGGCTTTTTATGCCGAACTGTATTTTCTGTAAAATCGTGCACGGTGAAATTCCATCCGTGAAGGTATACGAAGACGCCCGCGTCTTCGCCTTCGAGGACATCAACCCCATTTCAATCGGCCACACACTGATCATCCCAAAGAGCCACGCGGAAAACATCTGGGAAATATCGGAAGAAGATCTTGCCGCCATCCATGTGGCCTCGAAAAAAATTGCCCAAGCCATCCGTAAAGCTTTGGATCCAACCGGTGTGGCCGTCCTGCAGCTCAACGGGCGGGGAGTCAACCAAATGGTGATGCACTACCATCTCCATCTTATTCCACGAACGGCCAATAGCCCTGAAATCTCCATGACCCAGTGGAATATTGTTCCCGGAGACATGGCCTTGATTCGAAAAACCGGAGAAAAAATCGCCGCCGCGATGCGGTGAAACCTCTAATCGACGCGCTGTGCATCAAGGATTGAAGCGGCTATGCGGTTTCTATGTCCGTCGTGCCGTATCCCTTATAACGTCCCAGATGAAAGGCTTCTTAGGGCGGAACTCCGAATGGCGTGCGCACCCGGTGCAAGGCCTGCGGGATAAGGATGCTTATCGACATGAAAAACGGTCAGGTACAAGAAGATCCTTCCTCTTTTGAGAGCACGAAAACCCCGCCATCTCTGCCCAAAAGTAAATTCAGAGGGGAATTTCCGACGGTTCTATCCATGTCCAAAGGAGCAAAAAAGGGAATAGACTTTACAGCCGCCGTCTTCCTGGTCCTGATCCTCTCGATGGCAATCGGTGCCGGATACTATGCCTTTAAGACCTTGGATATGCAACCCTTCAAAGAATGGATCCAATCCCTTGCCGAATTCAAAAACAGCTTTTCTCTTCCACGAATCGTCGGTGAGTTTGCCGGGAAAAAGCCTTTGCCGTCCATCAGACAAGAAACCGTTTCCGCCCGAAGTCTTATTCAAAAGGGGTATGATTTATACCAGAAAGAGCGCCTCGATCCGGCCCTGGAAGCCTTTAATCAGGCCATCGATATCGATCCGAAAAATCCGGAAGCCTATTACTGGAAAGGTCGCACGCTAGTAAGAAAGGATCAGGATACACCGGCCATGGATGCATTTAAACAGGCGCTGATCATTCGACCCGACTATTGGGAAGCTTTAGACAATATCGGCTGGCTGCACATGAAGCGAGGGGAATACCCCCAAAGCCTTTCTTGCCTGAATCGATCCCTAGAACTCAAACCCGACAATTCATGGGCTTATTACAACCGGAGCTTTCTGCATAAAAAAACAGGGAACTCGGAGATGGCCCTGAAAGACGCGGAAAAAGCCTGTCAGTTGGGATACCAAAAAGGGTGTCAGATAGCCCAGAAATACCGAGACACCCTTAAGACGGGCAAGTCTTCCAGAAATTAAACGCCTTCATAAGGGCGGTTCCAATCACCCTTAGACGGGACTGCCTGCCGGAAAATTCCAGACCGATTGTTGTTCTTCGGGCTTTGTGAAACCAAGATAACACTTGGGACAAGCCAGCAGGTGTGGATGCCGATATCGGAAAATCGATTAGAAACAGATTCAATTGCGTTTTCAGGCGGCCTTTATATTCCTTTACCTGTATTGTCGCGGCAACGGAGTATCTTTGGTTCCTTCCAGGATACGACACAATTCCTCCCGCTCCGCCCTGAGATTTCTAAGCCGATCAATGAGATCCGGCTGTTTTTCCAAAGGCGCAGCGGAGATCTGTTTCTCCAGCTGTTCTACCTCCCGGATCACTCGGTAAAGATCCTTTGCAATCAAGCGGATGGACATGAATCAACCCTGGAATTTCTCGCCATATTCTTTTTGAAAAAGGAACTTCGCCCTTCTGGTAATTTTGACATCAGGCTTTTCAAATGTCAATTTAACGGCATGGAAGACGGCATTCTGGGGGTGCTGCCACCAGATAAAAAACGGTTCAAACCGACGAGTTCGCTCCATATCCCGCCGTTCATCCTCCAGCTTCATCGGAATAACGTCCTTCAAGATCCGAGCCTTTTTTAGCGTGTGAAATCGGGAGTCTTTTCAGAGTGGAAACATAAGTGCCGGACCCGACGGCGACCAGCCGTCCCGAAGCGCTCCTAATATCCATTTGAGCCACTGAAAAGGTTTTTCCGGCCGGATAACCCTTCCTGTAGCACGTAAATCCTCTCTTTTCCCGGTTCCAATAGCCGAATCTGCATTTCGGCGGTAGCGATCCAGCCGTTATAGTGCAATGCAGCGGCAAACCAACCGGCATTATCCAAGAGTGTGGCTAAAACGCCCCCATGAGTATCTCCTAAGGCATGTTCAAAGTCCGGGTTGAGGGGCATATCAAAAACAGCTTCCCCGGCCGGACCGAAACTGAGGGTCATTCCAAGGGATCTGCCGATGGATGCCTTGCTGAAAGACAGGATCAAATCCTGTTGTCTTTTTTTTCGGGTATTCATTTCCATTTCTTCTATTCCTTTTCGAGGCTTGATCTTCTATGGGTGATTTGATAGGCAATCCACTTAAGCTGAAGTTCCTTAATCGAAAAGGTCATGAGTGTCAGCAACATATTGTTACCATTATAAATATCTGTTTTTTGGCCGCTGGATGTGTACCCATGTAATTATTACTATTGTTCTTGACAATGGTATTATTAACATGATAATATCGTGTCCATGTATATCGAACATATTCCCAACCGCAATTCACCCCCTGCCGTGCTGCTGCGCGAATCCTACCGGGATTTTAGAAAAGTCAAAAAGCGCACCCTGGCCAACCTCTCCAAACTGCCTGAAGCCACCATCGAACAAATCCGAATTTTGCTGCGTGGTGGCAAGGTCATCGAAAACGCTCAGGAGCATTTTCAAGTCGTTCGAAGTCTTCCCCACGGACATGTAGCCGCCGTGTTGGGCAGTCTTTTCAAGCTGGGATTGGATCGGATCATCGATACCGAAAAAAGCCGGCGGCTTTGTTTGGTGCTGGCCATGATCGTATCGCGCATCATCGAGCCGGGTTCCAAGCTGGCTACCGCACGAGGCATTGGTTGTACCACTGCTTTTACCAGCCTGGGCGAACAGCTCAACATCCGGGATGCAAACGAAGATGAACTGTATGGCGCCATGGATTGGCTGTTCGAGAAACAGCACGATATTGAAGAGGCCTTGGCCAAACGGTATTTGCAAAACGGCGCCCTGGTTTTGTTCGATGTCACCTCCACGTATTTTGAAGGACGCTGTTGTCCTTTGGCCCGGCTTGGGCACAGCCGTGACGGGAAAAAAGACAAGCTGCAAATTGTCATCGGACTTTTGTGTGCCGCAGATGGGTGCCCTGTGGCCGTGGAGGTGTTTGAAGGAAATACGGCGGATCCGAAGACCGTCAAAAGCCAGTTGGTCAAAGTACGGCAGCGCTTTGGCATCCAGCGGGTTGTGCTGGTAGGCGACCGTGGGATGATTACCGATGCACGTATCCGCGAAGATCTCATCCACACCGAAGGTGTTGACTGGATAACGGCACTGCGTGCCCCTCAGATTGCAGCGCTTGTGGAAAGCGGACAACTTCAGTTGTCGTTGTTTGACACCCGCGACATGGCAGAGATTAGCCACCCTGATTATCCGGAGGAAAGGCTGGTGGTATGTCGGAATCCCTATTTGGCCTATCAGAGAACGCGCAAAAGAGAAGAACTGCTGAAGGCAACAGAAAAATATTTGGACAAAATTGTCAAGGCCACGGTACGCGAGGTCAGGCCGCTGAAGGGGGCCGATAAAATCGGCATCCGTGTGGGCAAGGTGTTGGGAAAATTCAAGATGGCCAAGCACTTTGTCATCCAAATTGAGCCCGATGGATTTTTTTATCAAAGAAACGAGCAGCGCATTGCAAAAGAAGCTGCTCTTGACGGCATTTATGTCATCCGCACAAGCGTTGGCAAACAGATTATGGACACCGAGCAGGCCGTCAAGGCTTACAAGAGTCTGAGCAGCGTGGAGCAGGCCTTTCGCAGCATCAAATCCGTCGATCTGAAAGTCAGGCCCATCTTTCATCGGCTTGCGCGCCGGGTCAAGACGCATGTGTTCTTGTGCATGCTGGCCTATTATATCGAGTGGCATATGCGCCAAGCGTTGGCTCCGATACTGTTCGATGACCATGATAAGGCCGCCGCCCAGATGCAACGGCAAAGCATTGTGGCGCCGGCCAAGCGTTCGTTGGCAGCCGAGGCCAAGGCTTGCAGTAAAGTTTGCAAAGACGGTACACCGGTGCATAGTTTTCGCACGTTGCTTGCCGATCTGGCAACCATCACCAAGAACACGGTTGAGA
>PCSF01000217.1:3883-7619 GCA_002771315.1 Desulfobacterales bacterium CG23_combo_of_CG06-09_8_20_14_all_52_9 | reverse complement strand
AAGGTGGATGCTATGGAAATCAGGAAAACCGCCGGGATAAATAGGCGCCAGGCGATCGGGGAGAGATCCATAATCCAGGCGGCCATGGCCACCGGAACGAAGGCGTTGGCCACGCCGAACAAAACAGCTCCGGAAGTCTTGGCCAGCATCAGAATCTCAAGTGGAAGCGGCGCCAACAGGAGACGCTCGAAGGATCGGTTTTTCTTTTCGAAAGTCACAGTGACCGCAAGCAGCGATGTGGTGCCGAACAAAATGGAGATGGCCACAACTCCCGGAAGCAATGTCGGGATGCTTCCCAGGCCGCTCCCGGATTTGATGAAAAACATCCCCGTCCACGCCAGGGGAAAGATGAGTCCCCAACTGATGTTGGGAGGCTTCAGGTAATAGGTTCGCATGTCTTTGACCAGGATGTTCCAGAAGGCGATCCAGGATTTCATGGGCCGCCTCCTTTTTTTTCTTTTTCTTTGTGCATGGTGTCAGCCTCGATGCCGGTGATTCTCACGAAGACATCCTCCAAAGACGGCCGCATCCTCCGGGCTTCCGAGACCTCGATGCCATGATCTTCCAGGAAACGGACCAGTTCTCCGACGCGCACGGCTTTATCACTTTCCACCCGAATAAGGCCTTGTCCCGGAAGAGTAAATTCCAGATCGGGGAAATCTTCTGCAAGGTTTTTCAACATGTCGGAGGGTCCGTTTGCGCAGGTGATCTGAACCACGTGTTTTGTCTGGATGGGCTGGATCAGGTGCTCCACCGTGTCGATGCCCACGATGCGTCCGGACACAATGAACGTGACCCGGCCGCAAAGCCGTTGGGCCTCTTCGATATAATGGGTGGTTAAAAAAATGGTGGTTCCCAACCGGTGCAGATCGGCGATGTGCTTCCGGAGTTGCCGGGCGGAGGCCACATCAATTCCTGTGGTAGGCTCGTCTAAGAAAAGAATTTCGGGTCTGTGAATGATCCCGGCGGCGATGGTGAGTTTGCGTTTCATCCCCCTGGAATAGCCAGCGAAATTGCGGTCTCCTGCCTGAAGCAAACCGAAAGTTTCCAGAAGCTCCCGGGCCCGTGTTCGCCGCTCGGCCTTACCCATACCGTAAAGCGCCGCACAAAAACACAGGTTGTCGAAGCCGGTAAGCTCCGGATACAGATTGCTTTCATCCGGAACCACACCGATCAAATGCTGGGCCGCCCTGGGGTGAGTCGTACAGTCGATTCCGCCGATACGGATGGATCCCGTATCGGGGCGGGCCAGGCCCGCAAGCATATTGATGGTGGTGGTTTTTCCCGCCCCGTTGGGTCCGAGGAAACCGAACAGTTCTCCTCTTTCAACGGCAAACGAAATCCCCGCGACCGCTTCGACGTTGTCGAAGTGCTTGGCCAGATTTTGAACGGAAATGGCTTCGGTCATTTTTTAATTTTCGGATGATTTTTTTCACCCCCTGTATGGACGGGTTCGATGCAGGGATGCCCTTGGACGTCCCCATGACATTTTTGAATCTGTTCCGGGGCGCAGTTTTCCGGTTTGTCTTTCAATTGGACGGGCTGTTGACAACAATTTTGACACATTTCGGCCTCCTTTGATGATTGATGATTCAAAGACGGTTCGGATATCCGTCGACAAATGGCGACGGGGGGAATCTTCGTTGTTGCCAGAACGTTCAGTTGCTCGGTGAGCTGAACCAGGGCCTGTCCGTTCACCGTGTAATGGGTCCAGTAGCCGCGCTTTTCCCCCCTGACAAGTCCGGCTTTGCGCAGGATGCGAAGATGCTGGGAAACTGCCGGCTTGGAGGCGCCCAGACGTTTGGCAAGCGCGCCGACACACAAATCGGTGCTTAAAAGCATTTTCAAAATTTTTAAGCGCTTTTCGTCGGCCAGGGCTTTCAATTGCTTAATCAAGGGCGTTGCTCCAACCAATTAAATATTATCTTAAATAAATCTATAAAGATTGAAATACTTTTGTCAAGAAAAAAATGCATCGTTTGTAATCTGGTAGATCCCATCTCCCTAAACAATTTTGATGGTCTCGTAAAAAGTCGAAAATGCTCTCTTTCCGTCATTCCGGCGAAAGCCGGAAACCAGTGTTCTCAAGCACTTATAAAACCCCTGGACCCCGTTTTTCAACGGGGTGACGACTTTTTACGAAGCCATCAATTTAATTCATTCCTAATGAAAATATAAAAGAAAGGGGGCTGCCAAAAAAGTTTCCTTTGGAAGGGGGTGTTGACCGTGCGGTACATCTCCCAAACCGGATGATACGATTCCTTCCGGGGCGCCTGGAAGCGGACGATCATCAGCGTATCCAGGATCCGAGAACTTTTGAAATGGATTGATTGGCTCGGATCGTTTTTTACACGATTGACTCAGCGGGTTTGCGTATTACCTTCATCGCAGTTAAATTCTTTTAAGTCCATTGAAGATAGGAGGCAGACTGATGAAAGAAAGAGGCAAGTTGATCACATCGCATCAAAACCCCCTCACTCTGCTGGGAAATGAGGTCAAGGTGGGGGAAGCGGCTCCGGATGTGGAGCTGCTGAGCAACGACCTAAAACCGGTAAAACTTTCATACTATCGAGACAAAGTGGTCATCTTGTCCACTGTGCCGTCCTTGGATACACCGGTTTGTGACATGGAAACCCGGAGGTTCAACAAGGAGGCTTCCGGACTCGGGAAAGATGTGGTCATCCTGACGGTGAGCATGGATTTGCCATTTGCCCAGAAGCGATGGTGCGGTGCTGCGGGGGTGGATCAGGTTGTCACTCTTTCCGACCATCGGACAGCCGATCTGGGGCTGGCTTTCGGTGTGCTCATCAAAGAGCTGAGGCTTTTAGCCCGCGCCGTCTTTGTTATCGATAGGAAGGGAGTGATCCGATATATACAACTGGTTAAGGAAACAACCCATGAACCGGACTACACGCCTGTACTCGAAGAAGCGAAAAAATTAGTTTGAAATTGAAAGGGGAGGCAATGGAGAAAAGTTGGGAAAAGGAAAAAGGCGATGGAAATCTACCGCTAGATCTCGGGTAAAAAAGATCAATGATGAAGAAGTGGTTTTTTCGAACCCTAGTCACCCTATGCCTGATTATTGGGCTGGGAATCCTTTTCATGTTTGGTGCCGCTTTTTACCTGGAAAGCGACCATGCCCGACATTTGATCCGGAACCAACTGAATAAAAGCATTTCGGGGCAAATCACCTGGTCCAAGGTCCGCATCTCTTTAATCCGGGGCTGCATCGAAGTCGATCGAATTCTTATTCAAAGTCCTTCCCGCGAACCCATGATCGCCTTGGACCGTATCTTTGCACAGGTGTCCTGGCGGGCGCTTTTATCCGGTACGATTCTGGTTGAAAAGGCGGAAGTCACGCGTCCGGTGGTGCATGTTCGGATAGGTGAGGATGGGACCCTTGATATTTCTAATGCGTTTAAAAGTCCGAGAAAGAAAGATCCGGGGCTTCCGGAAGAAGAAAATGGGGTGCCGTTTCCTTTCAATGTGAAAATCCATCAATTTCAGATAGCCGATGGGTCATTTCATTTCTCTTCTGTTGTCCAGGGAGAAACCGAAAGGGCAATTTTTGAAAAGATCCATTTCTCGTTGAATGACGTCGATCTGGCCCAAAAGTCCGGGAACGTGAAGGCGAACCTTGGAGAGTGCAAGATCGACATGGCCGGAATCCGCACAGGCTGGGAGGATTTCGTCATCGAAGCCCGGGTGGAAAAGGGAGCGATCACGCCTGTCAAAG
>PCSF01000217.1:1544-3869 GCA_002771315.1 Desulfobacterales bacterium CG23_combo_of_CG06-09_8_20_14_all_52_9 | reverse complement strand
AATCTGCTGACGCTCCATCTTCTGGGAGACGGCCGGGAGCTTTGGGAAGATCCGGTTATCGACATGGACCTTAGGATCGAAACCGCGCTGGGGGATATCCGAAAAACGTTTCATCTTCGCCGGGAGTTTTCCGGTCCGGTAAAAATTATGATGCAGGCTAAAGGCAAGGTGTCCGATCCTCGGGTGAACATGGTCCTATCTTTCGGCGGAGGGCGGATTTACGATGTGGACACCGAAGCCTTCACCTTCGAGGGCATTCTTTCGGATCGGGTAGTGACCCTGACCGCCAAGGGCGTGAAGGCAACCTATGGAAATGCGGCTCTTTCCGGAACGGTCGATCTGAAAAAGGCGTTTCCGCAAGGATTTCTTTCCGCCAATCGGAACATCGATGCCGCCGTCTACCGTGTAACCGCTGCTTTGGATCACGTCAATCTGAAGGGCATTCCCCTGGGCGCAACCCTCCTCGACGGCGATCTGCAGTCCGAAGTGCGCATCGAGGGAAGCGGCATTACACCGGCAAACCTCGATGCAAAGGTCAAGGTGTCGCTGTCGGTGACAGGGAAAACGCGGATCGCCAAAAAGATTCCGGCGAACTTTAGCCTGAATGCGGATGCCGCCCTGTCCGGAAAAAACGCCGAGGTGGATCATTTTGAGCTGCGCATGGGAGAAACGACCCTGGCGGGCACCGGAACATATCAGTGGAAAAGCAAAGCGATCACGTCCCGAATTTCTGTGGCGGCACCGGATATCGGGTTCACAGCAGCTATTTTTGGTTTTACACCCGTAAGCGGAAATCTTAACGGGGTCGTCGATGTCGGCGGATTAATTCAAAGCCCCATAATGGATCTGCAGGTCAGTGGAAACGCCCTTGTTTTTAAAGACATTCGGATCGGGGACCTCTTTGCCGACCTGCATTATGAAAGCGGCCGGCTCCAGGTCGGGTTGCTTCAGGCGGAAAATGAGGGGGCTCTTTTTTCCGTCTCGGGAAGCACCGATGTGCTCAATCCCCGAACCTTGAAGCCTGTTGAAGATCCGTCTTGGGACCTGGCCCTGGAAGGCCGGGATCTTCGCCTGAAGGATTTTAATGAAAATGTCGACGGAAGAATTTCTCTAAGCGGCCGGTTGAAGGGATCTCTCCGCCGTCCCGAGGGAAAGGTTCTCCTGTCGGGGGATCGGCTCGTCTTGTTCGGACAGAAAATTGAGAATTTCTCCCTGAACACCCGGATGCAGGGGGGCCGGGTGTATTTGGAACCTATGCGCATCGCTATCGACGCGGAAGAAGTTTTGGAAGGAAAGGGCTGGATCTCTTTTTCAGAAAACACGTTTTCGGGCTCACTTTTTTCCGATGGCGTGTCGTTGAAGCATATCCATTGGCTCGAAGCAGTAGGCATCGACGGAGGAAAGGCGACGCTCGATATTTCCGGCAAAGGGAGTCTCGACAGTCCTCAGGCCTCCGGCAGCATCACGATCACCGGAATCGAGATCGAAGGCAAGCGCATCGAAGCGGTCCGGCTTCAGACGTCCCTTATTAATGATGTGCTTCAGGTTCACGCGGAATCGGATTTCGACATCGAGGGCCGATTTCATTTCAAAGACAGGGAATTCAAGGCCAGGGCATCTTTTACGGAATTGGATCTCGGCCCCTATTTCAGAATGGCCCAACTGGGCGAGTGGACGGGAATCCTTTCGGGAACCATCGACTGCCGGGGAAACGCCGATCGTCCCGAAGCGATCCGGGCCGAAGTCGATCTTTCCCGACTGATTCTCCTTTTCGAAAAACAAGCGCTGGTTCAAAGTCGAAGCTTCAAGGCGTCATTGCGCGATTCCAGAATCTTAATTTCCGATATCCGCCTGGGTCTTTTGAATCAGGGATCTGCGGAAATTCGCGGAACCGCAGGACTCGACGGGGACATGAATCTTTCCGTTCAGGCGTCGATCCCCCTAAGCGGCCTTGGCCCGATTGTTCCCCAACTGGGAGATTTCGCCGGGGATGCCGTCCTTGCAGGAACCGTGCGTGGGCCTCTGTCCCGGCCGGAAATTGCCGGAAAAATACGCTTGAACCGGGTGAAAGTGACCCTCCCCGAAATTTTAGAAGAAATCCATGACCTCAATGCCGTTGTTGATGTCAACCCCGCCGCATTAAAGGTGGAGACGATTGCCGGCAAGATGGGCGAGGGACGATTTGAAGTCAAGGGTAATATCGGGCTGAAAGGTCTGGCGCCCTCAACCTTTGATCTCAGCCTCGATGCTTCCCGAATCCCTTTCAGCATCCCCGAGGCGCTTGATTTGACGATAGGCGGCCGGCTTCTTTTAACCGGGAACCAG
>PCSF01000217.1:0-1509 GCA_002771315.1 Desulfobacterales bacterium CG23_combo_of_CG06-09_8_20_14_all_52_9 | reverse complement strand
GGCTTCAGGAGCAAAAGCGGGAAGCCGAAACGAGTCCCGCCAAGCCGCTTCACCCGATTCTTAAAAACATGGCGTTGGATGTTTCCTTTCGGCAAAGAAGCCCTTTTGTCGTGGACAACAATATCGCCCTTTTGAATATCGTCTCCAATCTTTTGTTAAAGGGGAATCCGGCTCAACCCCAACTGATAGGCAGGGCCCAAGTCCAGGAAGGAACCATCACCTTTTTAGGCAGAGAATTTAAAATCAACCGCGGAACCATCGATTTCATCAACCCCTATCGAATCGAGCCCACCATCGATATCGAAAGCAAAATCGACATCCGGTCCTGGACGATTCTTCTGAACATACTCGGTACACCGGATAATCTCGTATTCACCAAATCCTCGAAACCGTCGGAAAGTGATGAAGACATCCTCTTGCTGCTCACTGCCGGAAAAACCCGGCAGGAGATGATAAGAGAAAAGGGTGGCGCATGGATCAGTTCCAAGGTCCTGGCTGCTCAAGCGGCTTCGGGGCTTGTCGGGGAGAGCGTCAAGGATGCCACGGGACTCGATATCCTTGAAGCCAAGTATCTGGAAAAAGATGACGAATTCCAGTCCGAGGGAGTCGAAGTGACTGTGGGAAAAAGATTGTCCAAAAGACTTACCGTGAAGTACAGCCTCGAGACCCGGGGCGGGGAGACCACCCAGCGAGCATCTTCGGAATACAAGCTTATTGAAAATGTTGCGGCTTCCGCCTACCAGGAGAACACAGGAAATTACGGGGTGGAGATGGTCTATCGGCTCGAGTTTCGATAGGGATCGGCATGCGCTTCAGATTTATTTATCGCGATGTTTTCACCGCACTTTTCGGTATTCTTCTTTTTTCCCTGGGTTCTCATCCGATATGCTTATCTCAGGAGGAGCCCGATGCATCCATCGTTTCCACCCTGACCATTCTGATCCAAGATACATCGCCCGATGCATCCATGCTCCAAAAATTAGCTCAGCGGCTGATTTTGCCGAAAATAGGCGGCCCGTTTTTACTCGATGACCTTCAGCAAAGCATCGACGCCTTGAAAAAATCCGGCCTGTTTCGAAAGATCCATGTCTCTGACCCTGTTGAAACAGATGGAAAAATCAATCTGGTCTTTGAATTGACCCCATTTTCTTTGATCAAAAAGATTTGCATCGACGGGGAATTTCCCATGCTGGAACAGGATATCCTCAGGGAAATAGATCGGCGGGTCGGGGATCCCTTCGATCCAAAAACCACGACGGAGATGGAGAAAAATATCATCCGGTACCTCCTGAAAGAGGGGTACATCGATCCCAAGGTGTCCCTCGTTTCGCAAAAAGATGAAAAAGACGGACGCATCGCCCTTACGGTTTCCATTCAAAAGGGGCCTTTCTATCGAATCCGTCGAGTGGCCCTCCAGGAAAATCGATCCGGGTTCGACTTCGAATTCTTGACGCGCCTTAAAACCTGGCAGGCTTCCCGGCTTTTTTGGGACATGGCGCGGTTTGCGGA
>PCSF01000042.1 GCA_002771315.1 Desulfobacterales bacterium CG23_combo_of_CG06-09_8_20_14_all_52_9 | reverse complement strand
GATTTCAGCCTCGGCAATCCCAACCTCCCCCCGCCGGATCGGTTCAAGGAGGTGTTGCTCGATCTGATTCAATCCTCCAAACCCGGAGATCACGGCTACATGCCAAACACAGGATACCCCTTCGTGCGGGAGGCCGTCGCCGGATATCTTTCCAAAGAACAGAAAACACCAGTGACCCAAGACGAAGTCATCATGACCTGCGGTGCGGCAGGCGCCCTAAACGTCACCTTGAAGACCATCCTCGATCCGCAAGACGAGGTCATCTGCCCGGCCCCATATTTCGTGGAGTACAACACTTACGTGGACAACCATGGAGGAATTCTCAAAACCGTTTCCACGAGACCTGGTTTTTCACTAGATTTGGACGCCATATCGGATGCCATCACGGAAAAGACCAAGGCGGTCCTGATCAACTCTCCCAACAACCCCACGGGCCAGGTCTATCCCGAAGAGAGCCTTAAACATCTGGGCACCCTGCTTTCCGAAAAAGGACGATCTCTGAATCGGACCCTGTACTTGATTTCGGATGAACCCTACCGAAAGATCGTCTATGACGGGGTCAGCGTTCCCAGCATTTTTCCATGTTATAAGGATTCCATCATCGTGACTTCCTACTCCAAGGATCTTTCCATCCCCGGGGAACGGATCGGGTTCATTGCGGTAAATCCCGGTGCAACCCATCGACAATCGCTTCTGGGAGGATTGGCCCTGGCAAACCGGATCCTCGGGTTTGTCAATGCCCCGGCCCTGATGCAGCGGGCCGTGGCCAAGCTCCAAGGTGTTCAGGCCGATCTTGCCGCATACGCCCGGAAGCGAAAGCTTTTGTGTGATGGCATGGCCGAATGTGGGTATGAGTTCACCCAGCCCAGGGGCGCCTTTTATCTCTTTCCCAAGTCTCCGATCCCGGACGACGTCAAGTTCGTCCAGGCGCTTCAAGAAGAGCTGATCCTGGCGGTTCCGGGTAGCGGGTTCATGGGGCCGGGACATTTCAGGGTGGCTTTCTGCGTGGACGATGAAACCATCATCAATGCGCTTCCCGGCT
>PCSF01000090.1 GCA_002771315.1 Desulfobacterales bacterium CG23_combo_of_CG06-09_8_20_14_all_52_9 | reverse complement strand
TTTTTCGGTAAAGCCGTAAATGGCAACGATCCGCTCACCCACGGTGGCCATGAACTGCCGGCCGATCAAGTACCCGAAACATCCCCCCAGCAGCGATCCTGCCGAACAGATGACCGCATACCGAAAGGCCTTCCGGGGTGCTCCGATGGCCAATGCGATGAGGAGAACGTCGGGGGGAATGGGGAAAAAGGAGGACTCGGCAAAAGCCAGGAGAAAAAGTGCCCATGATCCTTGCGGTGTTTCGGCCCAGTGGAGGACCCAGTCATAGAGCCTCCGGAGCATTCACGCGTCCTTCCACCCGTATTCCCCCAAGAGTTTGACGAAACGACACCCTCCCAGACGGGTCGTTCGGATGCCGTTTTCATCCCGCACCAGTTTGACCAATTCCTGGGAAAAGCGGTCCCCAACCGGGATCACCAGCCGGCCGCCCATTGCAAGCTGATTGACCAGAGTGTTTGGAATCTCCGGCGCCCCAGCGGTGACGATGATGGCATCAAAGGGGCTTTCTTCTTTCCATCCCGAACTCCCATCCGAGTAACGGCTGACGATGTTGTGATAGTGCAGATCATCGAAGAGACGACGTGCCCGAAGATATAAGGCGTGGATCCTTTCGATGGTGTAAACCCGATAGGCGACCTCGGCGCAAACAGCCGCCTGATAACCGGATCCGGTCCCGATTTCAAGGACCCGGTCTTCCTCATCCAATTGCAGGGCTTCGGTCATTTCCGCCACGATGTAAGGCTGGGAGATGGTCTGATCAAAACCGATAGGAAGTGGAAAATCACCATAAGCCTGATCCCTGAGTGCTTCACTGACGAAGAGGTGTCGGGGAACCTTTCTCATGGCCGAAAGGACGACCGGATCGGAAACGCCCCGGGCCTCGATCTGCTTTTTGACCATCTCTTCGCGCAGTCGCTCGCATTTCAGGGGATCGCTTTTCATTAAGGAATCTGCTACCAGAACCCCTTTAGCGGGTCAAGACGATTCGATTCCGGGGCATTTATGAAAAGAGATATCGCATAAGGCCTGTCCGAGGCGGCCCGGTCACGGACCTCGGGCTTGATTTTTTATACCGGAAAAGAGATATTCGGCACCATGAAACGATTGGCCCACCATGCGGAGAGGAAATGAAGAGAACCCGGCACCTTTTATGGTCGTTGGTATTCGGCGCTTTTATCATCTTTTCGGGGACGTGCGCCTACATGTTCATGGAGGGCTGGGATTTTATGGATTCCCTCTTCATGACCGTGACGACGCTTTCCACCGTGGGTTACGGAGAGGTCCGAAAGCTCACCAACTCCGGCAGGGCCATCAGCATGGTGCTGATCTTTGTTGGGGTGGGATACTTCTTCTATGTGGCGGGCGCAGTGATTCAGTTCATGATGGAGGGCCAAATCCGCAATATTTTAGGGAGGCGACGCTTGGAAAAGAAGATCGAACGGCTTAAAAGCCATTACATCGTCTGCGGGTACGGCAGGATCGGACGGATCCTTGTCAGAAATATCCTTCGAAGGCCGTTGGATGTAGTGGTCATCGAAAAGGACAAAAATCTCTTACCGGTTTTGGAGCAAGACAGCATCCTTTACATCAGCGGGGACGCCTCCGAGGAGGCCAACCTCATCAAGGCCGGCATCGGGACCGCAAGGGGGCTGGTGGCGGTGTTAAGCTCCGATGCGGACAACGTCTTTTTAGTCCTCACGGCACGACAGCTGAACCCGGATCTTTTCATCCTGGCCCGGGCGACGGCGGATGCATCCAAGGCGAAGCTGGAAGCCGCCGGAGCCGATATCGTCGAATCGCCTTACGACATCGGAGCCGTCGCCATGGCTCACCGCGTCGTCCGTCCCACCGTGAGCGGCTTCCTGGATCTGGCCCTGGCGTACAAGGGTACGGACATCCAGATGGAAGAGATCCCGGTAAGTCCCGACTCCGAGTTGGTCAATGTCATGCTGAAGGATTCCGGCATCCGGCAAAAATACGATCTTATCATCATCGCCGTGAAAGATTCTGCCGGGAACATGCGATTCAATCCCTCCTTTGAAACGACCCTCTGCGCCGGGGACACGGTCATCGCTATCGGTGGAGAGAAGAATCTCAGGCTTCTGGGAAAGGCATTGAGCCCTTCATGATGAAGGGATCCCCATTTCTGTCCATGCAATCGAGAAGGGCATCAGATCTTGTAGATGATCCGTTTTTCCGTGATGAGGATATCCACAAAGCGGTCGTGGGGCTCCATAGGCACTTGGGGGATCAACTGAGTTTCCAGGGTCAGCGCGACCTTTCTTGTGGTGATGGGCAATTTGGGGATGAGCTGATCGTAATACCCTTCCCCGGTCCCGATCCGTCCGCCCTTTTCGTCGAAGGCGATACCGGGGATGATGGCAATATCGATGAAGTCGATGGGAACAACCTTGCACACGGCGGGGTCCGGTTCCAAAACCCCCCGTGGGCCCGGTCTGAGGAAATTTTCAAAATGATCGACCTTCAGCAAATCCATCCCTTTTTTCTCCGGCTTGAAGGCCGGCAGCACAACAACCTTTTGAATCAAGTAGCACTTTTTGATGATCTGTGCCGTGGGGACTTCCGGATCTTTTTCCATATAAAGGAGTACGACCTTGGACTCCAGAAAGTTGGCAAACGAAAAGAGCCGGTCTTGGATCTCCTGGGTCTTGCCATGCCGGTCTTTTTCAGAGAGAGCGCACACTCGTTTCAGGATGTCTTCCCGGATCGATCGCTTTTTCTCGATGATCTCATCCATCGATGTACTCCCGGTGTCTATTAGGATCTGTCAGGTAATCTTTCATACGCCCGCCAGTCGATATCCTTATAAAAATTTGTTTATACCAATTTTTGGAGATAATGTCAACGTATAATAATCATTGACGAAATAGCGTGTTCATGGTACGGAATCGTCGTTGTTTTGAAAACCCATCTCCTGATACGGGCGAAGGTATCGTGTGAACATTTTACCCGGGCCGCCGGGGGCATTCCATCGGTTAACCGGGAGATATTTCTACTTTATTTAATTAAAATAGGCATTGCCATGCTGGAAATCAAGTTCATCAGGCAAAATTTATCCATGGTGCAAGAGGCCCTGTCACTGAGAAGGCAGCAGGCAAGCCTGGATGCCTTCATGACCCATGAAGAAGAGCGGCGGCTGACTCTCACGCAGATCGAGACGTTGAGACACCGTCGCAACAAGGTGTCGGAAACCATTGCCACCATGAAAAAAAGCGGCCGGGAGCCATTGGAGCTGGTAGAGGAGATGCGGGGGGTTTCCGCAAAGATCAAGGACCTGGAGAAGGCGCTTTCCGAGAACGAAGAGGCGCTTTTTGAGATCCTTCTGAGCATCCCGAACATACCGCATCCTTCCGTTCCGGCAGGAAAAGACAGCAACGACAACCCGGTCCGAAAAGAGGTCGGAGAAGTCCCCCGGTTTTCTTTTTCGCCCAAGGCCCATTGGGATCTTGGAGAGAGCCTCGGTATTCTCGATTTCGAAAGGGCGGCCCGGATCACCGGGTCCCGCTTTCCGCTTTATTTCGGCGCCGGTGCACGGCTGGAGCGGGCTCTCATCAACTTCATGCTGGACATTCACACCCAAGAAAGCGGGTATCAGGAGGTCCTTCCTCCTTTCATCGTCAACCGCAGGTCCATGACTCACACCGGTCAGCTCCCCAAGTTCGAGGAAGATCTTTTCGCGCTCAAAGGATGGGATTATTTTCTGGTTCCCACCGCCGAAGTGCCGGTGACCAATATCCACCAGGGAGAAGTCCTGGAGGAGGAGGCTTTGCCCATCCGTTACACGGCATACACGCCCTGCTTCCGCAGCGAGGCCGGGTCCTATGGAAAGGATACCCGAGGTCTGATTCGCCAGCATCAGTTCAACAAGGTGGAACTGGTCTGGTTTTCCGCACCGGAGACCTCCTATGAGGCGCTGGAGACCCTCTTGGCGGATGCGGAGAAGATCCTTAAGCGTCTCGAACTTCCCTACCGGGTAGTCACGCTGTGCACCGGCGATCTGGGGTTTTCCGCGGCCAAGACCTACGATATCGAAGTGTGGATGCCGGCCCAGGGGGTCTATCGGGAGATCTCCTCCTGCAGCAACTTTGAGGATTTCCAAGCCCGGAGGGCCGATATCCGGTTCAAAAGAAAAGGGAAAAAGGGAACCGAACTCGTCCACACCCTCAACGGCTCCGGGCTGGCGGTCGGAAGGACGGTTGCCGCCATCTTGGAAAACAACCAGCAGGCCGACGGATCCGTCATCATCCCGGAGGCCCTCAGGCCTTACATGGGCGGCTTGGAAGCGATCCGGCCATGAAACTTTTCGACTTTCCCGAGGATGTGAGACCCCATCTGATTCCCGAACCCGGGGGGAAGATGGTCTATCGATGCCTGGGATGCCGGGGGGAATTTCCCATCGAAACGCTCCTTTATACCTGCCCGGATTGCGGACAGGTCCTGATGATCGAAGACCAGGATTTTGATCGGATCAAAAAGATCCCGGCCCCCCTGTGGCGGCGGATTTTGGATTTCAGGAAGGCCGTAAAGATTCCGGCGCTTTCCGGCATCTATCTGTATCATGAATTCGTCGGGCCGGTGCTTCCCCTGGATGCGGTGATCTATCTGGGGGAAGGGCACACGCCGGTGATCGCCGCCAACGCCGTCCTTCAAGAATGGGTGGGAGTCCCTTTTTATTTCAAAAACGACGGCCAGAACCCCAGCGCCTCCTTCAAGGACCGGGGGATGGCCAGTGCGTTAAGCTACATCAACTACTTGGTCCGAAAAGGGCACGCTAAAAACATCCTGGCCGTGTGTGCATCCACCGGCGACACCTCGGCCTCAGCCGCGCTCTATGCCGCCTATCTCAGGCCCTATGTCCAATCCGCGGTGATTCTTCCGCATCAAAAAGTCACTCCCCAGCAACTCTCCCAGCCCCTCGGAAGCGGGGCGGCGGTTTTCGAGATCCCGGGTGTCTTCGACGACTGCATGAAAATCGTGGAGCACCTCTCCAGCCGGTATCCCGTGGCTCTGCTCAATTCCAAAAACGCCTGGCGGATCCTGGGTCAGGAGTCTTATTCTTTCGAAATCGCTCAGGTCTTCGATTATGACGTGACGGACCGGGTGGTGGTGGTCCCCATCGGAAATGCGGGAAACATCACGGCCATCCTTTCCGGGTTCCTGAAATTTTTTGAAGCCGGGATCATCAAGGCGCTCCCCAAGGTCATCGGGGTCCAATCCGAACACGCCGATCCTGTTTACCGATACTACCTGGAGCCGGACCCTAAGAAGCGCCGGTTTGTCCCCGTAGCCGTTCGGCCCAGCGTGGCTCAGGCAGCCATGATCGGGAACCCTGTCTCCATGCCGAGGGTCATCCACCTGGTGGACCGATTCAATGAATCCGCCGGCAGGCAGCGGGTCTTTTTCATCGAGGTGACTGAGCAGGAAATCATGGATTGCCAACTTGTGGCCAACCGAAACGGCCATATCGTATGCACCCACGGGGGAGAATCCCTGGCCGGCCTCATCCGGGCCGTTGGTGCCGGGATCGTTTCAAAAAGCGAGATTGCCGTCCTCGACTCCACGGCGCATGCCATCAAATTTTCGGGGTTCCAGGAGAGGTATTTTTCCCGCACGCTGGCGGCGGAATTCAATGTAGAGACTAAACCCGAACTGGTCAACGCGCCGGTGTTGATTCATCCCAAGGGACTTAAAGTTCCGGAACCCGGGAAACCCCTGAACGGCAAGGACCTCGACACATTCGTGGAAACCCTGTCAAATACCATTGCAAAGAAGTTGAACCTGAAAAAGACTTCGACGCCATGAGAACAGCCGGGTTTCGATGTCCTGACGGTTGTCGGGAAAACCGCGATTCAGGTCGTCGCACTGCCGTTGAAAGGGGGATGGGTTTGAAGAAAACGAATCAAGCGGTCAAGGGTCCAAGGATTCAAGTCAACGCAAATCACCAAGCGATAAGGTCAGATTTGATGAAATCGTAAAAACTCAAGATTAGGATGGCAAAGTAAAAAGCTTCATATGCAAGGCGCGCAAATCCTGAGGAATGAGGCGTACATATGGGTA
>PCSF01000053.1:329-1186 GCA_002771315.1 Desulfobacterales bacterium CG23_combo_of_CG06-09_8_20_14_all_52_9 | reverse complement strand
CCGGGCGCGCTCTTCAGGAGTTAAGAATCCCTTAGCCTTTTGCACCATCAAATAGTCGAGGTCCAAGGCATCGATACGACAAGGATGCATCTTTTTCAGCAAAATCCGGGCGCCGGCGCCACGTCCGCATCCGATTTCCAAAAAGCGGAGGTTCGGCCGGGGAAATGCCGCATGCATAAGCCAGAGCATTTCCATTTGCTGCATGGCCATCCGCAGCGGATTGTTGACCACTAGGCGTTCCGCCCAATTGAGTCTCATGCCGGCTCCCCGATCTTGATCGTTTGTCCCTTGATTGCCCGGTGAATCACGGCGATTCCGTTGGTGAGGCGCCGGTATAAGATATCCGTAAATCCGATCGCCGTAAGCATTTCCGACAGTTCATCGGGCAAAGGCCACGTCCGGATGGACTCGGGCAAGTGGGTATAGGCCTTCCGTGATCCAGCAAAGAGCTGACCCAGAAACGGCATGACCTGAAACGAATAGAAATCATAAAGTCCCCGGAACATGGTAGATGTCGGCTTTGAAAACTCCAGGCACATCATTTTTCCGCCGGGCTTAAGAATCCTGTATATTTCTGAAAAACCGGCCTTGGGCCGGGTCAGGTTGCGAATTCCGAAACCCACCATCGCCTCATCAAAGCTTTCGTCGGGAAAAGCGATACATTCGGCATCCCCCTGAACGAAAGTCAGGCGGGAAACGGACCCGGCACGGGCCACCTTTTCTCGACCTGCATTCATCATAGGCCGGTTGATGTCATAAAGAATGATGAGTCCTCCAGAGCTGACGTGCTTTGCCGCGATAAGGGACAGATCACCGATGCCTGCACAGACATCGATAACCCGATCCCCTTTTTTAAG
>PCSF01000053.1:0-250 GCA_002771315.1 Desulfobacterales bacterium CG23_combo_of_CG06-09_8_20_14_all_52_9 | reverse complement strand
TGAGCCACCGACTCAAAGTGCTGATAAACCCGTCGCGCTTTCTCATCAAAAGAAACTGTCTGATATCCGAAGCAGGTGACAGGAATTCTAGAGGAATCCGCTGCCTGCTTGCGCTGTTTTACGTTACACCACACGCATCCCTCTTATTCCAGAAAAGCAGGCATGGCAATGTCAAATCGGTAAGGATTTGATCGTACGCCAGAACAAAAAATCGATAAATTCGGTTTGACAAAAGACATGTCATCATATA
>PCSF01000198.1 GCA_002771315.1 Desulfobacterales bacterium CG23_combo_of_CG06-09_8_20_14_all_52_9 | reverse complement strand
GGACCTCGTTGAGTTCCCGGTCGTTGAGCTTGGTGATGTCCGTGCTGTTGATGTAAATCTCTCCGGAATCCGGCTTCATGAGGCCGATGATATGCTTGAGGATCACGCTCTTTCCCGAACCGCTCTGCCCCAGTATGACGGTGATTTTCTCACCAGGGATTTCCAGGTCCAGGCCGTCCAAGACTCTTTGTCGTCCGAAGCTCTTGGTAACGCCGGAAAGTCGGATCATCAGAACATCACCGCGGTCAAGAAGAAATCGCTGATGAATATGGAAACCGTGGAAACCACCACGGCCTGGGTGGCGGACCGGCCCACCCCCTGGGCCCCCCCAGTAGTATAAAACCCCTTGTAACAGCTCACCACCGACAGGATCAATCCGAAACAGGCGGACTTGATGAGGCCGTTGAAGATGTCGCCAAGCTTCACCATTTCATAGATCCGGGCCATGAAAATCCCGGAGTTGATATCCAGCAACCGGACTCCGACAAAATACCCGCCCATGATGCCGATGAAGTCCGCCACGATGGTCAAAACAGGGAGCATCAGGATGCCGGCCAGGATACGGGGCATGACGAGAAACTGCACCGGGTTGACGGACATGGCGTAAAGGGCATCGATCTGTTCCTTGACCCTCATGGTGCCGATCTCGGCGGCCATGGCGGAACCGGCCCTCCCGGTGACCATGAGAGCGGTGAAGACCGGCCCGATCTCCCGGGTCAGGGACAAGGCCACCGTGGCTCCCACGAGGCCTTCGCCGCCGAACATCCGGAAACCATAATAGGACTGAAGCGCCAGAACCATCCCGGAGGAAATGGCCGTGATCAAAACCACGGTGAGGGAATTCACCCCCACCGTTTCCATCTGTTTGAAAATGACACGCAATCGAAACGGGGGTCTAAAGGCCCAGGCCCCCGCGGAAAAAAAGAGAAGCACAGTCCGACCGAACTCCTCCAGGATTCCGAGAAACGGCCGGCCTGCATATTCGAAGATTTTCACCATGTCGATTTTCAAATCAACCATCTGACAATGAATTGGCTCGGTTATAGGGAATACCTCCGCCAAAGTCAAGGCGATACACCCTGCCCATCAGACGCTTTGCGCCATGATGCATCGGGGCTTTGGATCGCCGAGAAGAATTTCCGGTCTTTGCGGCCATTTTTTCGTATACAAATATTAAAAATGGGATAGATGCCATCAAGATATGGTATATTGAGTATAAATAGGCTACAAGATCCTGTAACTAAATGTAATTAATGCTAATTATATAAAATTTCTCTTGACTTTGATGTTTTTTAATGATTGAATCCGCCCTAACGATCTTGGGAACCGCTCTTTACAATTCTTATTGATTCTTAAAACACCCAGGGTTAAGGTGAAAGGAAACGCGCTTAAAAAATACCGCGAATCGCTTTTACTCAGCAAAGCCGAATTGGCGAGAATGGCCAAAATCTCTCCCATCACCCTGTCGAGAATCGAGAGAGGGTTGTCCTGCCGTATGGAAACCAAGCGCAAGATCATCCTGGCCTTGGGTCTTGATCTGTCCGAAAAATGCAAGATATTCGAGGAATAGGGTGACGCCATGATGCTGAGCAAAAAGACCCACCTCATCGGCCTGGATATCGGATCCCGGACTATTAAAGCCGCCGAGGTGATCCATCTCAAAGGAAGCCTCAGCTTAAAGAAGTTCGGCATGATACAAATCGCCCCGGGTGCCATTGAAGAAGGGGCCATCCGGGATCACGAGACGGTGGTCGGAGCCATTCAGCAACTCTTTTCCGAAAACCATTTCAAGGTCAAGAACGTCGCCACTTCCATCGGCGGATATTCCGTCATCGTCAAGAAAATTAACGTCCAGAATATGCCTGAAGAACAACTCCAGGACACTATCGCCTTCGAGGCGGAACAATACATCCCCTTCGACATCAACGACGTGAACCTCGATTTTCAGATTTTAGGGGAAAATGAAACCAATCCGAACCAGATGAGCGTTCTTCTGGTGGCGGCCCGGAAGGACATGATCGACGAATACGTCAGCCTCATCGACCTGGCCGGTTTAAACCCCTGCGTGGTCGATGTGGATGCCTTCGCCCTCCAGAATTGTTACGAAGCCAATTATCCATCCGAGGATGGGTCCAATGTGGCCCTCATCGATATCGGGGCCAGCAAAACATCCCTTAATATCCTCAGGGGCACCACCTCCGAGTTCATCCGCGACATCGCCTCCGGATGCGATCAGATCAACACCCAGATCATGTCGGCTTTCAATTGCACCTTCGAGGAGTCCGAGAGGCTCAAGTTCGGAAAAGCGCCCGACAACCGGTCAGCCGAAGAGGTGGAAGATATTGTTCATTCGGTGGTGTCCGAATGGAGCCGGGAAGTCCGGAGGGCGCTCGATTTTTATTACTCCTCATTCCCGGAAAATCAGATTCAACAAATCTTGCTCAGCGGGGGAGGGGCCAACGTCAAGGCGTTCCAGAAACTGATCGCCGAAGAGGCCCAAACGCAGGTGAACACCCTGAATCCTTTCGCCAATGTGTCCACCGAAGCGATTCCGGGGGGTAAGGAAAGCCTGAACCGGATCGGCCCCCAGGCCGCCATCTGCTTGGGACTGGCCCTCAGGAGAATGGACGACAAATGATTCGGATCAACCTGCTTCCCTATCGAGAAAAGCGAAAGAAGGAAAACGTCCGGCGACAGGTCTCTATTTTCGCCCTGTCCTTTATCTTATTTATGTTTGCCCTGTTTTATCTTCAAAAGTTTTTAAACAATAAAATCCAAACCAAAAAAGTCGAGATCGCCTCGACAAAAAATGAGCTGATCAAATATGACGCCATCAACAAGGAAATCGACGAAATCACCAAAAAGCTCGATGTCCTGCAGAAAAAAACGACAGTCATTCAAAACCTTCAGCTTCAACGCCACAAAGCCGTTCAGCTTCTGGATATGATGACCCAAGCCATCGTCGCCAAGCGGATGTGGTTCACCCGCCTGGAATCGGGAATCAATACGGTCACCATCGAAGGCATCGCCCTCGACAACAAGACCGTGGCCGATTTCATGACCAATCTGGTGAAAACGCGGTTGTTTGCCGCCGTAAACCTGAAAAGCACCCGCCAGGAAATAATCCGGGAGAAAAACATCAACCTAAAAAAATTCGAGGTTGTCTGTAATCAAGTCCCACTGCCCTCTGCGGCGGGCACGGCGGGAAAAGCGGGCGCGGCAGAGAAGAAGAAATGAAAAAACTCGATATTTCGGAAAAGATCGTCACCCCGATTATCGGCTCGGTTTCCCGGCTGACGAAAGTTCAAAAGATTCTGATCGTCGTGGGACTTCTCGTCCTTTTAGGCGGTGGAATCACGTACTTTTCCTACTTTCCGAAATACAAAGAGATCACCAACCTGACCAAAGAGCATATAAAACTGGAACAGGACCTGGCCCGATCCAAACGAAAGGCCGCGGAAATTGACTCCCACCGCAAGAAGATGGAAGTCGCTGAAATAGAGTTCCGGCAGGCCCTCCAGGCGCTACCGGAAAAAACGGAGATCGAGTCTTTGCTCACCAATGTATCCAGCTCGGGGCAAGCCAGCGGACTGGAGTTTCTGCTCTTTCAGCCCCAGACAGAGGTGGGAAAAGAATTTTATGCGGAAATTCCCGTGTCAATCCAGGTGGATGGAAATTATCACAACGTGGGCATGTTTTTCGACAAAGTGTCCAGGCTTTCCCGAATCGTCAATATCCAAGACATCAAGATGAACGCCCAGAACAGCCCGCTGCCGCTGCGAACCTCCTGCACGGCGGTCACCTATCGTTTCGTGGAAGCGCCGCCTCCGAAAAAAGAGGAGCCCAAGAAAAAATAGTGATGCGCAATCGAAAAGACCGATCAAGCCCAAGTGGATGCAACCCATTTCCATCACCCATGGTGATTGCCATGGGGATCCTCTTTCTGGCAGGATTATTCTCAGGGTGTGACTCGAAAACCAACACCCCTCAGACGCCCCAGGTCGTCACCAAAAAGGTGGTTCAGGATAATGCGCCGGATTCGGCGGCAGTAATCGTAAAACCGGTCAAAACCGAAACCAAAGAAACAGCGGAAGCGGCTAAAGCCACACCGGCACCGGCTCCGACAGCGACACCGGCCAAAGAAGAGACGATGCAGCCTTCCCAAGAACCTCCTGGAACCCAACCTGCGGCAAAGCCCGCCGACATCCTGGCCTCTTTTGGAATGGGCCCCAAAGAATCCACCGGTGCTTTGGGCATCTCCTACAATCCGGAGGGGAAAATCGATCCGTTTGAGCCCTTGTTCCGCCAGGCGCCCACAGAAAAGTCCGCAAAAAAGAAGATGCGCCAAGGACCTCTCACCCCCCTGGAAAAGGTGGACTTAAGCCAACTCAAGCTTACCGGCGTGATCATGGCCCCAAGCGGGAACAAGGCCCTCGTCAATGAGGCCTCCGGAAAAGGGTACATCGCCAAAGTAGGAACCCTCATCGGGATGAACTCGGGCCGGATCATCCAAATCCTGAAAGATCGCATCGTCGTGGAAGAAGAAGTCGAAGATCTGACGGGAAATGTCACCTTGCAAAAAAAAGAGATAACTCTTCAGAAACCCCCTGGAGAATAAGAAATGAATCCCAAGAACCCATCGTTGCTTTTTGCGGTCATCACCTGTGCCTGTCTGGCGTTGCTTCTGGTCGGATTGGTCGGGTGTGCCGGCACCCAGAAAAAATCCGCAGCGCCGGATACAGCCGTACCGGCACCGGAAAATTCGGCCGCCATCACGAAGATCTCCGTTTCCGAGGGCATCGATACGCTGGAGGTCCAAATCGTCGGCGACACGCTGCTGACCTTCACCTCGGTGAAGCAACCGTCGCCCCTGGGTGTGGTGCTCTACTTCCCGAAGACCCGGCTCAAAGACGCGGATTCGGAATATCCGGTTAAGAACGAACCGGTGGAAAGAGTTTCGGTTTCGACACCCCAGGAAGCCGACCTTCCGCTGCGCATCGAAATCGCCTTAACCCAAGATGTTCCTTACGATATCCTCAGAGAAAACCAGACCCTGAAAGTCGTCTTCCCGAAACCGGGTAAAAAACAAAGCCTCGCTTCCTCGAATCCACCCCCTAAAGCGGCGGAACCGGTCAAAGCAAAAGATCCTTTTGCAGGAATGCCGGCACCGACCCACGTGGAATCCGTGACGACCCAACTCATCGAAAACGGCATCCAGATCAACGTAGCCGCCGATGGCCCCATCAAGGACTATAAGGCCTTCACGGTGGAAGATCCGGCCCGCATCGTATTTGATATCCCCGCCGTCAAAAGCCCATTCAACCGGGAAATGCTGATCCCCGTCGAGGGAAACTGGATCAAGAGCGTCCGCTACTACGGGTATCCGGACAAGGTCCGGGTGGTTCTGGATGCGGAAAAAGCTTTCCTGAACGCCTACAAAGCCGAACCGGTTGAAAAAGGATTGCGCATCCAGGTAGGTGACACCGTCACGGCCGCCAAAAAGGAGGCAGCCGAGGTAGCCGCCGCCAAGGACCAGGAACCGGCCTGGGTAAACCGGATCGACTTTTTAAGCGAAGCCGCCGGTAAATCCGCGGTCGTCGTGGGGACCTCCCGAGCCGTCCAGCATACCCTGAAAAAAGGACCCAAGAATACACTGGTGTTAACGCTTCTCAACGCACAGCTTCCCGACTTCGCAAAACAGCCCTTGATCACCACGCGTTTTGAAAGCGCCGTCAACCGGATCATCCCGGTCCAGACCGCGGAGATGAAGGACCAGTGCGTTGTGAATTTCGAGCTGCGGGAAGCCGTCCCCTACCGGGTGGAAGTAGCTGAAAACGAGATCCGGATCCATTTCGATGCATCCACGATTCCGCCCAAGCCCCTGACGGTGGCCGAACTCCCGGATTGGAAAAAGGTCATGGAAGAAACGGCCGCGGCCGCGGAAAAAGAGACGGCCGGGGGGCCTGAAGCCAAGCGGTTTACCGGTGAAAAGATCGCCCTGGACTTTTACGAAACCGACATTAAAAACGTCTTCCGCATTCTCAAGGAGGTCTCCGGGAAAAACTTCGCCATCGACAACGATGTAACCGGCAAGGTGACCCTTTCCTTCGACAAGCCGGTCCCCTGGGACCAGATCATGGACCTGGTGCTGAAGATGAATAAA
>PCSF01000003.1:372-1192 GCA_002771315.1 Desulfobacterales bacterium CG23_combo_of_CG06-09_8_20_14_all_52_9 | reverse complement strand
GATCGAGTCTCACCTGGTTGAAGAACGTCAAGTCGCGGAGGGGGCTGTAGATTTCACCGTGCAGGATTGGCTCGAAGTCAATGGTTTGCTCTGTGTCGTCGTTGAACTTCACCCACAAAGTGTAAGGGGCGACAATCTCAAATTCGGTAACGTGATAAATGGGATGTTCCATAGCGTGCCTCATAACTATCTAAGCGGTTCGATAGAGGATGGTTTTTGGCCGCCATCCAACGATGTCCATGCGGACAATAGGTCGTCCTGGTGAATTTCCGCCCATGCCACTACCAATCTTTGTTGTTTGTTTGGCATGGAGCCAGAGAGAAGTTCTACAGGAGTGATCGTAAAAACGGCCTCATAATCCTGATACACCGCGTGAAAGTGCGGCTTGTGATGCCTGCCGCCGTGCTCGGCAAACATGCGAATAACGATGCCAAAAAATCGTGAAAGTTCTGCCATGGGATTACCTGCCCTAATTATACATGGTTCTAATGTCACTCGCGTTCCCACCCTGAGTGTATTCCGAATTTCGGCAACCGTGTCCGTGTGCTTCATCAACGCGCGGATGCCTTTGGCATGGACTTTGGCGCGGCAGGTCACATTTTTGGCGGGTTGGCCTTCTCGATGCACCCGCGGATTGCTGTATAATTATCAACATGGCAACGCCCAACCCTTCCCGCGTGAAAGTCAAGATCCCCAAAAAGGAACTGGCTGATTTTTGCCGCCGTTATCAGGTGCAGAAATTGGCTTTGTTCGGTTCCATGCTGAGGTAGTATATGCGGCCTGAAAAACTATACCTGACTGACATCTCTGCCTGAAATCC
>PCSF01000003.1:0-84 GCA_002771315.1 Desulfobacterales bacterium CG23_combo_of_CG06-09_8_20_14_all_52_9 | reverse complement strand
AAGCGGCCAGCATCTACCGCCAGACCAGCTCCCTGCCGGAGGTGTGCGGCCGCATCTGTCCGCAGGAGAGGCTGTGTGAAGGGG
>PCSF01000223.1:1086-1243 GCA_002771315.1 Desulfobacterales bacterium CG23_combo_of_CG06-09_8_20_14_all_52_9 | reverse complement strand
GTGTCGCGGCTCATCCCGAGTAGCTTTGCGGCATGGACCTGATTGCCTCCGGACTTGGCCAGGGCCTGCTGGATCAATGTCCTCTCGACTTCGGTCAGGGTGACGCCCTGTGGCAGGAACTGGACTGCATCCGAAGAAGGCTGGGGCATTTCGGCCG
>PCSF01000223.1:227-1071 GCA_002771315.1 Desulfobacterales bacterium CG23_combo_of_CG06-09_8_20_14_all_52_9 | reverse complement strand
GGGGGAGGTGTTCGGGGAGGATCGAATCACAGCTTTCCAGGATCACGGCCCTTTCAATCACGTTTTTCAGTTCCCTGACATTCCCGGACCAGGAGTACCGCATCATCATCTCCAGGGCCTCTTCAGACACACCGCGGACCTTCTTCTTGAACTCACGGTTAAAAAAGCTGATGAAATGCCGGATCAGGAGGGGGATGTCCTCCCTGCGCTCCCGGAGGGGAGGGAGGAAGATGGGAAAAACCTTGAGGCGGTAATAGAGGTCCCCTCGGAACGTGCCGTTTTCCGAAGCTGACTTCAGATCCTTGTTGGTTGCAGCAATAATCCGCACATCCACGACCACGTCCTTGACGCCCCCCACCCGCTTGAAGGTTTTGTTCTCAATAACCTTCAAGAGCTTGGCCTGGGTGTCCAGGGGCATGTCGCCGATCTCATCGAGCAAAACAGTCCCGCCGTCCGCCAACTCGAAGAGACCGTCTTTTTTGGTCTTGGCATCGGTATAGGCCCCCTTCTCGTGGCCGAAAAGCTCGCTCTCGATGAGGGTTTCGGGGAGCGAGGTGCAGTTGACCTCCAGGTACGGATTCCCGGCCCTGGAGCTCTCATAATGGATCGCCTTGGCGACCAGGTCCTTTCCGGTCCCGCTTTCCCCTTGGAGAAGCACCGTGGTGGCATCGCTCCTGGATATCTTCTGCACCATCTTGAAGATTCCCTGCATGGCCGGCGTCCGGCCCACGATATTCGAAAGGCCGTACTGGGCATGCTGCTGGCTTCTAAAGATATGGACTTCTTTTTTCAGGTTCACCGTCTCCAGCGCCTTGCCCACCGTGAGTTTCAATTTTTCGAAATC
>PCSF01000223.1:0-147 GCA_002771315.1 Desulfobacterales bacterium CG23_combo_of_CG06-09_8_20_14_all_52_9 | reverse complement strand
TGATCACCAGGGACTCCTCGCGCAGCCTCTTCACATGTTCCAGAATTTCCATGCCGCTCATGCCCGGAAGCTTGATATCCTGCAGGATGAGGTCCGGGAGTTCCTGGTTGAATAGGTCCATGGCCTCTTCGCCGGTTGAGGCGGTAA
>PCSF01000248.1 GCA_002771315.1 Desulfobacterales bacterium CG23_combo_of_CG06-09_8_20_14_all_52_9 | reverse complement strand
CGCGATGCATGTGGGATTCATCCCTGGAGAGTATGTCATGCTGGCGGTCAGCGATGACGGCTGCGGCATGAACCAAGAAACCCAATCGCATCTCTTCGAGCCCTTCTTCACGACCAAAGGTGTCGGCGAAGGCACCGGCCTTGGGCTGGCCACCGTTTTCGGAATCGTAAAACAAAACAACGGGGCCATCGATGTCTACAGTGAAGTCGGGAAAGGGACCATCTTCAAGATTTATATCCCCCGGCATGAGGGGAGTGCCGTCACGGAAACGACACCGGATCCCTTGAGGATTCCCAGGGGTCACGGCGAGACGGTTCTTTTAGTGGAGGATGACCTGTCGATTTTGACCATGGCAAAGGGGATGCTGGAACGAGTGGGATACACGGTTTTACACACAGGAGATACGAATCAGGCCCTGGATCTTGCCAAGGTGTATGACGGTAGAATCCATCTGTTGATGACCGATGTGGTGATGCCGCAGATGAGCGGAAAAGATCTGGCCGTACAAATACGGGCCCTGAATCCTGGAATCAAGGTCCTTTTCATGTCCGGTTATACCGCCAACGTCATCGCCCACAGAGGCATCCTGGACGAGGAAGTGCACTTCATCCAGAAACCGTTTTCCATGAAAGACCTGACTGTCAAAGTGCGGGAAGCCCTAGACGGCAAATAGTAGACCCTGTTGTTGTAAAAGCCGAGGATCTCCCAGATCCAAGGCGTCCAAGGACGAAGCCGCAATATTTTACTGAAAGCCTTTGGCAACGAAGGAGAGTGAGGCCTTTGCATAACCTCTGATTTTCCCGTCTTGTTTTCCTATTCTCGTTTTCAAATTCATAAATATGATCAATAAATACTAATTTATTACTTTTTTATATTGACATTCATCATTTTTCAGGGTATCCTCTCATAAAAATCCAACGGGAGGATAATCGTGGGATATAAAAGACCGAATGAGTCCTTTACCTTCGCCGATTTGATCATGAAGGAAACCCTGGAACACAACCGCAGCCTCAAAACACTCGAAAAAGTGGATAAAGCCATCAATTGGTCCCATATCGAATCCATTCTATTGAGTCATTATACTGTGGGTACCAGCGGGGAAGGCGCCGACGCCTATCCGCCGTTGCTGTTGTATCGATGCTTGCTTCTTCAAAAATGGTTTAAGATCCCCTCCGATCCCGAATTGGAAAGCCAGATTAATGATCGGCTTTCCTTTAAACGGTTTCTGGGGTTTTCTTTTGATCAATCCTCTCCGGATCATTCCACTTTTTCCCGATTCAGAAGCCGGCTGACCA
>PCSF01000224.1 GCA_002771315.1 Desulfobacterales bacterium CG23_combo_of_CG06-09_8_20_14_all_52_9 | reverse complement strand
ATCGGCGGATTCGGGGGGTTATACTCCCTCAACCTTCAGAACATTTCCAACCCGGGCCTGGTAAGTTCTACCGACGGCGTGGGGACAAAACTGAAAATCGCCTTCATGACCCAAACCCATGACACCGTGGGGATTGACCTGGTGGCCATGTGCGTCAACGATATCGCCGTTCATGGAGCCAAGCCGCTGTTTTTTCTGGATTATATGGCCATGGGATCGCTCAAGCCTCAGATCGCAACCGATATCTTGAAAGGGATTGTCAGCGGCTGTCAAGAAGCACAGTGCGTCCTGATCGGGGGAGAGACCGCGGAGATGCCGGGCTTTTACCACCCCGATGAATATGACTTGGCCGGATTCGTAGTGGGCATCGTAGACAATGAGAAGGTCATCGACGGAAGCGATATCTCGGTAGGCGACAGGCTGGTCGGGATTGCCTCCAGCGGTCTTCATTCCAACGGGTTTTCACTGGTTCGAAAGATATGTTTCGAGATCTTAAAGCTTGATGTCCGGGATTTTGTTTCAAAGCTGGACCAGCGGCTCGGCGAAGCGCTTTTGACGCCGACCCGGATTTACGTTAAAACACTGCAGTCCCTTATCAAGGATCGCCCTATCCGAGGTCTCGCCCACATTACCGGCGGCGGGATTACGGGAAATGTCCCCCGCATCCTTCCGGAAGCATGCGGTGCTCTCTTTTATAAGGACAGCTGGGAGGTGCCGCCGGTCTTTTCCTTTTTGAAAGAGGCCGGGAAGGTGTCCGATGAGGAGATGTTGCGGACCTTCAACAACGGTATCGGCATGGTGGCCGTTGTTCCGGAAGAAGCCGTCAAGGACGCCTTGGAGCGCCTCAACGGTTTGGATGAAAAAGCGTTTGTCATCGGCGAAATCGTCAAGCGTCCGGCCGACGGGTCGAGGATCCAATGGAAGTAGTCGCTTCAAAAGGCGGTAAGAAAAAAGGAAAGGCCCCGTCCAAAGACAAGCCGTCTTTTGTCCGACGGATGGCAGCCCCCTTTTTGGCTCTGCTGAAATGGCTCGAAAAGGGTCAGCAGGGAAAAGCCCCGTGCAAGACCTGAGGGATCGGTTCGGGCGGCACCGGTCGGGTGTCCTGATCCGGCCCTGTTTTTTTAGCGTGACCTGCCGATTAATGAAATCATTAAAACTCAAAATTGGGATGGCCAAGTAAAAAGCTTCAGATGCAAGGCGCGCAAATCCTGAGGAATGAGGCGTACTAATGGGTACGCCGCAATGATTTACCCGGTTGAATCCTGCGAAGCAGGGCCGCAAAGCGGCATTCAACCGGGCAGGGGAT
>PCSF01000294.1:6261-6358 GCA_002771315.1 Desulfobacterales bacterium CG23_combo_of_CG06-09_8_20_14_all_52_9 | reverse complement strand
TTCCGCCGGTTCTTCCCGCGTTGAGCTAACCTTTGCTCCGGGAACCGATCCGGATATGGCTTGTACCCAGGTGCAAAACAAACTACAACTCGCCATG
>PCSF01000294.1:0-6228 GCA_002771315.1 Desulfobacterales bacterium CG23_combo_of_CG06-09_8_20_14_all_52_9 | reverse complement strand
GTTAAGGTGGCCAAATCCACCCGGAATTACCTGTTGATCGTGGGCCTGATCTCGGAAGATGGGAGCATGGATGGGAATGACTTGCGGGACTATGCCCAATCCAGTCTGGAGAAGGTGCTCTCAAGGGTGCCGGGGGTGGGTGAAGCGGAAGTCTTCGGCAGCCCGTATGCCATGCGAATCTGGCTCAACCCCGACAAGCTTACGGATTACCAGATGACGGTTCAAGATGTCATCACGGCGCTCCGTGCCTACAACGTGGAGGTGTCCGCGGGGCAGTTCGGCGGGGCGCCGGCGGTGGAAGGCCAGCGTCTCAATGCTGCCATCATTGTCCAGAGCCTACTCAAGACGCCCGAGGAGTTCGCCGCAATTCCCCTACGCACCAACCAGGATGGATCTATTGTTCGGGTCAAGGATGTGGGGCGGACGGAACTTGGGACAGAGGCTTACGATAGTGATGTCTCCTTCAACGACAAGCCCGCTGCCGTGTTGGCCATCCGGCAGGCGGCAGGTGCCAATGCCCTGGATACGGCCGATGCGATCAGGGCCAAGATGGAAGAGATGAGCCATTTTTTCCCCCGGGGCATGAAAGTCATATATCCTTTCGACACCACCCCCTTTGTCCGGGTCGCCATCAATGAGGTCGTGAAGACTCTTTTCGAGGCGATCCTGCTGGTTTTCCTGGTGATGTACTTGTTCATGGGAAACATGCGCGCTACCTTGATTCCGACTATTGCGGTGCCGGTGGTGATCCTGGGGACGTTCGCGGTGATGGGGATTTTCGGCTTCTCCATCAATATGCTGACCATGTTTGCCATGGTGCTGGCCATCGGCCTCCTTGTGGACGACGCCATCGTGGTGGTGGAGAACGTGGAACGGATCATGAGCGAGGAAGGGCTTTCCCCCAAAGAGGCCACTCGTAAGTCCATGGACCAAATAACCAGCGCCTTAGTCGGCATCGGGTTAGTTCTCTCGGCGGTGTTCGGTCCGATGATGTTTTTCGCCGGGTCTACGGGAGTCATCTACCGTCAGTTTTCCGTAACCATCATCGCCTCGATGCTTCTGTCAGTGGTGGTGGCCCTGGTCCTGACGCCGGTGTTATGCGCCTCGTTTCTCAAGCCAGTGCCCAAAGGGCATGAACCGGCGGAGGGTGGGGTCTGGTTCCTGCGACCATTTTTCCGATGGTTTGACCACATATTCTTTTGGGCCAGAGATCGGTATCTGCAACTCGTGGGCCGGTCCATTTCCAACAAGATCCGGTACATGGTTATCTTCCTTTTGATCGTGGTGGCGATGGGTTTCCTCTTTAAACGGATGCCCACGGCCTATCTCCCGGATGAAGATCAAGGAATCCTGATGGTGCAGGCCATGCTTCCGGCAAATTCTACCCTGGAGCAGACCGAAAAGGTCATGGAGGGAGTCAAAAACTATTTTCTGGAGCACGAGAAAGACGCGGTGGAATCCTGCATGACGGCTTCCGGCATGAGCTTCTCCGGCAGGGGACAGAACTCGGGAATGGCCTTCGCCAAGCTCAAGGATTGGAAACTCCGCGACCGACCGGAACTGAAGGTGGGTGCAGTGGCCGGAAGAGCCATGGGTGAGTTTTCAAAGATCCGCAACGCGATGGTATTTGCCTTCCCGCCGCCGGCGGTCGTTGAGCTTGGCATGGCCAAGGGTTTTGACTTTCAGTTGCTGGACCGAGGTGGTCTGGGCCACGCCGGCCTGATGGCAGCCCGCAACCAACTCCTCGGAATGGCGGCAAAGGACCCTGCGTTGA
Organism: Desulfobacterales bacterium CG23_combo_of_CG06-09_8_20_14_all_52_9; assembly: GCA_002771315.1. GTDB lineage: Bacteria > Desulfobacterota > Desulfobacteria > Desulfobacterales > UBA2156. The sequence continues at coordinate 4,454 of PCSF01000294.1, read as the reverse complement.
CAAAGGTTCGGCCCAATGGCCTGGAAGACGTGCCAGAATATAGGATTGACGTGGATTGGGAAAAGGCCGGCGCGTTGGGGTTACCCATTACCGCCATTCATAACACCATCTCTGCGGCTTTCGGCAGCGCATATGTCAATGACTTCATTCAAGGCGGACGTGTGAAGAGAGTGTTTGCTCAGGCTGACAGTCCCTACCGCATGTTGCCCCAAGATATGGAAAGACTCCATGTGCGCAACAACGCGGGTAAGATGGTTCCCTTTTCTTCCTTTGCTTCCGGTCACTGGACTTCCGGTTCTCCGAAGCTGGAGCGCTTCAACGGCTTTCCGTCCCTGAACATCCAGGGTGAGGCGGCGCCGGGGAGGAGTTCCGGTGAGGCCATGAAGGCTATGGAAAGCTTCGTGAAGAAGTTACCGCAGGGCATCGGCTTTGATTGGACTGGGCTTTCATACCAGGAGCGGCAGGCCGGTTCCCAGACAGGCATGCTCTACGCCTTTTCAATTTTGGTGATCTTCCTTTGTCTGGCGGCACTCTACGAGAGTTGGCCCATACCCATTTCGATCCTGCTGGCCTTGCCCCTGGGGGTCATCGGCGGCGTGGTCGCCACCTCTCTCCGGGGACTGCCCAATGACGTCTATTTCCAGATCGGGCTGTTGACCACCCTTGGCCTGACCACCAAGAATGCCATCCTGATCGTCCAGTTTGCCAAGGCCCGGGTGGAAGAAGGGATGGGGCTCATCGATGCGACTTTGGAAGGGGCAAAACTAAGGCTGCGTCCCATCCTCATGACCTCGCTGGCCTTCGGATTCGGAGTCCTGCCGCTGACATTTGCGAGCGGGGCGGGTGCAGGTGCGCAAAAGGCCATCGGCACCGCGGTGCTGGGCGGAGTAGTAACCTCGACCTTCCTGGTGACCCTGTTCGCGCCGCTCTTTTATGTGTTGATTGAAAAGACTTTCGGCAAACAACACCGGCAACAAGTGGCAAAAACTATTGAGGCAAAACCATCCGGGAATCCATGAAATGAACAAGCGTTTGTTTTTTCTACTGATTGGAATCATCCTCCTCTCGGGCGGCTGCACCATGACCCCTAAATATACCCGCCCGATTGCTCCGGTCCCTGCGGGCTGGCCGAGCGGCACAGCTTACCCGGAAAGCCGAGGAACAGCGGGCATACCGGATCCTCCGGACCTGCAATGGCGGAAATTCTTCTCCGACGAGACGCTTCAAAAAATCATCGAGACCGCTCTGGAAAATAACCGCGATCTGCGGCTTGCCGCTTTGAATGTGGAACGGGCTCGTGCGATTTACGGCATCAAACGCGCCGAGCTGTTTCCGGCCGTCAATGCGGAAGCCGGCGGCAGTCAACAACGGGTTCCCGCCGATCTTTCGTCCGATGGAAATGCGAAGACCACGGAACGATACGATGTCAACCTCGCCATCGCATCGTGGGAAATCGACTTCTTCGGCCGCATCCGCATATTAAAAGACCGGGCCCTGGAAGAATACCTGGCCACGGAGCAGGCCCGTCGCAGCGCACAGATCCTGCTGATATCGGAGGTTGCCAACGCATATCTCACCCTGGCTGCGGATCGGGAAAAGCTCAAGCTGACGGAGAAGACCTTCGAAACGCAGAAGGCCGCCTATGATTTGATTAAGCGGCGTTATGAACTGGGACTCGCCACCGAATTGGACCTGGCCCGAGTCCAAACGCAAATTGATACCGCCCGCGGAGACATCGCCCGTTTTACGCAACTGACGGCACTGGATGAAAACGCATTGAACCTTATGATCGGCTATCCGTCCTTGAGGCAAAGCGAGTTTTTTCCGAAGGCATTGGCTGATGTCAAGCCTCCCGAGGCGGTTTCGGCCGGCATCTCGTCGGAAGTGCTCCTGCGCCGTCCTGACATCCTGGCGGCAGAAAATCTTCTCAAGGCATCCAACGCCAACATCGGCGCGGCCAGAGCGGCGCTCTTTCCCCGAATTTCGCTGACAACTTCTGTCGGCACCGCCAGCAGCGAGCTTTCCGGTCTTTTCCAATCCGGCTCGGGAGCCTGGAGTTTTGTGCCGCAGATCCTCATGCCCATCTTCGATGCCCGACTTTGGTCGGCGCTGGATGCCAGCAAAGCCGAAAAGGAAATCGCTTTGGTCCGATACGAAAAAGCGATTCAAACCGCCTTCAGAGAAGTAGCCGATACCCTTGCCGTGCAAGGCACCATCGATCAACAGGTATCTTCACAAGAATCCCTGACAGCTGCCTCTGAGAGAACCTATCAGCTCTCTGATATACGTTACACCAAAGGGATCGACAATTATTTGAGCGTCCTGGATGCCCAGCGTTCACTCAATGCGGCGCGGCAAGGGCTTGTCACACTCCGTCTGATCAAACTGGCCAATCAAGTGAGGCTCTACGCGGCATTGGGTGGGGGCGGGGATTAAACCATGCCGTACCGATTTTGGGCACAGGTTGCTGCTCCGATGAATTAGGAGTTACCGGACAAACATTTCGTCATTTCCGCATCTAAATTCCGGACCATTTTTATTTCTTTACAAAAGCATTGAATTCAAATATATTATAAAATTTCTATAAACCGCCATCTCCCGGATTTGAAGGTGCCCGATTTCACGTTTTAAGGAGGACATCCATGGCAACGAAAATGAAAACCATCGACGGAAACACCGCGGCCGCCCATGTGGCCTATGCAATGAGCGATGTGGCAACCCTCTATCCCATTACACCCTCCACTCCCATAGGGGAAATCGCCGACGAGTGGGCTGCCCAGGGGCGGGAAAACATATTCGGACAGACGATGATTGTCCGACAGCTCCAATCCGAGGCCGGTGCCGCTGCTGCGGTCCATGGTTCCCTGGCCGCAGGAGCGCTCACCACCACCTTTACGGCGTCCCAGGGGCTTCTCTTAATGATCCCCAACATGTATAAAATGGCCGGGGAACTCCTTCCGGCCGTCATCCACGTCGCGGCCCGGGCTGTCGCCGGCCATGCCCTATCCATCTTCGGGGACCATCAGGACGTCATGGCCGTGCGGCAGACCGGCTTTGCCCTCCTAGCCTCCGCATCCGTCCAGGAGGTCATGGACCTGGGTCTGGTGGCGCATCTTTCCGCCATCGAATCGAGTGTCCCGTTTATCCATTTCTTCGATGGATTCCGGACCTCTCATGAAATTCAGAAGGTGATGATCATCGACTACGACGACATGGCCAAACTCGTCGATCAGGATGCCATCGCCAGATTTCGGGCCCGGGGTGCCAATCCGGAGCGGCCGGAACTTAGGGGAACCGCCCAGAACCCGGACATCTATTTTCAGGGACGGGAAGCGGCGAATCCCTATTATCTGAAAGTTCCCAAGATTGTTGCACAAGCGATGAAAAAGGTCGAATCGATCACCGGCCGCAACTACAAACCCTTCGACTATGTGGGGCATCCGGAGGCCACCCGCATCATCATCGCCATGGGCTCATCCTGCGAAACCATCGAGGAAACAGTGCATTATCTGATGTCCAAAGGCGAAAAAATCGGCTTGGTGAAGGTCCGGCTCTACAGGCCTTTTTCCACCGAACACCTTTTCGCCGTTTTGCCGTCAACGGTTCGAAGGATTACGGTCCTGGACCGCACCAAGGAGTCTGGAGCCCTGGGGGAACCCCTGTACCTCGACATCTGCACCGCCTTTTTGGAACGAAAAAGATCACCGCTGATCCTGGGCGGCCGTTATGGTTTGGGTTCCAAGGAATTCAATCCCAGCATGGTCATGGCCGTTTTCGACAACATGAAAGCAAGGAAACTCAGGAATCATTTCACCGTAGGAATTGTCGACGACGTCACCCGTAGTTCTCTTCCGGTCAAGGGCGGGCTGAGCGTCGTGCCCCAAGGAACTGTGGAGTGCAAATTCTGGGGGATCGGTGCGGACGGCACTGTCGGGGCCAACAAGAGCGCCATCAAGATCATCGGGGATAACACCGATTTGTTTGCCCAGGCCTATTTCGCCTACGACTCCAAAAAATCCGGTGGGGTAACCATTTCTCACCTGCGCTTCGGGAAAAAACCCATCCAGAGCACCTACCTGATCGACTCGGCCGATTACATCGCCTGTCACAAATCGAATTATGTTCATCTCTATGACGTCCTGGAAGGAATCAAGGAGGGGGGTACCTTTGTCCTGAACTCCAACTGGACCGAGAAAGAGATGGATCAAAAGCTTCCGGCGGCCATGCGCCGGACCATCGCCAAAAAAAAGCTCAGGTTCTACAACATCGACGCGGTAAAAATCGCCCAGGAAGTCGGCCTGGGCGGCCGTATCAACATGATCATGCAGACCGCCTTTTTCAATTTGGCCCATGTGCTCCCCGTGGAAGAAGCCATCGCCCACCTGAAAACGGACATCATCAAGATGTTCGGGAAAAAGGGGGAATCGTTGGTCAAGATGAATCAGGATGCGGTG
>PCSF01000265.1 GCA_002771315.1 Desulfobacterales bacterium CG23_combo_of_CG06-09_8_20_14_all_52_9 | reverse complement strand
GACATACAAGCCGATTTCTGTGATACATCAAGTCGTGAAAAGGAAATTCTTATCCATCCCCAGCAAAGAAGTGCCATGGCTCAGATGCTGACCACCAAAGAGGTGGCCCTGTTCCTGAATATCAACGAAAAGATGGTCTATTCCCTGATTTCGGAAAAGGGGCTCCCGGCGACCAAGATCACCGGCAAATGGATTTTTCCCAAGCATCTCGTGGAACAGTGGATTGAAGCCAACATCCTTAACTACCCTGAGGCCAGAACCCCCCTTCCTCCTTATCAGGGGATCCTCATTTTTGCGGGAAGCAACGACCCGCTTCTCGAAAAGACCCTTTTTCTTTTCAACCGGACCCACGCCGGCCACATCGCGGTTTTCGGAAATGTGGGAAGCATGGGAGGGCTTCAGGCCTTACGACAGAATCGTTGCCATATCGCCGCCAGCCACCTGCTCCAGGATGATGAAACCGATTATAATTTTGATTTTGCCTCCCGGGAGCTCAACAACATGCCGGCGATCATCAACTTCTGCCGGCGGGAACAGGGGATTCTCGTTCAGAAGGAAAATCCAAAAAAAATTCAATCGGTTTCCGATTTAGGCAGGTCGGAAATCCAAATTGTCAACCGCCCCCCCGGAACCGGCACCCGCCTGTTGCTGGATCGGGAGCTTTCCAAAGCCGGGATCCCAACAAAACAAGTGAAAGGCTATGATCATGAAGTGCAGGGCCACATTCCGGTGGGCCTGGAAATTCTTTCGGGACAAGCAGATGCCGGGCCGGCGATCCGTGCCGTGGCCTCCATGCTCGATATGGATTTCATTCCGTTACGCTGGGAGAGATACGACCTAATGATCGTCAAAAACCGCTTCTTCGATGAGGGTGTTCAGCTCTTTTTAGGATTCCTTCATGAGGATGCGTTCAGACAATCGGCGGCAAACCTTTCCGGCTACGATTTAAGTCTAACCGGTAAAATGGTCTTCCCAATAACACCCTGATCCCGGCGTTTCTTTCCCCTAAATTAATCGTTTTCAATTCGGCAAAAAAGGATTGTGTTTGAATATTTTTATATTGGAACGGAGTTGACCCTTCCAATTGCCCACCCATCGGGTGTACCATAAAAGGTATGCAGTGGAATGATTTGCCAAATTGAAAACCCTTTGGGATTTCCGATTTTACCGCATCTGCTGCGTTGCCGAAAGCTCGACGTACGAATGGTACGCCTTCGCTTCCGGACGCCTTGCATCTTCGGCAAATTCGAAAATCGCTCAATTTAGGTTTGCTAAAAGACTATCCCCAGGTAACGCGGGGA
>PCSF01000262.1:1408-2569 GCA_002771315.1 Desulfobacterales bacterium CG23_combo_of_CG06-09_8_20_14_all_52_9 | reverse complement strand
GAGAGCGCAGCGTAGCTCGCCATTCCCGAGGCGCGCTCGCGCGCCTCGGGAATCATTGATTAACAGGTCAGTTTGCCCCGAAAATTGAGTTATCGGGAAAAATTTTTCTGATCATGCCTTTGACCTTAAAAAACTTGATAGGTTTTCATAGGAAATTTGAAAAAATAATGGTAATACTCGTGCTGAATGGGTATTATGTCAACACAAAAATCCAAAGAGGATCGATCCTATTGAGCTTATCCAGGAATTGATCCGGCTTCGGGCCATTTTCGGAGAAGCAGCAGGGTGTTCCCAATGACGGTGAGGCTGCTTTTCGGCATGGCGCAGACGGCGATGATGGGAGTCAACAAGCCGGCGGCGGCGATGGGGATGGCCAGGACATTGACCTAAAGACCGGGGCGCTATCGGCCCGCCAAGGTCTGATTAGCGGCAGCGGCGCGCAGATAAACGATGACATCCCAACGCTCGGACACCGACACCGTGGTGGCCAACGTGGGCATCCGGTTTTTCCCGTAACTGATGCTGGAAAACAACAGGCCGTCTTTCTGGTCCTGGATCTGCGGGCTTTTCAGGTCCATGGCTGGGGCTGAAAAACTTTGCCCGACCGTTCCATGCCCTTCCAGGTCTTTTCCATGGCAATGGATACAATACCGGGTGTAGGCGGCTTTACCCGCAAAAACCCGCTTCATGCTCCGGTCGCGATCAGGGGTTTCGAGATTTTCCGCGCCCCTGGCCCGAAGCACCGCCTCTCCGCCATCGACAGGGATGCTTTCTTTTCCCATCACCAAGAGGGGAGTCTCGTGGGGTCTGATCGCAGGGGTTTCCCACATCCGCCCGAATCGCATATATTCATCGTAAACGGTTATCCCTGCGAATGCAGCCACCAGAATTACGGAAACGGCAATACCCAGGACAATCAGCCGCTTCATCTAATTTCCCCCTACCCCCTGAATGTGCTGAGGATTCGGCAATGGATCATAGATGGCATAGGGTGATTCTGCCGGCACATCCTTGACCGGCCGAAAGTCCCACGGCGGTGTCCCCAAGTCCCCGATAAGATAATAAGCAAGAAATCCCTTGCCTAGAATCAGGATCACCATGGCTGCGATGAGCAAAAAGGTCTTGAAAACGCCGTTTCTTTCAGTTTGATTTTCCATATTA
>PCSF01000262.1:0-1359 GCA_002771315.1 Desulfobacterales bacterium CG23_combo_of_CG06-09_8_20_14_all_52_9 | reverse complement strand
CAATGCATAAACATATTCAAATGCCCTGTTATCATTATCTTTATCTATACCTTATCATGTTTTTTATGCAACTGCAGGGTTAAATGCAAACTTTCAAGAACCCCACAGCCAGGATGTAGCCCAACACCCAAACGACGGCCCCCGCGATGATCAGCGTCATGGCCAGAGGAAACGGGGCGTTTCGGTCTTCGATGTCCTCCGGATACCGGTAGATCACGGTCCGATAGCGGCTTTCATCGTCCGGCCCGCGAAGAGGGAAATAAGCCAACACCAAGGCAAAAACAAGGATGAATAAAAGCGTCGGGAAGATATAGAGAGCCACATACTCGAGATTCATCAGGTGAAAAAACCGCACAGCACCTCCTTACGGCAAGCGTACCCTCCGGTCACTCATGGGCCGCGTCGATCCCTTTGGGTTCTGTGTCTGCATCGCTTTCGTTGATGAAAATTGCGGCCACATAGTCTCCCACCTCCCAGATTTTTTCAGATTCCAGATCTTTCTTGAAATAGGGCATGGCGGTTCCGGTGATACCGTTCATGATCTGGTAATAAAGAATCCCTCCCGAGATCCCCCGGTCCTTGAGGATGGTAAAGTTCAGCGGGGGGGGATAAATGTACGGCTGGGACGGCCCCATGCCGTCTCCGATGGGACTATGGCATCCCAGGCAGAAATCCTGGTAGATCTTGTGACCCCGGGCCAGCCCCGCGTCGGAGGTCGGATAAGGGTTGGGGATTTTTCGCCACCCCTCGGGGACCTGACTGTGGAGCCAACTGATGTTTCCAACCACTCCGGACTCAAAGGCTTTGACGGCCGCCGCCTTCCACTCGGTCTGGCGCTGCATCCGCCGGTCTGCGGCCTTCATCCCCAGCCCCTGGATATGCCGGGTCAGCTTCCCGATTTTTTCATCCGCCAGAAACGCAAAGGGCGGCATGATGGATAAAGGTCGGGTGTACCGGGGGTTTTTAAAGTGGGCCGCATGCCAGTCGTCCGGATGTTCCCCTCCTTCCTGGGAAAGGTCCGGGCCGGTCCGGGCGGATCCGAGAAGAATCGGATTGTCCTGAATGTAATCCCCGGCCTGGGCCACGCGCTGGGCTCCCATGCCCCAATCGAAGGATCGGATCGACTGGCTGTGACAATAGACGCACCCATTGGCGATGTATAGTGCTCTCCCCTCGTTTTCTTCGGCTGTTCGATTACGGAAAATCTCCGAAGGGGTCGTCTTGCTCGTATTGGCGTAAGGCAACAGCACCACGACCAGGACAACCGCTGCAAGGATGGCGACGCTCCCGAACATCACGGCTTGGGGAGTCATCTTCATGGCATCCCCCCTTTTTGGGAAAATAGGGTTTCCCCCATGT
>PCSF01000138.1 GCA_002771315.1 Desulfobacterales bacterium CG23_combo_of_CG06-09_8_20_14_all_52_9 | reverse complement strand
GTGGATCTCCGCCACGTCCTCTCGGGTGTAGGAGCGCGGGGCCTGCATATATACCATCAGCACTTCATCTAGGATCATACCAGATTTTGGGTCCCGGATCCATCCATGGAAAAAACGGTGAGATGGGTAAGGATCGAATATTTTCCGGCAGGAGGGCCGAAATATGGCTTGGGTGATGCCCAAGGCCTCTTTCCCCGATATCCGGATGATCCCGATTCCGCCGCTCCCAAGCGGCGTTGCAATGGCGGCAACGGTGTCATAGCCCATGTCCGCGTCCTGATTAGGTTTTCGGAGGCTGTTTTTTTCTGGGGATGATGAACAGTTTCTTCAGGGCACCGCCGCCTTTGCTTTGTGTACAAATCTCCTGGTCATTTTTAAAGGTCAGATGGACGATTCTTCTATCCGAGGCGTTCATGTCTCCCAACGCTACCGGTTTCCCCGTTTTTTTGACCTTTTCGGCCACCTTTTCGGCCAGTCGTTCGAGGTTGATTCGCCGGGTTTCTTGATAGCCTTCGACATCCACACGGACACGAATCCGTTTCTCGGTTTTTCGATGGACAATTTTTTCCACCAAATACTGGATGGCTTCAAGGGTTTGCCCACGCTTTCCAATCAAAAGGGCGCTGTTCCCACCCCGAACATTGTAAAGTATTTCTTCCGAATGCGATGCGACGTCAATCTGAGTATCCGGGGTGATACTGTTCACTATGCGATTCAGAGCCTCTTCACCCCAAGCAACAAGCTCGTTAAGGGCAAGGTCCTCCTGATGATCCGAACCGGGATCTGTGTTTTCCGGCGGAGTTTCCATTTCCAAACGCTCTTGGGGTTCCATCGTCTTTTGATCCTTCTTCGTCGCTTCGGTTTCGGAAGACTGTTGCAGGATCACACGGATGCGCGCCTTTTTCGATCCCACCAAACCGAAAATTCCCGAAGAGCCGTAAGAAAGGACATCATATTTAAGCTTTCCTTTGGGGATTTTGACTTCATCGCAGGCCTTTTCAACGGCCTGATCGATATTTTTCCCCTCGAATTCAAGAACTTGAGACATACAGCCTCCGTCGTCAGGCCCTTTTTTTGGTCACATAATACTGCTGTCCAATGGAAAGCAGATTGTTGACCAGCCAGTATAAAACGAGCCCGGAGGAAAAATTGATAAAAATAACGGTAAACACGACGGGCATAAGCATCATCATTTTCGCCTGCCCCGGATCTCCCGGGGGTGGTGACATTTTCTGCTGAATCAACATGGTGGCCCCCATAACAAGGGTCAACACAGGGATGCCGTAGGGGGGTTGCATGAAGGGTACGGTAAATCCAAAGCGAAACAATCTATCCGGTGCACTGAGATCAGTAATCCACCCGAAAAACGGCGCGTGTCGAAGCTCGATGGCCTCATACAACATTCGATATAAAGCGAAAAACACCGGGATTTGTGCAATCATCGGAAGGCATCCACCCACCGGATTGATTTTATAAGTCCGGTACAAGCTCATGATCTCTTGTTGTTGCTTCTTTTTATCGCTTTTATACTTTTCCCGAATTTCCGCCATGAGGGGCTGTAGCTTTTTCATATCACTCATGGACTTGTAACTCTTGTTTCCCAGGGGCCAGAGAATGATCTTGGACAAAAGCGTCAGGATGATGATGGCAATACCGTAATTGGGTATGACTTGGTAGATCTGGTTCATCAGCCAGACACAGGGTTTGGCGATGAAATCAAACAATCCGAAATTGACTGCTTCGTCCAGGTCGTATCCGACCTCTTTGAGGACTTTCATGCTTTTGGGTCCCAGAAATAGGTAGTAGTCGAACCGTTGCTCCCCTTGAGGTTCGATCGTCATAGCCGGCTGCAGGTATTGGGCTTCTATCACCCTGTTTTCTCTGGTAAAAAATTTTACCTGCCCGTCGTTGTTGTCCGGTGGAACCGCAGCAGACATGAAATACCGATCCTCTATACCCCACCATTTCACACTGCCCGGAGAAAGCGGTTTGTCTTTGATTTTCTTGATTTCCACCTCTTCCACGCTGTTGTTGATTTTGGCGCTGGGGCCTTCAAAGCCGACTGCTCTTCCTTTATTTTCTTCCAGCTTACGGTAAAGGGAAAGGGTTACATTGTCTTTCCAGATGCCTTTACTTCCGTTTTTAAGAACCACTTTCAGGCCGATCCGGTAGCTTTTGGGCGAAAATGTGTACCGCTTTTCCACAACCATACCCTCTGGGGATTGCCATGAAAAGGTGATTGTCTTTTCGGCATCGGTGACAGAGATCGGATCGATCGTTGAATCCGCCGAAAAAACAGCGGAATCGAATCCGTCTACCGTCTTTTGCTCAAAGCCGACCAGTACCGTTCCGAAGGGATTCTCTTCGGAGATGAGGATTTTTCGGGGAGAGTCTTTTTCGATGCTTTCACTATAGTGCTTCAGCGTGAACCGTTTCACAACCGCCTTATTCTCCGACAGGCTCAAGGCGTAAAGCGGGGTTTCAATATGGAGCGTGCGCGCCGCTCGTTCCGACACCGACGGTGCGGCTTGGACGTCTTTTGTTGAAAGGGGCTTGGCCGGAGCGGGTTCGATGGGCTTTTGGGGGACTGCTTCCTTGGGAGCCGTCTCTGTTGCTGCACGTTTCAGGTTCGGCTGGGGTGATTTATTTTCGACAAAGAAAAAATTCCATACCAGAAAAATCAAAAAAGATATAGCAATAGCTAAAAAGACCCGCCCTTGTTCCATTTAATTCACCTCATTATCGGTTCGTCGGTGAGAAATCACCCTTATGGAGTGTTACGCCTCCCTAGCTTTTCGTCTTCAGTACATCGGGGACGGGGTCAACGCCGCCTGGGTGCCAGGGATGGCACCGCAACACCCTCTTGACCGCCAGGATCGATCCGGCAAAAAAACCATGTTGTTGGATCGCTTCATAGGCATATTCCGAGCAGGAAGGGTAAAACCGGCAGGCAGGACCCAGCACGGGTGATAGAACCCACTGATATCCCTTAATAATCCATAGGGGGATTTGTTTTACAAGCCGTTTAATGCGTGCTCCGAAACTTTAAGAAAAACCGTTTTGCATTCGGAAAACAACCGACTGGAAGCCAGAACGGTTGCTTCTTTTTTAACGCTAATATTGATATCCCAATTTCTCCCCAGAAGGTGCCGATTCAACCGGAAAAACTCCCGTATCAGGCGTTTGATCCGGTTGCGCTGCCAGGCTTTTCCCACGTGCTTGCCGGCGGTGATCCCCAAACGTGTCACATCCTGGATTCCGGGTGCAAAAACAGCCGTAACATATGGATTTCTTGTGGCTTTGCCCTGTTTCTGGAGTCTAAGAAAATCCCGATGTTTTAAGATCTCGGCCCGGGGAAAAGTATTTTGCCTCAACGATGCCACCTTCTTTGATGGAGCTTAAGAGGCGCTATACTGCCAGGCGCTTTCTTCCCTTTGCCCTGCGCCGATTGATAACCAGCCGACCGGCCCGTGTGGCCATTCGTTTTCGAAATCCGTGAGTTCTCGCCCTGCGGATCTTGCTGGGTTGGTACGTTCTTTTCATGGCTTATGTCCTTACCGTATGCATCAGCCCCGTTTATTGGATTAAAATTCATTAATGAATCATTTTTTTTTCAAATCGTCAAGAGAAAATCATTCTTTATTCGCCTTGTTTATCAAAAAGGTTTTCACTCCAGGACTTCCTGAACATCAAACTTTTCAAGGTGGAATTGGGGCTCCGGATAAATTTCCACGGTTTTTTTCACCCGCTCCTCAAGGGATCGGATGAGGCGATTTTCTTGTCCATGAAACATTTCGGCAATATCGTTATTAACTTTGAGTATGAGCCGACTCCCCGGGATATCCCGATATCCTTTGAGGATTTCGCGGTAAATCGTGTAGCATATTGAGGATTTGGCAAGCAAATATCCTTCACCTTCGCAGTACAGGCACGGCTCGCACAGGGTGTGCGTGAGAGACTTGCGAGTCCGTTTCCGGGTCATTTGTACCAGCCCCATGTCCGATATGGGAAGAACATGGGTCCTGCTTCGGTCCTTCTTTAACGCTTCTTGAAACGCTAAAAACACCTTCTCCTGGTGCGATTTTTTTTCCATGTCGATAAAATCGATAATGATGATCCCTCCTAGATCCCGAAGCCGGATTTGATAGGCGATCTCCTTGACCGCCTCCAGGTTGGTCTTCAAGATGGTCTCCTCCGGGTTGTGCTTCCCCACAAAACGTCCGGTGTTGACGTCGATGGCCACCAGGGCTTCCGTGTGTTCGATGACGATGTATCCTCCGGATTTTAGCCATACCTTTCTTTTCAGGGCCCTCGAAATATCGCCCTCCAGGTTGTACGCATCAAAGATCGGTTCTTCTCCTTCGTACAACTCCACGGCACCGATTAATCCGGGCATCGACATCTCCAGAAACGACAGGACAGACTGATAAGCCTGCCGGTCATCCACCACCACTCGTTCCACCTCGTGGGTCATGAGATCCCGCACCGCCCGAAGAATGACGTTCAATTCTTGATGGAGCATGAAGGGGGCTGAGGACGTTTTGAATTTTTTTTGGATATTCTCCCAGAGCTTTTTTAAAAAAACTATTTCGTTCGCCAGTTTTTCCGCATCTGCGCCCTCTGCAACGGTCCGGACGATGTACCCACAGTCATCATTGCGGAGCGATTCCATAACATTTTTTAACCGGGTGCGTTCAACTTCTTCCTCGATGCGTCTGGAAATTCCGATATGGGAGGCATTCGGCATGAGAACCAGAAACCGCCCGGGGAGGGAAATCCGGGAAGTCACCCGCGCCCCTTTGGTTCCCAAGGGAGATTTGGCTACTTGGACGATGATCTCCTGACCTTCATTCAACAGATCTTCGATATGCATGCTCCTCTGAATTATGGGTTCAAGGTTCCCATGGACCGAATCTTCTGCCTTTACATCGGAAGAAAAGAGGGCCTCAAATTCCGCATGAGTATCTTCCTGAACGTCATCCACGTAAATGAAGGCGGCTTGGTCGATGCCGATATCCACAAAAGCGGCTTGCATTCCGGGAAGAACCCGCTGGACCTTCCCTTTGTAGACATTCCCCGTGATCTCCCCGGCATCGCAGCGCTCAATGAACAGCTCGGCAATGGTGCCGTCTTCCATGAGTGCAACCCGGGTCTCGAAATCGGCCACGCTGACGATCAATTTTTTAAACATCATCGCTCCCATCGTAGAGCTTGATGATCCGTACCCCCCTCAAAACCTCACCCGAAAGTCCAAAAACTGCGCGGATCCATGTGTCGGGTCGTAAGGTTTTTCCGGATCGGTTTTCGATTTGAATTTCAAGCGAATTGGATGCAATCCGCTTTATCGGATGAACCATACTCTTTAATTCATAGCTTTTCAATCTGCCTTTTCGATCGGGCTGTTCCCAGGAGAACCTTTCGGCATTTTGGAAAGCTTCTAAGGCGCCTTCATTCAAAACACCCCTTTTAAATACAATACGGTAACGAATAACCGGTGGTGCGTGGATCCCGGCTTTCGCAGACACTGGCTGACACCCCTTGATCTCGATACCCTCAGGCATTTGCCTTTTCAAAGCATCCATGAGCCCTTTTGGAGAGATGCTTTCAGCAACCAAAAGATCGAATGCCTCTCCTTCACTCTCCATCCCTACCGGCAGGGGATCTCCGAAGGAAATTCTCGGTTTGGGGTGAAATCCCTGGGAATACACCATGGTGATACCCGCGCGGCGTATCCCCTGTAGGATCAGTTTCACCATTTCCAGGTGACCGAAGTATCTTGCCGGGCCCTGTTTGGAATAATCGATTCGATACGGTTGACCCGGAGCGTTTACATTGAGAGCCGGAAGTTTTTTTTCTCCCTGAAAACCATTGTTCCCGGATTCAATGGGCTCAAAAATTTCCGGCTTGATGATCTTGAAGTCACAGACTCCGCATCCTTGACATGCGCCCTTCCGACAATCGCCTGTCGGCTCCCCTTTTTCC
>PCSF01000146.1 GCA_002771315.1 Desulfobacterales bacterium CG23_combo_of_CG06-09_8_20_14_all_52_9 | reverse complement strand
AATCCGTTCCCTCCTGATAATAGGTCCAGTTCAAAAATACCGATGGGTAATAATCCTTTTTCGCAATCTCCATGTCCTTTTCGGCGAGATCCGCCTCCAGGCCCGCGCGCGTGATCTCGAGTCTGGAATCTTCCGCAGTTTTTAAACATTCATTCAGGCCTGCGGTGAAGGACGTGTAGTCCGGGATATCTTCGATGTTCACCGGTTCGGTGACGGGACGCCGCAAGAGGGTGTTGAGGTTGGCTTTGGTCACATCGACGCTGTTGGTGGCTGCGATGAGTCCCTGCCGGGCATTGGCGAGCTCCACCTGGGCCTTCAGGAGGTCATTGAGAGGCGTCATCCCCACTTCATAAAACTGTCGGGCCACCTCTTCCTGGTTTTGGCCGAGGGCCACCGCCTCCCGAGCCACTTCCATCAGCTTTTGGGACCGAAGCAGGGTGAAATAAGCCTTTTTGGCTGCCAGGATGACATCTTGACGGGTCAGGGCTTCGGCAGTCTGGGCGACCTCTAGGCCCATTTTTGAAGCCTCATACCGCCTAAGAATCGAGAAGCCGCTAAACAGGGGCTGGCTGACGGAAGCCGCAAATGTGTATTTATCTTCAGGCGTGATGATACCAAACCCCGGGATGCTGAACTCCTCATCATTTCCCTGATATTGGTAGGAAAGATTCGCCGCAGGAAGGAAATAGGATCGAGCGACCCGCCTGGAAAACTCCGCAGCTTGAATTTCCTCCTGGGCGGTCTTTAGGTTCAAATTGACATCGAGGGCCAGTCGGATGGTCTGCTGGAGCGTCAGGATTTGATCTTTTCCTTCCGAGGCAATACTCATCCCCTGAAAAATCCAAATCCCTGCAAATAAGTATAACAGGAGAACAAGGGTCTTCATCAAATGGTTCCAATTTGACGCCGAAGACCGTTTTTTCATTTTTTTATCCTGCGTCTTTTTCATTTGACCCTCGAGTTTGCAGCTGTTATAGAAGACGCACGAACGGGGAGTGCCGTCATCGGTTTTCCCTGTGCTACGCCTCCACTGAAACCCAATCCATTGGCTTCTTCCATTTCGGTGGAGGCTTTATTATCCGATTGATTCCTTTTAATCAACCCCTTCTTGAAGGCCCTTGGTAAAGCGGATGGCAAAAATGAACACGTTGGATGCCATGAAGCAGGAACTGATCCGGCTGCTTTGCGACAAGTCCTTCCAGTACAGCCGGGAACCGAAATTCAAACTGGTCTCGGGAGGAACAAGCCGGTTTTATGTGAACTGCAAACCGGTCACCCTGAGTCCCAGGGGGATGATTCTTATCGGGCATCTGATCTATAGCCAAATTCAGGGATTATCGGCGGACGCCGTCGGCGGCATGACCTTCGGTGCCGATCCCATCGCATGTGCCGTTGCTTTTGTCTCGGGTTTAAAAGAAACGCCGATCAAGGCCTTTTCCATCCGCAAGACCCAAAAGGATCATGGGATCGTCCGCTGGATCGAGGGCGACGTTTATCCCGGTGAGCGGGTGGTAGTCATTGACGATGTGGTCACCACGGGTGGATCCACCATTCAGGCTATTGAGCGGTCCTGCTCGGAAGGGCTTACGGTCGTCCGGGCGGTAATCTTGGTGGACCGGCAGGAGGGTGGTCTCGAGAATATCCGAAAGGTGGTTCCGGAGGTCTCGGCCGTCATTACCCGAGAAGAGCTGATGGCCTGCCGGATATCCTTACACAAAACCGATTAGACCGACCAATCAATCGACAGCCACGGTATAGGTGGCGCAGGCATCATCCGATTCCCATGCAGTGACCCGGGTCACCCGGAGGCCAGGTTCCCGGATGGCCGTCTGAAGTCGCTTCGCAATCAGGGCCGCAATGTTTTCCGAAGACGGTGCGACCTGATCCCGGAATCCTTCAAGCTCGTTTAAAAACCGATGGTCCAGCTCTCCAACGATTATGGACAGATGTTTTTTAATCTCCCCGAAATCGATCAAGACTCCGGCATGATTTAAATTCTCCCCCGCAACACAGGCCTCAATCTTCCAGTTGTGTCCATGTAGGTTTTCACATTTTTTGGACACCATTTTCAGCTGATGGGCGGCGGCAAAGCGGGTGATCACTTTCAATTCATACACGTCAAGGGTCCTTTGAAGGATCGGGTCTATCCCATGATACGATCCGAATTAATGAGGTGTTTTGACCGCCATCAATTCCGGGTGCTCAGGGTATCCCCTTTCAGGATATTCTTCAATTTATTGGAAAACTTGCCGGCTTCCAGTTTGGCGAACTCCCTTAAAAGCGATTCCTGTTTCTTGCTCAAGTGGGTGGGGGTCTTGACAAGGACCTGCACAACCTGGTTCCCCCGCTTTCCGTTGCGTAAAGACGGGATTCCTTCTCCCTGAAGCCGGAAGATATCTCCCGGTTGGGTTCCCTTGGGAATCTCGAGTGATCTCTTTCCGTTGAGGGTAGGAATTCTGATGGTGTCGCCCAAGGCAGCCTGGACAAATGATAGAGGGATCTGGCAGAGGATATCCGTATTTTCCCGGTGGAAAAACTCGTGGGGTCTGACATGAATGAAGACGTATAAATCTCCCGGAGGCCCGCCGTACAAGCCGGCTTCTCCCTCCCCTGTGAGGCGTAGCCGGGAGCCGTTGTCCACGCCAGCGGGAATTTTCACAGCCACCTTTTTCCGGATTTGTTCCTTTCCAGATCCCCGGCACACAGTGCAGGGATTCGGGATCGTCTGCCCGTTTCCATTGCAACCGGGGCATGTCGTCCGGACCATGAAAAATCCCTGGCTCCGAGAGACCTGGCCGGACCCGCCGCAGTAGCGACATTTTTCCGGAAAGGTGCCGGGGGCACACCCGCTGCCTGAACAGGCAGAACAAACCTGTTCCTTTTCCGCCTCGATTTGGGTGTCCACACCCCGTGCGGCTTCCATGAAGTCGATTTCGAGGTCATAACGCAGGTCCGCCCCACGGTTGGATCTGGATCGGCCGCTTCTATTACCTCCGAAACCGAAAAAGTCCTCGAATATATCTCCAAAGCTTGAGAATATGTCATCAAATCCCTGAAAACCGGAGAAACCAGACCCTTCAAGGCCCCGGTGCCCGAATTGATTGTAAATATCCCGCTTTTGGGCGTCTCGGAGGACATCGTAGGCTTCGGCCGCTTCTTTAAAGTTTTCTTCGGCGGATTTGTCCCCGGGATTCCGGTCCGGGTGGTATTTCAAGGCCAATTTTCGGTAGGCGGCCTTGATCTCATCTCCTGTGGCGTTGCGGCCGACACCCAAGACTTCGTAATAATCCCTTTTGGTTCCCATATTTTTAGAGGTCTGATACGATTGAATTATGATGTATAATTTTTTAAACTAATACATAAATGCCGGTTGTCAATTAAACCGGGGCATCTGAACAAACGCCAGATTGAATCTTTAACTATGCCGGGTTTACCCCAGAAACGGCCGCCGTAAGGTGGTATCTTTTTTCCATCGCTGATCGTCCGGTAAGGGATAGGCGATGTTATAATGAAGTCCGCGGCTTTCCTTGCGATGCAAGGCACAGCGGATGATCAGTTCGGCCACCGTGGCGATATTTCTCAACTCGATGAGATCGGCATCCACTTTGAAATCCCGATAATATTCCTGGATTTCATTGACGATGAGTTCGATACGCCGCTTGGCCCTGGCCAGCCGCTTATCGGACCTGACGATACCCACGTAGTTCCACATGAGCCTTCGGATCTCGTCCCAGTTCTGGGACACCACGATCCTCTCATCGCTGTCGGAGGTCCCCATTGGATTCCAGGGTAACAGGTCCGGGAAAGGTTCTTCGGGCAGCACCGCCTGATCCCCGACTGCCCGGCAGGATGCGTTATGAGCATAAACGAGGGCTTCGAGCAGTGAGTTGCTGGCCAATCGGTTCGCACCGTGGAGACCCGTACAGGCGGTTTCGCCGATGGCATACAGGCGGTGGATATCGGTCTTCCCGTTCATGTCCGTAAGGATCCCGCCGCACATATAATGGGCAGCAGGCACCACCGGTATGGGCTGATGGGTCATGTCGATCCCGAATTCAAGGCACTTTTGGTAAAGGTTGGGGAATCGTTCGCGGATGAAATCCGGATTCTTGTGAGAAATGTCCAGGAAGACGCAATCCTGGCCGCTGGCTTTTAGCTCTGTGTCGATAGCCCGAGCCACGACGTCCCGACAGGCCAAGTCCTTGCTTGGATCGTAGTCTCCCATGAACGCCCTGCCCAATGCATCGACGATCACCCCACCTTCTCCCCGGACCGCCTCCGATATGAGAAAGTTTTTGGCCTCCGGATGAAAAAGGCATGTGGGATGAAATTGCACAAACTCAAGATTGGCTACCGTGGCACCGGCACGATAGCCCATGGCAATGCCGTCCCCGGTGGCAATATCCGGATTGCTGGTATAAAGATAGACCTTTCCCGCTCCTCCGGTTGCAAGGACCGTGACTTTGGCCGAAAATGTTTTCACATGCGCACTTTTTCGATCCAGCACGTACGCGCCACAGCAGATTGCTTCATGAGTGGTGGTGATAAGCCCCCGCTTCATCCGTGTGGAAATGGTGATTAGATCGACGGCGGTGTGGTTTTCGAATAATCGGATGTTGGGGTGGCTTTTCACTCGGTCGACAAGAACCCGCTCCACCTCCCGGCCGGTCATGTCATGGGCATGAACGATCCGTTTTCGGGAATGTCCCCCTTCCTGCCCCAGATGAAAAGGAAACGGTGAACCCGAGGATCGGCTCTGTTCTTGACCTTTCTGCAGGCTGAAGGAAACGCCCATCTCCATTAACTCGCGGATCCGTGCCGGACCTTCTTTCACCACCATCTCCACCACGTCCGGATGACACAGCCCGGCGCCTGCGACCAGGGTGTCCTGAATATGCAGGTCAAAGGAATCCGTACCTCCAAGGACTGTGGCGATACCGCCCTGGGCCAGGTTAGTGTTGCTTTCCACCGCCGCTTTCTTGGTCACCATAGCCACCCGGCCGTGATCTGCAACCTTTAAGGCAAAAGAAAGCCCGGCGATCCCGCTTCCGATGATCAGAAAGTCCGATTGAATCTCTTCTTCCATCATTTTTCACACCTGTTTTCTCACAATAAAGAAGATCGCTTCCGCTGGCGCTTCGAACTGGAACCGATTAGAAATCCCACGACCAGCACGCCTGCGCCGCTTAGAAACCACCAAATATTTTGATGCAACTGCAGTCTTGTCAGATCTTTTTCGTAACTATCGGCCCGTTGGGTTACCTCTTTAAGAGCAGCCGCAGATTTTTCGTAATTGTTTTTAAGATCCAAATATTTCGAAGACCCCGTCTTCAGAGCTTCATGCTCCGATTTGAGTGCGGCAAGCTCGGCCCGGGTTTCTTCGAGCTCTTTTGTAAATTGCTTGACTTCCCCTGAAAGTCGGGTGTTTGTCGATGAAAGATCAGCCAGTTTCTCCTTCTGGCTCTTATTTTCCTCCCTCAAGGCCTCCACCAACAAGACGCTGGGACGGTCCGCGGTCAGATGACGGGTCAACATCCATCCCTCTTTTCCATCCGGAACTTGAACCCTATTCCAATCTTCACGGTTTTCCAGCGTTTGCACTTTCTTGCCGGCATTGACCATATCGATAATCCGGTAATCCATCCCCGGTCCGGATCTCAATGGCATCCGGGCAGAGTCGTTTACATATAACGCTTCTCCCCATGCGTTCCAAGCGATCAGCATTAAAGATGCAACTAAAACCAAAAGCCGTCTCATCACCCCTATACTCCTTTTGGATCCGTTTTTTCTCTATGGGTTTGAATGTTATACCTTTTCTCATTGACGCACCTTTCATTTAGCATTATATATAAGATTTGGTCAACCCCTCCTTCTTAAAAATGGCGGAATATGAAGGGAACTCGATCGGTTCCGGCGCAATTTCCGGGACAAAATATATTCACTTCGGCCCAATAAAACCGATTAGACACGCTGAAACGCCATGATTATTTTCGATTTAAAATGTTCCAACGGGCATGTCTTCGAGGGGTGGTTCGAAGATGCGAAAGCCTTCGAAAAACAGTGCCGCGAAAACCTTGTTACCTGTCCGGTTTGTGAGGATACCGATATATCAAAAATTTTTTCTCCGTTTGCCATTAAATCGTCTCCTGGTTTCCAAGATTCCGTCCCCCCGTTAAAAGAAATGGAGCAGATGGGGAAAAAAATCGCTGAATTCGTGGAAAAGCACTTCGATAATGTGGGGTGTAATTTTGCAAGTGAAGCCCTGAAGATTCACTACGGGGTCATCGAACCGAGAAACATCCGCGGCGTCAGCACGGAGCAGGAAGAAAAAACGCTCAAAGAAGAAGGCATCGAATTTTTCAAAATCCCCGTGCTTCCTTCGGAAAAAACCGACGCCTAACCATGATGGCTTCGTAAAAAGTCCATCTGCTGCGTTGCGCTGCATCCCCTGCCCGGTTGAATGCCGCCTTGCGGCCCT
>PCSF01000136.1:6291-6531 GCA_002771315.1 Desulfobacterales bacterium CG23_combo_of_CG06-09_8_20_14_all_52_9 | reverse complement strand
AAAGATCAAACCCCAGGCCGCTCACCGCAAGACCCGCTGCCGTGGCACCGGTAATCTGGATAAACTCTCGACGTGAAACGTTCATAAATCCTCCTCCCTCCTTGCTGTGGTTAACGTTAGTGGCAATTTAACCCACTAAAACGAATCCGCTTTTAGGCAATGAGCCTGCCCCTTTCCCAGGAAACCTCATCCCTTGTTTCCGTTTAAAAACTCCCGGTGGCTTATCCCCCGATGGCAGAC
>PCSF01000136.1:630-6240 GCA_002771315.1 Desulfobacterales bacterium CG23_combo_of_CG06-09_8_20_14_all_52_9 | reverse complement strand
GGCTTCCGAAGGACCGCCTCTTTCATCATTTGGGCCAGTTCGGTATCCGTAGCGCCGTCTCTCATGGGTCCTTTCAGGTCCACTTGGATTTTGGATAATAGGCAAACACGGAGCTGCCCGCTGGCGGTAAGACGCAATCGGTTACAATCCTGGCAGAAATGATGGCTGATGGGCCGGATCAATCCGATCTCGCCGGCCGCTCCCTTGAACCGGTAACGTTCCGCGGGCCCGTCATTTTTGGTTCTGAAAACAGGCTCCAAGGCGTCGACTGTTTCAACCTTTGTCAAAATTTCCGGTGCAAGCATTTGCTGATCCATATTCATGCAATGAACGCCCATAGGCATATACTCGATAAATCGAATGAAATACGGATGATCAACGGACAAGCGCGCGAGATCCATCAATTCGTCATCGTTGACGCCTCGAATGACCACCACGTTGATCTTGATGGGGTGAAATCCTGATTCGTGCGCCAATCGGATTCCCTCCCACACGGCGTCGAAACGATCAAACCCCGTAATTCTTTGATATTTTTCACGATTCAACGTGTCCAGGCTGATGTTGATGCGTCGAATCCCGGCCTTTTGGATCCGGTGGATTTGGTGGGCTAAAAATACACCGTTGGTGGTCAAAGAGATATCGGAAAGTCCGCTTGTCTGTCCCAGCGCTTCCAGAAAGTCGTAGACGCCTTTTCTGACCAGTGGCTCGCCGCCGGTTACCCGCACTTTGGTAACTCCCAGACGAACGGCGATCTTGACGATTCGAAGGATCTCCTCGTAACGTAAGATCTCATCGTGGGGCAACTTGGGGAAAAATCCGTCAGGAACGCAGTAAATACATCTGAGATTGCATCGGTCGGTGATGGATATCCGCAAATAATTGAGGCGTCGGTTGAATCGATCGATCAGTGCCTCTTTGGGATGAAATTCGATGAAGGGTTTAACCGACAAAATTTCACTCCTCTTCCTGCGGCAAGACCTAAGATATTTCGAATGGACGTGGGATCTTCACTGAGTTTTGTATTAAAGCGATCGGAAAATGTCAAGCCCGATCAGGGCTCTTCATCGGTTTCCAGCGAATCCTCATCGGCCACCTGAACCGAAGGCTGGTAGCCATTAAGCACCTCTTTATCGTAATCTTCTTTGATTTCTTCTTCCTCTATGAGTTCATCGAGTTCCGGAGCCGCCTCCTCAACCCCCTCCTCCACGAAGCCCCATTCTTTCCTCCGATCCTGCGAAATCAATTCCATGTCATCGAAGGCGATTTCAGCCACTTCCTTATCGGTCGAGGAAAGCAGTTCCATGACCGTCTCGGCAATTTTTTCCGTATAGATACCGACAGGATAGAGGTTTCGGGTCCTCAAGATATCCATTAAGGCCTGGCGTCCGGTCTTCCCTGCGGCTGCCACCTGTTTCATATCATAGGTTTCTTCGCATAACAGCGAATACGCTTCTTTATCCAGTTCGGCATACTCCTGGATAATCATTTGATTTTTATCCGCTTTCTTTACAATTTGATATTTCTGCTTCATGAGGAATCTCCTGGGTCCTACCCCATTTTTTCTTACCCTTAAATCATGAGTTTAAGGTATTGTCAACATGCATGAGACCTTTTTGGGTTATCCCTGTTCCGATTCATTGACTCGAAAAACCTGTTGACCCGAAACGGTTTTAATGATAGTAATCTATATCTGATGGTTTCAGGAGGGATGGCCGAGCGGTTTAAGGCGACGGTCTTGAAAACCGTTGAGCGAAAGCTCCGTGGGTTCGAATCCTACTCCCTCCGCCAGGGCCCCCACTCTTATTTTTATGTTCTGCCCTCCGTCTCACGAAGTACGGGTTTTCCGGAGAGATGGCCGAGTTGGTCGAAGGCGCTCGCCTGCTAAGCGAGTATATTCCGAAAGGGGTATCCCGGGTTCGAATCCCGGTCTCTCCGCCATGACTTTCCTCCCCCTCAAAGGGCTCATTTTCTACGCTTGAGATATCATGACGCGCCCCCTGTTCTGAAAAAAGGCTTGAATCAAACGGTTTCCTGATCCGGATTGAGCCAAGATTCCTCGGGGTTTGCCAGGATGATATGCAGCACCTTCTGGCTCACGTAGCGGCCAACCATATGGACCTTGATAACCCCTGTGTGGTCCTCTTTGCAATTGGTTGAGAGTGATGACACAGTCCTTGAGCAGGGATTTCCCCAGCAGCAGCTTCCGATCATCAAGCGGCTTATGAAAACACGCCCTCAGATTCCCGAATCCTTTTATTTTGCTCCCGTTCTATTGGCAAACAGCGCTCCCCACCAGCCCTGATCGCATCCCCTCCAAATCGTAGAAAAGGAGGCGCAATGATAGCTGTTCACGAGATCTTCCAGCTCCCATTCCCGGATCCCGGAGACAACCACCCCTCCGCCAAGATCCGTCAGGGATTGCATTCGAACGGCCAATGACTTAAGCGTCGGGAAGCGGAGGTTGGCCGCCACTAGTGCGAAAGGTCCGGTTTGAGCCGCTACCGGTTTGTCCGTCACTTCGACCCGGTCCTCCACGCTGTTAATCTTGACGTTCTCTCTCGCTTCGTATCTGGAAGAGGAATCCGTTTCGATACCGATGGCGCCTTCCAGTCCCAGCAGCACGGCTGCAATCATTAAGACTCCGCTGCCGGTTCCGATGTCCAACATATGCGCCCCTTGACGCCCTTGCAGTCCAGGATTGACCCGTATTGCCATTTCAATTCCCTTGAGAGCCAATCGGGTCGAGGCATGGTCCCCCAAACCAAAGGCGCTTCCCGGCGCAAGAGCAACCACGACTTCATAGGGTCCGGGGGAATAAGAGATTTGAGGAGGTTTTAAAACGAGATGCTCGGAAATGCGCAAGACCCCTTGGATAGATTGCTCCAAGAAAGAACACCCCAGTCGATAGCTATATTGAATCCTGCCTTGGGCGACAAGTTCCCGCACGGCCCTTCGGATGACCCTGCTTTCCACTCGGCTTCGAGTTCTTAGGCTTCTTTCCAGATCGGCCGGCGTCAACCGCTTCGGGGAAAACGAGATAAGATCCCATATCCGCTTTTTCGCAAACCCGTGCACCCCTGTCGGATCGTCGTTTGCCCTTTCCACGTCGCTAGTAATGACCCTCTTTTCCCAGAAGGTCCCGATACCAGCAGGAAAATTCAAACATGCCCTTGAACCGTTCATCTCCGTTGACAATCCCAAGGGCTATTTCCAGGACACCCCGTCCATATGCATTGGAGTATTCCTCAGAGGACTTCGTCTGCAAAAAATCCCTGACGAGCATGACGGTGGTCCGTTGGGTTCGGTCTTTTCGAATCTCAATGGGATCCTTGGGCTCTATAAAAGGATCCCACTTCTCGTATCCCTTTTTAAGGATATGTCGCCGGCGTTTTTCCGACATGCCTTCAAAAATGGTCCGTTTTCTTCTTTCTGCATCCTCTGATTCTTGGCTCATCCTTCCCTTCCTTATGCTTTCTCCTTAGGCTCTTTAGCAAAAACCCCGAGGTATTCCTCATTATAATCGGTCAACAGGGCCATGGAAAGGGGAACCAACATCTCGTGGAGTTTAGGGTATCGGGTTCGGATCGCCCGGGCGATTTCTTCCGACAGCTCAAACAGCTTCCGGTGAATCACATCCATATTTATTGTGGGATAGATCTTCCCCTCATAAAAGCCTGAGCGGCCGCATATATGACTCACTCCACCAATGGCCGTGGGAAGTCCGTACAGGCGACAGGTCGTAGGCCGAAAATCATACAGGTCACAGGTGTCCTCCTTGTTCAAAAGGGGACACCGGATCCTTTCGGCAGCCATCTCTACCAGAATTTCCGTTTCCATTTTGCCTGCCTCTCGGTCCATGACGGCCTTTTTTTTGATCTGAAATGCTTTGCGATCCGCCCGATTCGCTTTTTCTAAGATCTGTTCCCGTTCTTTTCCCTGAAACCGAAGGTTGAATTGTTGGTTCAGATACAGCGCCTCTACCAGAGGCACATCGAATACCGCGTGGCAACAATCGGCACATTTAGGTGTGCAGGTCACCGCGTTCGGATATTCCTTTTTGATGCGATCGAAAGTGGCATCCACAACAACCAGCAAGGCCTCATACTTCTTAAAAAAAGGTGAAAAATCAAAATTCATTCGATCTGTCTCCCATCCGGCGTCTCCCTCAAGCTTGAGGGAGACGCCTTAATGCCGAAACATTCTTCACGATTGTTTCACGTGAAACATCATTGATGGCTTCGTAAAAAGTCCATCTGCTGCGTTGTACTGCATCCCCTGCCCGGTTGAATGCCGCTTTGCGGCCCTGCTTCGCAGGATTCAACCGGGTAAATCATTGCGGTGTACCCACATGTACGCCTCATTCCTCAGGATTTGCGCACCTTGCATCTGAAGCTTTTTACTTTGCCATCCCAATTTTGAGTTTTTACGATTTCATCATCATCGACGGTTTCGCAAACTTTTACTGCAATTCCGCATTGCAGTTTTCTTAAAAGTCACCGTGCGCACCTGGGTTAGCTTCAGCTCGTGACGCATCTTTGTCATTTTCCGATGCAAAATCGGCTGAAAATGGCATCTAGGATATCCGGCCGAATCGTTTCCCCCAGGATCTCGTTCAGAGCATCCAGGGCCTCTTCCACATCCATGCTGACAAGCTCCGGTGAACGCCCGTAAGAAATCCCTTCCAAAGCGGCTTCTGTCGCTTTTAGCGCCCGGTCCAGCAATAACTTTTGCCGCAGGTTAGGGACGATGGGATCTTCCTGCCGGAATCCTTTTCCCTGGGTAATTCTTTCGAATATCTTCTCCTTCAGAGCATCTACCCCGTACTGGGTCAAAGCAGAGATTCGAACGACGGGAAAACGTTTCCATTCTTTCGGGATTTCGGGGAATCGGTCTGAATTCACCCGGTCCACCTTGTTGACAACCAATATTGTCGGCTTTTCAAAGACCGGGATCGTTTCCTTTTGAATGAAAATCGGCTGTGTAACATCCACCATGAAAAGCAAGAGGTCGGCTTCTCGGATCTTTTCGTGAGTCTTTTCAATGCCGATCCGTTCCACCGGATCATCGGTTTCCTGGAGGCCGGCAGTATCCACGATCATCGCCTGAAGACCGTAAAGATCCAGCGGCTCTTCGAGAAAATCCCGGGTCGTCCCCGGGTATGGGGATACAATAGCCCGATCGCGATGAAGGAGACAGTTCATCAAGCTCGATTTGCCCACATTTGGAAACCCGGCCACCACCACCCGGATTCCCTCACGAAGAATCCGGCCCTGATCATGCTGTTTAATAAGCTCTTGTAATGGTGAAAGAATCTGACCTTTAAGTCTGTCCGCTGCCGTTTCCGCTTTGAACAGCGTCTCCATCTCTTCCGGGAAATCAATGGCTGCAGAAAGTTCGGTCTGAAGTTCCCAAAGAGCGAATCGGCAGGTCTCTATCTTTTTACGGAGCCCGCCATGGATTTGAGCCGCGGCAATCTCAAGGGAAACCAGGGTCTTTGCGTTGACGATGTCGATGACGGCTTCCGCTTGACTGAGGTCGATACGCCCGTTCAGAAAGGCCCTCTTGGTGAATTCCCCGGGATCTGCCAGTCGTGCACCGCGACTCAGCACG
>PCSF01000136.1:212-527 GCA_002771315.1 Desulfobacterales bacterium CG23_combo_of_CG06-09_8_20_14_all_52_9 | reverse complement strand
TTGCATCCCAAACTCCTGCTGGAGGTAGTGGAGGTAAGTTTGCTTCGCCTAATGAAGGGTCAAGACCTGCTGTTGCTGTTTGATCCAATCCAACAAACATATTTGTTGATGAAGGTACTGTTGCATTATTGCTTACGGTAATTGGAATATCGATTTGAGCCTGGGAGTATATATCATTGATCCCTACTAGCAATAATAACACTACGAATATTGAAAATAGTCTACTCATTTAACACCTCTTTGATTAAATAATTAATAAAATTTTGATGAAGTTCTGAATACTTCCCCGTCTCCTTATGAAAGGAAACGGGGCAG
>PCSF01000136.1:0-197 GCA_002771315.1 Desulfobacterales bacterium CG23_combo_of_CG06-09_8_20_14_all_52_9 | reverse complement strand
TTCATTCAGGGAGTTTTATTTTAAAAGCATCATTTTTTTAACTGATTTAAAGTTCTTTGTACTCAGTTCGTAGAAGTATAAACCAGAAGCCACATTTGATGCATCCCATTTTATTGAATATGAACCTGCATCCATTGTTGAGTTAATAATCAGAGCTACTCTTTGTCCGATAGTATTGTAAATTGTAAGTTTTACAT
>PCSF01000124.1 GCA_002771315.1 Desulfobacterales bacterium CG23_combo_of_CG06-09_8_20_14_all_52_9 | reverse complement strand
TCCAGGATGACGGGACTTTCCGGGGAGGCGGAGGAGGGTTCGGCGGCGGCGGGTTCAACAAGATCCCCCCCATCGACCCGGACACGGGGCTCCCCACCCAGTCGCTGCCTCCCGGCTTTTCTCTGGGGATATTCGAAACCATCAAAATCGGAAATGTCTATTTCCCGAACCTGGCCGCCATCGTGACGGCATACAAAAAAGACAAAGACGTGCATATCCTGTCTACTCCCCAGGTCCTGACCACCGACAATCAGGAAGCCAAGATCACCATCGGGAAAAATATCCCCTATCAGACCAAGGAAGGAACCACATCCGCCAACGAGACTTACAGCACTTACGAATACAAGGATGTCGGCATTTCCCTCAAGATCACCCCTTCCATCAGCAAGGATCGCCTGGTTCGGATGAACATCTCCCAGGAATTCTCTCAGCTCGAATCGACCACGGACTTCCGCCCCACCACCCTCAAGCGCACCCTCGATACCACGGTCATCGTCCATGATAAAAATACCGTAGTCATCGGCGGTCTTATTGGGGACGCCTTTTCCAAGACCGAATACCGCGTTCCCTGTCTGGGGGACATCCCGGTGGCGGGATGGCTCTTCAGGTCCCTGGCCAAAGGAGGGGAAAAAACCAACCTCTTTGTTTTTTTGACCCCCCACGTCATCAATAATGCCGCAGAGGCCAAGCGCATTTACGAACTCAAAAAAGATGAGTTCGATCGTATTCAGGAAAACCTTTCGAATCCTCGCAAAAAGGAAATGCCGGATGCAGGAAAAGCGAGGGATAACTGACCGTAAACGCCAACCAGCACGAGGTTTGCGAGGAGAACAAGGGCCATGCAGGTCCGCCTGATTGAAGTACTCACCAACCGATTCCAGATTCAAGCAGAGGATGTCCGGGAGGCATTGACACTTCGGAACCGAAAAGGATCCGGTTTGGAAGATATTCTGATTCAGAAAAAAGTGCTTTCTGAAGAAAAACTCCTCGAAGCCTTGAGTCTTGTCTACGGTATCCCATATTGGCCGGATCTTCCCCTGGAAAATATCTGTTCGGAGTTCACAAAACGTCTGCCTATCGGCTTTTTGAAAAAGCATATCATGATCCCACTGTGGGAGCCCGAACCCGCGTTGGATCAGAGTCTATCGTCCGTGCCGAATGGAAAGGCGGAGAAGCCGGATCAAATTTCCTCAAGGAGTTATGTCGTTGCGATTCGAAGTCTCAACAGTCTCCAGGCGGTGGACGACCTGGTCCGGATCATGGGAATTGAAAATTACCGCCTGGTCCTTTCCACCAGAGGGGCCATCCTGTCGGCCATCAACATGTCCTTTGAGTTGTGCCGAGATTCGGCGGAGCAAATTGTTCAGGACATGGAGGAAGATGGGAAAGCGATCCTCAGTGAAATCAAGGATCGGGCCGACCTGTTAGACGACACCAGTGATGCACCGATCATCAAATTGGTCAACCACATCATCTCTCAGGCCGTAAAAGCCAGGGCCAGCGACATCCACGTAGAACCGTACCATGACAGCTTCAAAATCCGTTACCGCATCGACGGAATCCTCTACGATACCCTCACCCCACCCAAATGGATTCAGCCCGCCCTAAGTTCGCGCATCAAAATCATGACTCAGATGAACATCGCCGAAAAGCGGCTTCCTCAGGATGGCCGTTTTGACGTGAAAGTGGGAGATCAGGAGATCGATATCCGGGTATCCACCATTCCCACCGCCTTTGGCGAGCGGGTGGTGTTGCGGCTTCTCAACAAATCAAGCGCCCTGTTGGAGCTGACCGAAATCGGCCTGGAGGCCGAGCGACTGGCCGAACTGAAAACCCTGAT
The DNA here is from genome assembly GCA_002771315.1 of Desulfobacterales bacterium CG23_combo_of_CG06-09_8_20_14_all_52_9. Classification (GTDB taxonomy): domain Bacteria; phylum Desulfobacterota; class Desulfobacteria; order Desulfobacterales; family UBA2156. Next base: position 4,689 of record PCSF01000124.1, on the reverse strand, counting down.
TCAGAATACCAACGGCATCATCCTGATCACAGGCCCCACCGGAAGCGGAAAGACCACCACTTTGTATGCTGTTTTATCATTTCTAAATACACCGGGCATCAACATCATCACCATCGAAGATCCCGTGGAATACCAAATCAAAGGGATCAACCAGATTCAGGTTAACCCCAAGATCGATTTGACCTTTGCCCGCGGGCTCCGCCACATGGTGAGGCAGGATCCGGACGTCATTCTCGTGGGGGAGATCCGGGACTTGGAAACCGCTGAAATCGCCGTCCAGTCGGCCCTTACCGGCCACCTCGTCTTTTCGACCCTTCACACGAACGACTCGGCCAGCGCCATCACGCGTCTGGTAGATATCGGCGTCGAACCTTTTTTAATCTCTTCTTCCGTCAAAGGGGTCGCCGCACAGAGGCTGATCCGGGTTCTATGTAACGAATGCAAAGAACCCTATACACCGGACGAAGCAGCGCTTCAGGCCATCGGGATTCCTCCGGATAAGGTCGCCGACGGAACCATTTATCGTTCCGTGGGGTGTCCGAGCTGCTTTCAAACCGGATATCGGGGCCGCGTCGGCATCTTCGAGGTCATGACCATTGACTCGACCCTTTCAAACCTCCTTCTGAAGACTTACGATGCCAACCGGATCAAGGCCCAAGCCGTCGAAAAAGGTATGGTGGCCTTACGTGAGGACGGTATTCGCAAGGTCCTGAAAGGAATCACCACCATTGAAGAAGTCCTGCGGGTTACCCAGAAATAAAAAAAATATCCCGGCTTTTCAATTCAAAAACCAGAAGAATCTTCCGGGGTATTTAGAAAACAAAAAGATACTGGTCGCCGGGACTTTTCTGGTATGGGTGCTGACCCTTCTAATACCGCCGGGAGTCCATTCCACTGCCGAAAGCCAGCCCCCATACTGCATCACGGCCGATGCTCAGTTTGCCTATGCCCTCAGCCTTTATGACAGGACGGAGTATCCGGATTCTGTGGTCGAGTTTAGACGGTTCATTCAGTTTTTCTCAGATGATGTCCGGACCGAAACAGCATGGTACCATATCGGCATGTCATTTTTTCATACCGGTCAATACCTCAGAGCCGTCCGCTCCTTTCAGACCCTCATCGAAACATTCGGGCAGACGATGCTGGGCGTGAAATCGCATTTTAAAATCAGCGAATCCTATTTAAAGCTGAATGATACAGGCCAGGCCTTGATCGCGCTCTTTAATCTGATCACCCTCGCCGACGATTCCGACGTGAAAAATGCGGCATACTATCAGGCAGGATGGATCTATCTGGAAATGGCGCAATGGGACAAAGCTCGGGCCGCCTTTGAAAACATCAGCCCCGGCGACCAAGATCATTTTGGCGTAAAGGTGCTGTTGGATCATCTGGAAAGCCGTCTGAAACTGAAAAATAAAGATCCGAAGTTCGCTGGTCTTTTGGCCGTCGTACCGGGTGTCGGGCATCTGTATTGCGAGCGATACCGGGATGCCCTCACGGCGTTTGTGGTCAATGGGCTCTTGGCCTGGGCAGCCTGGGAGGCCTTTGACAAAGATAGCCCCGCCCTGGGAAGCGCCATTGCGGTGGTCGGGTTCGGATTTTACGCAGGATCCATTTTTGGGTCTGTCTCCGCTGCGCACAAATTCAACCAAGAACAGACCCGACATTTCATCGATCAATTAAAAAGCGAAGTGAAGGTAACCCTTTCCGCCTCACCCAGGTTGGACGGAGGTGTGCTGATGGCGCATTTCTTCTTTTAACGGATGAAAGGCACCACATGGAAAAGATTCTGAAAGGATGCTTGGTGCTGGACCTTTTTTAAAAAAACTTTTTTATCCAAAACCCGGGATGAGTGGGTCGCGCTTTTTTCAAAAAAAGATGTATGCTTAGGGCCGGTCCTCACTGTCCAGGAAGCCCAGGAGAGCGCGTATGCCAGGGCGCGCAATGCGGTGGTGGAGACCACAGATTCAAAAGGGATGTATCGCGTCCTGGGTTTGCCGTTTCGATTTTCAGAGGATCCGCAAACGCACCCCTCCGTCCTCCTGCCTTCGGCGAAAATACGGCCGCCATTCTGGAAGAGCTGGGTTTTTCTGAAGAAAAAATCAGGAAATTGGCGCGAAACCAGGTGATCTAGAATACGGGGCCCGTGTCGGCTCCGGTGCACCTTTTTTTTTGAACCGGGCGACGGTACCGACCGGGAAGATCTAAGAGTCGTTTTCGTAGCCGCGAACAAGGACTTCCCTTGGCTTCACACCATCGGAAGGACCCACGATTCCTTCTCTTTCCATGGTTTCGATAATCCGGGCCGCCCGGTTATATCCGATACGCAGATGACGCTGAACCATGGAGATGGATGCCTGGCGCGTCCGAGTCACTAAGGCCACGGCATCGTCATAGCGCTCATCGTATTCTCCCGAATCGGTTTCCGTGATCTCCTCTTTCGGAGCACGTGTGACCTCCTCCAGGTACTGAGGGGCTTTTTGCTTTTTCAAAAATTCTACAATCCGTGTCAGTTCCCCCTCGGAAAGATAAGCCCCATGAATGCGTTGGAGTTTCCCCGTGCCGGGCGGAAGGAAAAGCATGTCTCCGCTCCCCAGAAGGGCCTCGGCACCGTTGGTGTCGATGATGGTTCGGGAATCGGTCTTGGAGGAGACCTGAAATGTCAGACGCGTGGGAAAGTTGGCCTTGATGACCCCGGTCAAAACGTCCACGGATGGCCTCTGAGTGGCGATGATAAGGTGGATTCCGGCCGCCCGCGCCATCTGTGCAAGGCGCATCAGGGCAAACTCCACGTTCCGGGATGCCACCATCATGAGGTCTGAAAGCTCATCAATAACTACCACAATATACGGGAGTTGTTCGGGGATCTCTTCTTTTTTCTCTTTTCTCTCCTGATCGATCTTCTGGTTGTACTGCCGGATGTTTCTCGCTTTTTTTTCGGAAAGCACGACATATCGCCGCTCCATTTCCCGCACCGCCCAGAAAAGGGCGTTGTTGGCCTCCTTCACGTCGGTCACTACGGGCGTTATCAGGTGCGGAATGCCGTTGTAGAGGGAAAGCTCGATCCTTTTAGGATCGATGAGAATCATCTTCACTTCGTCGGGGGAAGCCTTGTAGAGCATGCTGCAGATCATTCCGTTGAGGGCCACGCTCTTCCCCGTTCCGGTTGCGCCGGCAATCAGCAGATGCGGCATTTGACCCAGGTCCGTAACAATCGGTTCTCCGACGATATCCTTTCCCAGGCATATGGTCAGCTTGGACTTGGACTTTTCAAAGGCACTCGAAATGATGACCTCCTTGAACCGGACGATTTCGCGCACGGCATTGGGAATCTCGATGCCGATCACCGATTTTCCGGGAATCGGCGCGACGATGCGCACGCTGAGTGCACGAAGGGCCAGGGAAAGGTCGTCCGCCAATCCGGCGATTTTGCTGATTTTGACTCCAGGAGCGGGCTCATATTCGAAGGTGGTTATGACCGGTCCGGGCGCCACGGACACGACCCGCCCCTCTACGCCGAAGTCGGCTAGCTTCTTCTCCAAAAGTTTGGACTGCATTTTTAGGTTTTCGCTGTCCACCTGCACCGACCGGATTCCCGGGTCCTCCAGCAGACCGGTCCCCGGCCCCTGGTAACCGGATTCTTTCTTCATGAAATCAAAAACGGCCTGCTTGGGGACCGGAACTTCCTTGATCGGTTTTAGCGGAGGAGTCTTGATGGTGATGGATTCTCCGGCGGGAATCCGGCGGGACACGATTTTTCTTTTCCGGGCTTTCTCTCTCCGTTCCCTGTACTTGACGATAAAAATCTCAATATGTTCGACCAGGGAGCACGACGAGCGAGAGAGTATCCTGAAAAAGGTTACGATGGAGAATCCGGTGGCCAGAACAAAGCCGATGACCCAGATCACCAAAAGGGTGATCAGCCCGCCGGTAGTGTTGGCATAGCCGGTGAAGAACGACTTCAGCGGCAAGCTGATTAGCCCGCCTGCGGAAAAAGGTTGGCCGAAAAGTTGAAAGGTCATCTGTTTAAAAGCCAGGAGGCTTCCTGTCGTAACGACGAGAAGAACCCCGCCGGAAAGAGTCGTCAGGATGGCCTTTTTGGGGTGATCACCAAAAAAATGGATACTTGAAAGGAGTAAAAGAACGGGGATCCAGAACGCTCCGATGCCAAAAAGCCCGACCAAAAAACCGGCGAGCTGAGCGCCGAACAGGCCGAATAAATTATGAATCATTTTTCCTGCGGCGGCGGTGTGAATGGAAGGATCCGACGGACTGAAAGACAGCAAACTGATCAGCGTCAGAATCACCAGAAAAAACAAAATAATGCCGGCTATTTCTTTCCGCATGATTGCAGACACCCGGTGCATTCCATTGCGTTTGAGGTTAACATGGCGGTGATCATTTCGTCCTTTTGACCATTCCTTTTCTTCATTGTAACATGGGGCGGGTTTCTTCCCATTTTACCCTCTCCCCCCCTGTTTCTTTGTCACTTTTAAACTTGATGGCTTCGTAAAAAGTCCATCTGCTGCGTTGCGCTGCATCTGAAGCTTTTTACTTTGCCGTCCCAATTTTGAGTTTTTACGATTTCATCAAAGTTCAACGATAAAAGGGAGAATCACCGGACGGCGCTGGATAGCAAAATAGAAGTATTGTCTGAGCGCCGACTGAATTTTCGTGCGGATCTTTTCG
>PCSF01000199.1 GCA_002771315.1 Desulfobacterales bacterium CG23_combo_of_CG06-09_8_20_14_all_52_9 | reverse complement strand
TGCCGGAGGTCACTGATTTTCGAGTGTGAAAACCGTGTGCTTCGTGTTATAATCAATCCACATACAAACCCCATACGAGTGATTACGCTGTTTTTTGACCGCAAGATCAGAGGTAAGCTATGAAACTAAAAATAGATAATGAAGCCGATGCCCTTTACCTGACGCTTGATGAGTCGGATGCCGTAGAATCGGAGGAGGTTTCCCCCGGAATCATTGTGGACTATAATGCCGATAATCATGTGGTCGGCATCGAAATGCTTTATTTGTCCAAAAGGACACCGAAGCTGGATACAGGCAGACTTCTTTTTGAAATGGCGCCGACATCGCGTTCCTCCGAACCTGACGAGGCGGAACTGTCCAAATTCTGATAACGCCTTGTTTAAATTTACATATTTCAGCTCAAAGCTTTGATGAATGCTTTTACCCACCGAGACTATTCTATTCCTGGGATGGTTTTCATCCGTAACTATCACGAGCGGTTCGAGATCAACAATCCGGGTGGTTTTGTCGGCGGTGTTACACCGGCGAATATCCTGCGCCATCAACCGGTCACAAGAAGCCGATATCTGGTCGAGACGGTGCTCCTGGCTACCCGTTTGGTAAATCGACAAAATCTTGGGGTCCCTCGTATCTTCCGCGCACTCCTGGAAGAGGGAAAAGAGCCTCCGGTTGCGGCATGAAGTGACTTGGAATGAGGTTCGAGAGGCTTATCCATACGACGCCTGTCGCTGCTCCTTTAATTACTGAATGTGGACAAGCGGGACGCTGATGCAGAAAGTTCCGAGCCGATGACCTTGAAATCAAAACCCTCGATTACAAGAAATGCCCGGCGGAAGCAAAGCTGCAAAGGGGGTCGGATCTGTGTAACATAAAGGGATTATTGACTTAACGATTACAAGGCCTATCCCACCCGTGTATTTTGTGAATTTCAAGGCAGAAAGGGGCAAATCGTATTGGACCAAATACCCATAATTGATAAATCTCGGTTTATAGAAAGAGCGGGTACAATAGACCTTCAAATTCAGGCCGAAGTGATTTCGACTCTGCAATCGATGTTTGCGTACTAAATTTGCCAGTCTCTATATGACCGTTGGTGACGGGGGAAAAACTTCTCCGACACATCGAAAAACTGACTTCAGTTTTTTTAAAGGATTCTTTTCGGGGTCTTATGTCTGATAAGGGAGAAAAGCCATGAATGAAAGACTTTATTTATTGAAAATCAGACTCGTTGGAATTAAGCCTGAAATCTGGAGGCGCTTTGTTGTGCCAGCCTACATTACTCTGGATCGGCTGCACGACGTGATTCAGATTGTGATGGGCTGGGATGACTACCACCTGCATCAGTTCACCATCGCCGAAAAACGGTACACGGAAGATCCCGAATCAAGGGAAGACGGGCTTGAAGACGGCAGATATCGGCTTGTGGATCTGATCAAAAAGAAAGGCGTCACTTTCGGCTATCTGTACGATTTTGGCGACAGCTGGGAGCATGAGGTCATGATAGAGGACAGCCGCTACTCCAACCCGGAACTTCAGTTTCCAATTGAATGCCTGGACGGCGCCAGAGCCTGTCCGCCTGAAGATGTGGGCGGCTTCCCGGGATATCATGAGTTCTGCAAAGCATTAAAAGACCCGACTCATGAAGAACACAAGAGCCTTAAGGAATGGTGGTCCGGTTTTCATAGGGATGAAGGCGATTTTGACAGAGAGCGATTCGATATCGAAATAGTGAATGATGAGTTGTTGAAATATATGAGGTGGGCGCGAGATAGGTTCAGGCCATGGCAGGAAAGACCGTGAGTGAGATAGCAAGCAAAGAAGACTCTCATTCTGAGGGCTGGGCAAGTCAGAAGGGCGGGCTTATAGAAAAAGAACCCCGGGAACAAACGGCCCGGGGTTCTCCCAAGAGGATCGATGTGGAGATGCTTCGGCTGTTAGAAGAAGCGGTATTGGACGCCGAGAGCCACGGCCCAGACATCTTTTTCAAGCTTGACGCCGCTGGACATCTCTTCTGAATCGTACCAGACTTTTAGCGCGCCAAGCGTAAGCTTCAGGCGTTCAAGCGGGCTGAACACCACGCCGGCGGATATAGTGTCGGCGTCCAGCTCCGGGGCTTCCGGAAGTTTGTTGTCTGTCGGCAGCCCGACGATATCGGTCCTCAGATAGCCTACACTCGTCTTCCATCGTGGGTTGATGGTGTACTCGAAAGCGATGCCGGTCTCCCAGCTGTTGCCCGTTTTTCCTTCGAGACGGTCCGATTCGAATGTGGCGCTATTCTCCAGGAAAAGGGTGTAGTCGACTTCAACGCGCAACTGGGGCGTGATTATATAGGATGCCCCTAAACCTAGTTCACCGGGAAGATCTTCGCGCTGCTTGCTGCCGTCTTCCCAGCCGAGCAGTCTGGCAATGGTCGTGGTTCCAATGGCGGTGTCTTCGGAAACCTCGGATTCGAAATCGAGTTCGGTATTGGAAATATAGAATAGGCCCAGATTGAGTTTGTCGATGGGCGTTACGTTCAGCCCCAAAAAGTAGCCCCAGCCGGTGGCGGTGCGCTCCACGTCGACATCATAGGTCGTGCCGAATAATCTTGACGCTGGGTTGGCAGGGTTTCGGTCGAGGACTGCCTCCCCCTTGAAGCTTTGCTTGGCGTCGATATAGCGCAAACCGCCGGCAACCGAAAACATCTCGTTGATTTTAAAAGCGCCTCCCATGTTGTAGCCCACATCCATGCTGTCGGCCTCAAGCTTCATGCTGTTGATGCCGGTGTAAATGATACCATACCCTGCCCTGTTGTATTGCGTAATGATTGATGAGGCAAGGCTTGCCGTGCTGGCATCACCATTAGGGTATTCCACCGCTCCGCCGCCTCCGGGAATGGTCACCGCGAAAAAGCCCGCCCACCGGTCCTGCTTGTAAACGGCGAAAAATCCGGGGATGATGGAGGGTTCGTCGGATTCGAACTCGTCGAAACCCGGGACCGTATTGCTGTATTCCTTGTTGAAGTACATGACATCCAGCTTGGTGTAGAACCCGTTTTCCAGCTTCATCACGCCCGCCGGGTTGTAGGCCACGATGTCCGCTGCGTCGGTGGCCGCGTTGCGGTTCAGGGTGCGGACGTAATCAGCGCTCTGATTTTGCTTGTTGATAATCCCGCCGGCAAACAGCGGCGATGCTCCAAGACTCAACAGACCCAACACACAAAGTAGCACACAGATTTTTCTCATTATCCCTCCTCCTCCCATTTAGATAGAAGCGCCTCTGCCACGAATCGCCATAAAACCGCATTGATAAAAACTCGTTTTTGTTGCAGACGGATTAAGTGTGGGCATGAAATGTATTTTGGCATCATCTGCACCCCAAGATATGGGAACCTGCAGTTGTCAAGGTCTATGAATTTTTAATACCCTTATAGAATATGCGCTGTCAAGTGGAATTTATAATGTATTTTGTTGAAATTTCAGCCGATTTAAACACGATTCACATGTCCGCGTTCTTCATTTTGGGATTAAATTCAGAAACGGGGGGGTTAATGTCCGACACGGTCATGGGGGCAGACTTCCGTTATAGACCTTCGTCCAGCACTTCCCGAACTGTCTTTAGCATTTCTTGGATATCATAGGGCTTATGGATAAAGGCCTTGGCCCCGATCTCCGAGATTCTCTCGAACTGTCCGGCAACAGAATAACCGCTGGAGATGATAACCTTGGCCTGGGGATTCAGCTCCAGGATAATTTGAAGACATTCCATTCCTCCGATTCCCGGCATAATCAGATCGAGGATGACCAGCTGAATTCTGTCGCTACCCTCGCGGTAGGCTTGCAGGGCGGTCTCACCATCTTCCACGCCGATCACCGTGTACCCAAACGTTTGGAGAATCGCTTCGCCTATACCACGCACGGCAGTATCATCATCCACAAGAAGTATGATCTCACTGCCGCCGCGCTGCTCTGCCGTCCCTGTATCGATACGGGAAGTTCCTTCGAGTTGCCCGATACCTGGAAGAAAGATCTCAAATGTGGTTCCCTCGCCCGGATTGCTGACGCATGTGATGTGCCCATGGTGATTCTTGACTATGCCGTAAACCATGGCAAGGCCCAGGCCGGTTCCTTTTCCGACCTCCTTGGTGGTAAAAAACGGATCAAAGATATGTTCCAGCGTGGTCTTTTCCATCCCTTGACCTGTGTCGGTAACGGTGAGAAGAACATAATTCCCGGGAGAGAACTCGGGGTGGGTGCGGCGATAACCCTCATCCGGAACGATGTTTTTCGTTTCGATTCTGAGCGTGCCGCCATCTGGCATGGCATCCCTTGCATTTACCGCGAGATTCATCAGGACCTGCTCAATCTGTGAGGCATCGGCATTCACATGGTGAAGGTTACCCATCAGGTGCAGCTCGATCCTGATCATTTTGGGGATGGTCCGTTCCAGTAACATCCTTACATCGTCCACAATCCGGTTGAGGTCAACAGGCTGGAGTTTTGATTCCACCTTGCGGCTGAAGGTGAGCAACTGGCGGGTGAGATCGCCCCCGCGTTTGGCAGCGCGTTTGATCTCCTGGAGTTCTCGGTATCCTTCTTCTCCCTGCGTTCTTTTCAGGAGCAATAATTCCGCATAACCTTGGACAGCCTGGAGGAGGTTGTTGAAATCATGAGCGATGCCGCCTGCCAAGGTGCCAACGGCTTCCATTTTATGAGCCTGTCGGAGTTGTGCTTCAAGCTTCTTGGTCTCGGTGACATCGATCACGATGCCTCTGATTCCTACAGGTTTCCCGTCCCGGTATTTTGCAGTAGAGTGCATAATCACCGGAAAGCTGCTCCCGTCTCTTCTTAATACTTTGTATTCATTGAGCCCCAGCTTTTCCCCGCCCATGACCCTCTTGGTATTCTCAAGGGCCCTGGGACGGTCTTCGGGTGATATTATCTCGAAACCATTTATGCCCCGATCGAAGTCCTCCTGGGAGACCCCAAAATGCGCGAAAGCATTCTTGTTGACGAAAGTAAGAGCCCCGTCGGCATCCATTTCAAAAATCGTTTCCGGAAGCAATTCGGCCAGTTCCTGGAACCTCTCCTGACTCTCCCGCAGCGCCGCTTCCCCATGCTTGCGCTCGGTAATATCTCGCACCACGCTGATCAATGTTCGAGTACCATCGACGGTTTCACCCCGCGAGCTGACCTCCACTGGGAACGTGCTACCGTCGCTGCACCGGTGGACGGTCTCGAACAGGAGCCCGCCCGCATCAGCCTCCGCCATTTGATCGGCGGTCAACTCCAAGGTTTCAGGTGCGCGCAGGTCATAGATTGTCAACTTCAGTAGTTCATCGCGGCTGTACCCATAGGACTTCGTGGCGGCCACATTGGCTTCCAAGATGCGTCCATCGTCTCTTCGCATGAAAAGGATGATGTCCCGACTGTGGACCGCCAAAAGTTCATAGCGATGCAGTGCTTCTTCAGCGCGCCTGCGTTCGGCCTGGGCTTGGACTTCCCGACGTTGCAGCAGATGTTGGCGAATGAGCAAGAGAACCATGAGCAATGTGATCAACAGGGCCAGAGTGAAGAGCAGATTGGCACTGAACAAGAATTGCTCAAGCCGGTTGCGCTGTTGAGCCAAAATGGTCCGGGCTATCCGTTCTGAAGCGTAGTTTATGGCTCTGGTCTTCTGAAATGCCCCGGTGATCCGTGACAACACGATCTCAACAGTGGTTTCTGTCTCCGGGCCATACCCTGAGACGCCCTCGGAAAGCCAAAGCTGCACATCAGCGATGGCCGGAGCAACGACTGCGTGGAACGCGGAAGATTGGATTAGATTGTCGAACACATAGGTGGTGCGCAGTTTGACGACGGCATTGTGGACGGTCATGACTATATTACGAAGCCGCATGAAGTTCTCCGAAGTTGGGGCAGCCTTGGTCAGTTCAGCGGCAGAGACGACTTGCGCAAGATCTTCGTTGACAAGTGTTAGGTCATGTAGCTGTTTAAACAGTGTGTTGGGAAGATTCTTTTCCACTGAGCGCAGGGTGACGTTGGTAAGGATTCCTGCTGCGATCAGGGCGATAAGGACGGATACCACGGCGCTCCAAAGCAAAATCTTAAGAATGGGGCGAGGCCGTTTCATGGGGTTGGCGTTCCTTTGGTAACTATGCCATGCTCTCGGTAGAATCGTTCTGCTCCCGGATGAAGCGGGATCGAAATGCCTTCCAACGCGGTCTTGAGGGAAATCGCTTTTCCTTGGGGATGCCCGCTTTTCAATAAAGACAGTGTCCGCTCGCTCCACAGGGAAGCAGTCACCCGGTAAATCAGGTCTTCAGGAATCGCCGAGCTGACCACCAGCAGGGCATGGACCTGCAGGGTCGGAGTATCCGGAACCCCCGGATAAGCACCGGCGGGTATTTCACCTGGGACGAGGTAAGGGAATTTTGCATTGATCCGCAACGCAATCTCTCGGTCAATGGGAACAAAGAATAGCCCAATATCGGCTACACGCTGGGCCGCTTCCATGGGAATGCCCGCCATCACCACGAAACCCTGAAGCTCACCTCTCACTATTTTGGGTTCTTTCGTATAAAAGTTGAAAATACTGTAGTGTCGTAAAATAAAGACATCGGATT
>PCSF01000308.1:266-6667 GCA_002771315.1 Desulfobacterales bacterium CG23_combo_of_CG06-09_8_20_14_all_52_9 | reverse complement strand
CAGATAAAACGGAGGCGTGACAAGATGGATCGAATCAGAGTTGCCATTGCGGGGATAGGAAACTGTGCGAGCGCTTTGATTCAAGGGATTTATTATTACCGGGACAAGAATCCTCACGATGCTATCGGTCTCATGCACTGGGATATCGGAGGCTACAAACCCTCGGACATTGAAGTAGTCGCTGCTTTTGATATCGACCGGCGGAAGATAGGCAAAGACGTCAACCAGGCCATTTTTGCCAAACCGAATTGTACCCGGATTTTTTACGATCAGCTCCCCGAATCGGGTGTCATGGTTCAGATGGGCCGGGTCCTGGATGGCGTATCTGAGCATATGAAAGATTATGACGAAGATGCCCGTTTCATTATAGCCGATGCCCCGGAACCGGACCGGGAGGACATCATTGATACCCTGAAAGCCGCCAAGGTCGATGTTTTGCTCAACTACATGCCCGTCGGATCGCAAAAGGCGACCGAATTTTATGCAAAGTGCGCTCTGGAGGCCAATGTGGCTTTTATTAATAATATTCCGGTGTTTATCGCCAGTGATCCGAAATGGATAAAGCGGTTTGAAGAAAAAAGGATTCCCATCATCGGGGACGATATCAAGTCACAGCTGGGCGCCACCATCACCCATCGGGTCCTTACGGATCTTTTTCGAAAAAGGGGCGTCAAACTAGAGCGTACCTATCAGCTCAATACAGGGGGAAACACGGATTTTTTAAATATGCTCAATCGGCAACGTCTCGCATCCAAAAAGGAGTCCAAGACCGAGGCGGTTCAATCCGTGACATCCAGCCGGCTGAAAGATGAAAACATCCACATCGGACCCAGTGACTATGTCCCCTGGCAGAAAGACAACAAAGTTTGCTTTATTCGTATGGAGGGCAAGCTTTTCGGGGATGTGCCCATGGAACTCGAGCTTCGGCTTTCCGTGGAGGACTCGCCCAACTCGGCCGGGGTGGCCATCGATGCCATCCGATGCATTAAGCTGGCTCTCAAGAGGGGAAAAGGAGGCGTCCTTGAGGGTCCTTCCGCCTATTTCTGCAAGCACCCCCCAAAGCAGTTCCCTGATGACAAAGCCTACCAGATGACGGAAAGCTATATAGCCGGATACCCGGAAAAAGTGCACGATGTATCCGACTATCTAAAGCGGCCAAAGGAGCATGCCAGCGCCTGATTTCAACTTACCGGCGCGGCTTCTACCATTCAAAACCCACAAAGATAAAAGGACCCTTGAAGGCGAGATTGATCTCAAGGGGAAACTGGGTATCCTCCGCATCGATGTCGATGTAACGATACCCGGCACCTATATGAAAGCCCGGCGGGATTTTGGCCATAGCGGCGAATTCAAAATCCAAATAGCGCGCCTCAATATCGCTGACATCGAAAGTGCCGCCCATCAATGCGGCCTTGAGTCTCAGAAAGGGCAGGGGATTGGTTTCGGCAAAGGCTCCGAGAAGGAACATGCCGGTCTCCAGGTCAGCTTTGGCCTGCCCCAGACGTGGGGATGAGGCAGCGGTCTCGGCGGAAATGTATTCTCCTCCGGCTATGAGCCCTCCGTGAAAGATTTCTGGACCCAGGTTGAGTCGATAAAAGGCCTGGAGCACCGTGACGTCAAAAGAGGTCGAGACTCGTTCATTGAAACGGAATTCCTTGTCCATAAAAAAGATCGTCCGATCGATGGTATTTTCCGCTGAAACGTCCAGCTGAAAACCTGAAAACCCGAACTGATGCGTATTTCCGATGATGAACCGGAGTCCAGGAACGTTTTCCGTATCATCATAACCGAAATCCGACTCAAGGTCTGCCTTCGTTCCTTGAAGGCCATCGATCCCCACGGATGCTTCTCCCTCTGGTTTCATAAACCAGAAAAATCCTTCCACTTCGAACATGGCCCAGGCAGGGGCAACAAGCCAGATCCAGATGCAAAGGGTTGCCAGCAGTCTTGTTTTCATCTTCCCTCCGTTGTCATGTTGCTTGGATGCGGATTCGGTGGTGATTCAAAAATCTCCCCCCGGGATTTCCGATTTTACCGCATCTGCTACGTTGCCGAAAACTCGACGTACGATATGTACGCCTTCGCTTCCGGACGCCTTGCATTTGCGGCAAACTCGAAAATCGCTCAATTTAGGTTTTAACAAAATCACTCGGTTTTCTTATAGCCCGGCGGAACCTTGAATAGTTCCGCACTTAAATGTTTTTGTTCGAATTTTTGAAGGGTAGTTGTCATTTTCCCATTCATCATGTTTACGGTGGTTTCTACAGGGAACCCTTTGAGATCCTGGATCATGGCGGAAACGTTCATTTGCCGCATCATGGGATTCCGGTTCATGACTTCCGAGAATCGTTTCCCATAGCCCATCATTTCATCCAAGCCCTTGATATCCCGGGTCACCCAGTTTTCGGACTGGGTCCCCATGAAGCTGACGATATTTTTTGTGCAGGCATACCCGGAAATCGTTCGGGTTTCTTTCGTGGGGGTCACTTTGATGCTGCCCATGAGCCCTTTGACCATCCCCATAACCTGCTTTCCAGCCTCTCCTTCCATTTCCGGGACCTGCCCCATCTTGGACAGATCAACTTCGTTGTAGGTTTTGGCCTTCGGGTCCAGGGTATACATTTTCATCTTGTCCAGATCGACAATGGTGATGTTGTCTCTAGCCTCATACCGCGTGGCGTTGGCCGTCATATAATTTTTCACCGTCTGGGTACCGTCAGGGGTGCCGGGAAGCCCCTCGCTCTTTTGTAATGATTCCCAATATAGATCGGCGCACGCGGGAGAAATAGTAGCAACCCCCAGGAAAAGCACGATTAAAAGGCATTTCAGGAATTTCGTCGGATTCATGTGGTGTCTCCTTTTCGGAAAAGGGTTGATTGGCATAAAAATGATCGTGTAATATGTCAAAAGAAAAACCGTGTCAATGAGAGCCGGATATTGAGACCGAAATTCATTTCCAACGATGAGTTACTATTGATGAAATCATAAAAACTCAAAATGGGGATGGCAAAGTAAAAAGCTTCAGATGCAAGGCGCGCAAATCCTGAGGAATGAGGTGTACTCATAGGTACGCCGCAATGACGAAGGATGCAGCGCAACGCAGCAGATGGGCTTTTTGCGAAGCCATCACTATTGATTTGGGGGTATGGACCATCTCCTGGATGCCGGAAAAATGTGAAAGGAATTCGAAAATGGAACACAAGGTTTTGGTGGCTGTGGATGATTCGATGCATTGCCGGACGTGCCTTTCATATCTGAGGAGCATGTTCGAGGTAATACCGGATCTGTCAATAACCCTTTATCATGTCCAGCCAACGGTTTCGGACTTTTTGGCGGAGGAGGCAAGGAAAAACCTGAAAGCGAAAAAGGCCCTTGAAAAGGTGATCGAGAAAAATCGACAGGAGGCTGTCAAGGTCCTTGATCGGTGTAAGGAAGTGTTGGCGCGTTCAGGTCTTCCCGTCGAGAGGGTTGAAACTTATACATCCCAAAAGATCACCGGGTTGGCTAAAGACATCATCGACAAGGGATTAGCAGGCCAATATGATGCCATCGTTGTGGGGAGGAGGGGCATTTCGGGATTACAGAAATGGGTGATGGGAAGCGTTTCCTCCAAGCTTGTGGAACATTCTCCTTTACCCGTTTGGATCGTTTCAGGGAAGTCTTTCAATACCCGATTCATGGTAGCGGTGGATGGTTCGGTTTCGGCGTTGAAAGCGTTGGATCATGTTCTTTTCATGGTCGGCGGGAACCCTTCCATAGGGATTACCCTCTTTCATGTTCGGCCGACGCTGGGAGATTATTGCGTCGTGGATTTCGGTGACGACGAGGAGTCCGCGGAACGAGTGGTGGAAAAGGGGAATCGTATGTGTCTTGAAGGCTTTTACGGGCAGGTGCGGCACAGACTTAAGGAGCATCGTGTGGATGAAAAACGAATCACACACATGGAAGTGGATCGAAAACTGGCCGTGGGAAAAACGATTCTGGATACAGCCAAGGAGCAGAATTACGGAACAGTCGTTATCGGGAGGCGAGGGATGGGACGATCTTTTTATATGGGGAGCGTGTCGAATTATATCATCAAGAATACAGTGGATCGCGTGGTGTGGATGGTTCCCTGAAACCGGCAAATCCAATGTGTCAATAGCGGAGGCAAAAAATGGACGATATCCGGATGACCGGAGAACTGCGAACCGATTTAGACTGTGAGGTGACGGGATTGCCTGCCCAGCGATGGGGCGAGGCGGTTTTTAAAGTTCAAAACGAAGAGATCGTTTTGGAGATCAGTGTGGAAAAGGATGTCATTGTTGGGGTGATGCTGGGTGAAGAAGCAGCCTGGAGAGGGACTCTGAAGGGATTCAAACTGTTGTTGAAAGAAGCCTCCAAACGGAAATAAGCAGTTCCGTAATTCCTGTTAGAGAAGGACCTGGCTTTTCATGACGGATCCGATGGGATGGAGAAAGTCTTTTCAGCGGTGACGGTCCGACAAAAAATCATTTTGCTGTTGGAAGAAGGACCGGTAGGGTTCCGGGAACTCGCCAAGCAGCTCCGGATCAGCGATAGGGATTTGGCCGACCATCTTTCCCATATTTCACGAACGATGAAGTCCAAGGGGAAACGATTGACTGCCTATCCCTTCCGATGCATGGACTGCGAATTTACATTCCAGGATCGGAAGCACTTTGGAAAACCCGGCCATTGCCCGCTGTGCAAGTCGACGCATATTGAAGACCCTCCATATGCCATAGGTCGGTAACTCCGACTCTCGTTTTAAAAATCGGTCTACATGACGGTCCCCGAGGAGCCACCCGGCATTATCTCCCGGTTCTTTTTAGGTTGACACTCCTTTCTCATTTATCTAAGTAGCATCCCCTATATCTAAATCATTCCAGCAATTGTAACAACAGAGTCAAATATAAGTGTTGAATGTATCAGAATAGAGAAAAGAGGAGGATGGGCCCGATGAGAGCGTCATGTCTTGCCGCCGTATTGATCCTTTTGGATATTTTCCTGGTCTCCTTCACGGCTTCTGCGTCGAAAATGGGGTTGGTACACGAGACAACGGCATCGGAAGCGGCACCGATTACCCAACGGGATGCGACACATCTGCAGGCGGTTGAGGACCATCCTCCCCCGGAACATGAAAAGACACATGCCCAATCGGGTCATGTCAATTTGGGTGAAGTGTTGCCCATTTGGAGTTGCATCCCCTTTATCGGCATGCTTCTTTCCATCGCTCTCTTTCCGCTGCTGTTGCCCGAATTCTGGCATCACCATTTCGGGAAGGTCTCCGCCTTCTGGGCGGTGTGTATGGGGCTTCCCTTTGTAATTGCCTTCAAGGGTGTGGCGCTGCATGAGATTTTGCATATCATTTTAGCCGATTACGTCCCTTTCATCATCCTGCTGTGGTCCCTTTTTACCGTTTCCGGAGGGATCTTGCTCAGGGGATCCCTTCGGGGAACACCTGTGGTCAATACCGTCATACTCGCGATCGGGACTTTGCTTGCCTCCTGGATGGGGACGACAGGGGCGGCCATGCTGCTGATCCGACCCTTTCTCAGGGCCAACAAACACCGAAAAAATCGGACGTTCATGGTCGTCTTTTTTATTTTCCTAGTTGCCAACGTCGGGGGTTCTCTGACCCCTCTGGGTGATCCGCCGCTTTTCTTGGGATTTCTGCACGGCGTCAGCTTTTTCTGGACTCTTAAGATCTTTCCGCAAATGTTGTTGGTGTCTGTATTGCTGCTGATGGCCTATTTCATCATGGACACTTATTTCTATCGAAGAGAGGGACTTTCCGCGAAAACTCTTGACGAAAAGAAGGAACCTCTCCGCTTGGAAGGCTACCACAACTTCCTCTTCCTCCTGGGTATCATCGGCTGCGTCTTGTTTAGTGGAATAGTGGACTGGGGGGAGATCAGCACTCTTGGAATCCACCGGGCCGTTCAGGATTGGGTGAGGGATGGCCTTCTCATCCTCATGGGGGTCCTTTCCATGATGACCACTTCCATCCGTGTCCGGGAGGACAACGATTTTTCGTGGGTTCCCATCATCGAAGTCGCATATCTTTTCATGGGGATTTTCATCACCATGATCCCTTGTCTTTCAATCCTGAAGGCGGGTTCAACGGGCGCCCTAGCGGCTTTGATCAATTCCGTTCAGAAACCGTATCATTATTTCTGGATGACCGGAGCGCTCTCCAGCTTTTTAGATAATGCGCCGACTTATCTGACGTTCTTCAATACCGCCATCGGCAGTTTTTTCAGCGGTATGCCGGAAGTCGAAGCGGTTCCATTGTTAATGACTGAAAAAAGCATTTACCTGGCTGCCATTTCCGCAGGATCCGTTTTCTTCGGGTCCGTCAGTTACATCGGAAACGCCCCCAACTTCATGGTGCGCTCCAT
>PCSF01000308.1:0-251 GCA_002771315.1 Desulfobacterales bacterium CG23_combo_of_CG06-09_8_20_14_all_52_9 | reverse complement strand
GACCCCCATGCCCTCCTTTTTCGGCTATATTCTCAAATACAGCCTGGTCTTCCTGATCCCTGCCTTCCTGATCGTCACCGTGGTCTTTTTTAGATAGGAGGAGAAGATGAAATTCGAAAGAGTTCTTTTCCACACCCAGTTCAGGGCATATGCCTTTAATTCCCTGAACGCCTTGTTACACCTGAAAAAAGCCGGCCTGAAGGAAGTGGTCCTTGTTTATATCATCCCCAGGGAAGCCGTCGGATTCGTCC
>PCSF01000284.1 GCA_002771315.1 Desulfobacterales bacterium CG23_combo_of_CG06-09_8_20_14_all_52_9 | reverse complement strand
CAATGATTTACCCGGTTGAATCCTGCGAAGCAGGGCCGCAAAGCGGCATTCAACCGGGCAGGGGATGCAGCGCAACGCAGCAGATGGAGTTTTTACGAAGCCATCAAAATTAATGCCGAAAGATCATGAATATTTCATGCGTCTTGCCCTCGATGAGGCTCAAAAGGCGCAGGAAGCGGACGAGGTGCCGGTCGGTGCGGTTCTGGTGTCGAGCGAAGGAATGGTTCTGGCACAAGCTCAGAACAAGGTAATCCGCCGTATGGACCCCACCGCCCATGCGGAAATCCTCGTCATCCGGGAGTCAGGGCAAAAATTATCAAACTACCGATTGTTGAACACCACGCTTTATGTTAGCATCGAGCCGTGTATTATGTGCATGGGCGCCATTTTTCATGCCCGCATCGATTGCTTGGTCTTCGGGGCTTCGGATCCGAAATGGGGCGCGGCAGGATCCTTATACGATTTTTCAAAAGATGCCCGGTTGAATCACCGTATCGATGTGATCGGAGGAGTCATGGAAGCCAGGGCCCGGGACCTGATGCAGGCATTCTTTAAAAATAAAAGATCCTAAGGAGCAAGCGGTGGCCAATATCGTGATTGTAGGGACCCAGTGGGGGGACGAAGGCAAGGGCAAGATCGTCGATCTTCTAGCGGAACATGCGGACATCGTGGTCCGGTTCCAGGGCGGGAACAACGCAGGACACACCCTCGTCATCAACGGCAAAAAGTTCATCTGCCACCTGATTCCTTCCGGCATTCTGCAGGGAAAGGTTTGCATGATCGGAAACGGCGTGGTGGTGGACCCGGAAGTTTTGCTGCAGGAAATCAAGAGCCTTTCCGATGCCGGAATCCCGATAGGGCCGCAGCAGCTTCGGATCAGCGATAAGACGCACCTCATCATGCCCTACCACAAGTGCATCGACCACGCCCGTGAGGCCAGAAAGGGAGGGGTCAAGCTTGGGACCACGGGAAGGGGGATCGGGCCAACCTACGAGGACAAGGCCTCCAGGCACGGGATTCGATTCGCGGAGCTCTTAGATGAGGTGCTTTTCGCAGAAAGGGTCGAAAGCATCGTCGAGGAGAAAAACTTTTATCTCACGCACTTTTTCTCGGAAAAGCCCATAAACGCCGGCGCGATCATCGAGGAGTACCGCGTTTACGCCAAGAGGCTCGCACCTTTCGTCACCAACGTTTCCGCAGAACTCGAGGAGGCGATCAAGGAGGGTAAACAGGTCCTTTTCGAAGGGGCCCAGGGGACGCACCTGGACATCGATCACGGCACCTACCCGTATGTCACCTCGTCCAACACGGTGGCTGGAAACGCCTGCTGCGGATCCGGCGTAGGCCCGAAAACCATCACCGGAGTCATAGGCATCGTCAAGGCTTATACCACCCGTGTCGGCATGGGACCATTCCCGTCGGAGCTTTTGGATGAAACCGGGGATT
>PCSF01000075.1 GCA_002771315.1 Desulfobacterales bacterium CG23_combo_of_CG06-09_8_20_14_all_52_9 | reverse complement strand
TTTCCGATGCCGAAGGCCTGGCCGGAGCGGCGCGCTTTCATGCCTCGCAAGGGACCACAGCGATGCTTCCCACCCTCTGCCCGGAGGACCTTTCCCAGCTTAAGAACAAGCTTGCCCTTCTCGGGAGGGGTTATCCGCAAAATAATGATGATGAAACTCCCCTGCCGGAGATCCTCGGCCTTCATCTGGAAGGCCCCTTTTTAAATGCGAAAAGGCGCGGGGCCTTTGATGCAGGGTCCTTACTCCTCCCAGGGCCCGGTCTGGTCCGGGAACTTTTTGAGGCATCCGAGGGAACCCTCCGTCTCATGACCCTGGCGCCGGAACTTGATGGAGGCATGGCGCTGATCCGGGAGGCCAGGGAGTGCGGGATCATTCCATGCCTGGGGCACTCGGATGCCACGTACGAGCAGGCCGTGACCGCCTTCCACAGCGGAATTCGCCATGCCACGCATCTCTTCAACGCCATGCGGGAGTTCCACCACCGGGAGCCCGGGTGTGTCCTGGCTGCGCTCCTGGACCCGGAGGTGAGCGTGGAGGTGGTGGCAGACGGGCATCACCTGCATGAGGCCGCGGTGCAGATGGCTTACCGGCTCAAGGGGGAAGACCTGATGATCCTCATCACGGATGCCATTCCGCTTTCAGGCCGGCAGAGCGGGTCATGCACATTGGGCGGACAGAAGGTGGAGATCCTGGGGAAGAAGGCGCTGAACCAGGAAGGGAATCTTGCGGGGAGCCTTCTGACCATGGCGGATGCCCTGCGCATGGCGGTCCATTGGGCAAAGATTCCTCTCAGGGATGCGGTCCGTATGGTCACATTGAACCCCGCACGTCTCCTGGGTCTTTCGGATATCAGGGGAAGGCTCTTTGCCGGCGGGGAGGCGGACCTGGTCATTCTGAATGGATCCCTGCAGGTTGATGCGGTCTATATCGGCGGAAGCAAGGCGCCTGGATCTGAAAAGGTACTGTGAGCAGAAAATGAAGTTCCTTCGGTTTTTATGGATATACGGGACGGTCTTCTCTCTGCTGGTCTTGGACCCGGCGGGCTCATACGGGGCCGCGGGATCGAGGCGCACGGAGGTCAGGACGACTCACAGCAAAGAAACCGGTAAAACAAAAAACAGCAGAGACCCTGAATCTTTGAGTGCATCATTTAAGGAGGGGGTTTCCGCCCTGAACAAAGGGGATGCCGTGAGGGCCGGTCAATGGCTGGACGGCCTTGAGGAGGCATACCCGGTACTCGGAGACTACATTCTTTATTACCGGATCCGGGCCTCGCTGAAGATGGAAAATCCTTCAGAGGCCTTCACCCTCGCGGGTCGGTTTCTCAGGCAGTATCCGGAAAGCGTGCTGGTCCCCAGGACCCGGATGGAGATCGTCCGGGCGCTGATCTCCTGGAAGCAATTCCCTGCGGCCAGG
>PCSF01000034.1:2904-6721 GCA_002771315.1 Desulfobacterales bacterium CG23_combo_of_CG06-09_8_20_14_all_52_9 | reverse complement strand
AGCACTTTCTTAATTATATCAATATTATATTCATCTTTTTTCCGAGATATTTAAAATATTCTCGCGGAAATTCAGGACTTTTGAAATTACCTCTATAGGATAATCAAATCTATTAAAGAAAACAGGAGGGATAAATGGATTCCATTACTTTAAGAAAAACACAAACCCAGGTCTGGGTCAATGAGTTTGTACGCAGCGTATATAACTGGATGGCGATCGGGCTTGCCTTGACCGGGGCCATTGCCTACGGGGTTGCCGACAGCCCTTCCCTCATCCGGTTGATTTTTGGGAATCAGATGCTTTTTTTCGGGCTCATCATCGCAGAGCTGGCCCTTGTATTTGTCATCAGCGCACGGATTCAGCGGATTCAAGCCGGCACGGCAACTACGCTATTTTTGCTTTACGCCGGGCTCAACGGCGTTACCCTTTCATCGATTTTTCTAGTCTTTACGAAAACTTCTATTGCATCGACCTTTTTTATCTGCGCGGCAACCTTCATTGCAGCCAGCATTTACGGCATGAGCACCAAACGTGACCTGACCTCCATAGGTAACTTTATGGCCATGGGACTCATCGGGATCATCATCGCCTCGGTAGTAAACCTTTTCATGCGAAGCACCGGCATGCAGTTGATCATCAGCTACATCGGCGTGATTGTTTTCGTTGGATTGACCGCCTTTGATACTCAAAAGCTCAAAGGAATGGCCCTGAGCCAACCGGCAGGGATAGACGCCGGTGTGATGCGAAAAGGGGCGATCCTCGGTGCGCTTTCCCTGTATCTTGATTTTATCAACCTGTTCCTGATGCTCTTGAGGATTTTGGGGAATCGGAGCGAATAGATTCCGGTGTCCCGAGCATCTTCTGAACTGTTGCAGCGATCCGTTCACAGTGTGCTCGGGTCTCCTGATTCGCAGGCCCTTCCACCATGACACGGCAAAGGGGCTGGGTTCCGGAATACCGCACCAGGACCCGCCCCTTTTCTCCGAGATCCGCTTCCGCCGACCGAATTGCATTTAAGATCTCAGGAATCGATTCGATATCCGCCTTTTCTTTAACCGGCACATTAATCAGAGCTTGAGGGAAGACTTTCATCCTATCGCCCAAAACGGACAGGGTTTTGGATTCAAAAAGCATGGCCTCGATGAGCTTGAGGGCCGTCAGGATTCCGTCACCGGTCGTGTGATGCGCCAGAAAAATCATGTGGCCTGAGTCCTCCCCGCCGAGAACCGATCCGTTTGTCATCATCTGTTCCAGCACATACCGATCTCCCACCTGCGAAATAATATGCCTGATCCCCATCTCTTTTAAAGCGATGCTCAACCCGATGTTGCTCATCACCGTGGTCACCACCGTGTTGTTTTTCAGCTCACCCCGTTTTTTCATGACCCCCGAGCAGACGGTGATGATCTGATCGCCGGTGATCACCCTGCCCTGCTCATCCACGGCGATAAGACGATCTCCGTCGCCGTCAAAGGCCAGGCCGATGTCGGCCCCCCATTTTCTTACCTGCCGGGTAACTTCGTCCGGGTGCTGGGATCCGCAGCGATCATTGATGTTCTTTCCGTCCGGCTGGGCGGCTAATAGGATGAGTTTTGCGCCGAGCGCTCTAAATATTCGCGGAGCCACATCAAAAGTGGCTCCATGAGAGCAATCCATGACCACCTTTAGATTTTCAAGGCGCAGTCGTTTGGGAAAAATTTCCATTAGAAATTCTGCATACCGATCTGCAGCTTCGGATAACGGAAAGGCTCTTCCGGTTTCAGGATAGGATGTTTCGCTTATTTCAGGAGATTTTTCGATCAGGATGGCTTCGATTTCGGTTTCCTCGGCATCCGATAGCTTGAAACCGTCATGTCGGAAGATCTTGATTCCGTTGTCATAAAAAGGATTGTGGGACGCGGAGACCATGATACCGCAATGGGCTTTCAGGGATGCCGTCAGGAAGGCCACCGCAGGCGTCGGGATGATGCCGGAAAGCCAAACATTGACCCCTTGAGAAAGGATCCCCGAGACCAGTGCGTGTTCGAGCATGTCTCCGGAAAGCCGGGTGTCTTTTCCGATGACGATAAAGTTCTCTTTACCGCCGGTCCAAAGTCGCGAAACCGTTTTCCCCAGCGCTAGAGCCAGTTCAGGAGTCATGGGATGTTTGTTTGCCACCCCCCGGATTCCGTCGGTCCCAAAAAACTTGCCCATATCAGCATCCTTTGTGATTGCAGGGAATAGCGGCGGTCAGTCGCATTACGGCAGTATCGACGATTTCCTGAAGCCACGTCGTTCCTGCGGCCGCCCCTTTTTCACTTAAACCTTTAATGGATGGCAGGTATTCTTTTGAATTTATGGACATCGAATGCTCGAGGGCTGCAAGAAAAGCATCCCGGAGTTTGTGTTTTCCCGGGAAACTGCGCATTTCTTGGACCGTATCCTCGAAGCCGTTCCACCGGCCTTCGGCACCCGGAACAGATATTTTCAAGACATACTCCTTTAGGCGTCGAATCCTTTCCGTTAACGCCATCTCCGCTTTTTCCATCAGCCCTGCATGGAGCGCTTCCGAAAAAAGATCGGTTATGAATAGCCTTCGAACATCCCGGTACCATCTCCGCAGGGCCATGAGGTTAGCGATATAGATGGTGTTGTTGGTGATGATTCGACCGGGGTTGAGTTTATGATCCCGTTTGAATTCGGTGTTGAGGGTTTTAGTCGATCCGTGAAGAATCAGCCGATTCGTCCGCAACTCGTCTTTCCGGCAGATGGATCCGGCGGCGATCACCGTGCCGAAGGCTAGACGACAGGGGCCGACCAGGCCCCCCTGCCCTCCCAGAAAAATCGGGTTTTCGCGAAGCATCACGCCCCTGGGTACATCTCCGATCAGGGAAGGCGTGGCTTTGTCCTGGTAGGGGGTATAATTGAAGTGAATATAACTGCTCCCCACTTCACTGTGATCTTTCCGACTGGTCCCACCCGCCATGAAACAGTCACAAAAATTAATAAGACTTCCAAGAGTTACAAATGGAAAAATAACCGTTTGCTTTAAGCCTACGGTGTGGGCCCCGCCGGCCTCCTCCTCCAGGATGGTGCCTTCCCGGACATGGGCACCGGAGCCCATGGAGGATCCCTTGAGAAATACGGCTTCCTTGAAGAAGCCGCCTTTCAGCTTCACGTAGGGCCCCACCTGGCAATCGACAACGGTCACAGGGGCCTCTTCTCCTAAAACGGCTTTCTCCGAAATACATGTAGCCTTACCAAATATCCGGCATCCTCCGCAAATGACGACCCCTTTTCCTGAAATGCGTTCGATATCCACTTCGGAACCGATCTCTACGCTCTCAGGGTGCGTGAAACGAATCCCTTTTTTAACCAATAGATCGATTTTTTTGTCCATTGGATTTCCTTACCCGAAGGCTTTTGTTTTAAGTATGGCCTTTTGGTACAATCGCGAATAGGTGTCCGCCACTTTTTCGATGGTATAATGATGCTGAATCCGGGCCCTGGCTTTTCCCCCCAGGGCCTTTCTTTTATCCGCGGGCATCCGGAGAATTTCCAGGATGGCCCTGGCCAGGGCTTCGGGATCCTGAGGCTTGACCGTTTTTCCGGTATCACCCACCACCAGGGCGGAATCCCCCACATCCGTGACCACGCACGGAACACCTGCGGCCATGGCTTCTCCGATGACATTGGAAAGCCCTTCACTATGGGAGCAGGAGATCACCGTGTCCATGGCGGCCATGAGGGAGGCGACATCTTTCCGGTATCCCAAAAGGTGCGCCGAAGATTCCAGACCCAACCTCGAAATTAGGTGGCAAATGGCGGTGTTGCCATG
>PCSF01000034.1:1269-2868 GCA_002771315.1 Desulfobacterales bacterium CG23_combo_of_CG06-09_8_20_14_all_52_9 | reverse complement strand
TAAACCGCTTTCCTGCACTCCACGGGCTGCCAACAAAGCCGTGAAATGATCCTTGACCGGATGGTATCGGGCGAACATGCCCACGCAAGGGGTTTCATCGTCGATCCCGAGGGTTCGCCGAATCTGTCTGCGGATCTCGGGGTTAAGGGGCAAATATAAATTTACATCGAAACCGTTCGGAATATAATTCAGATTTCCGGACCGATACCCCATGCGGCAATGGTCTGCCACGCCTTTTTTCGAATTAACAATGACAGCCTCCGGAAAAGCGGAAAGACGGCTGCAAGTCCGGATCACTCCCCGTGTCAGCGCCTTGAATCCTGAGGGATCTCTTCCGGAAGCCTGGATATTCCAGAAAACCCGGGCATTGACGACCGCAAGAGGGGCAGAAAGTGCCATGAGATTGGCGTGATACATCCATGCCTGAATGATCTCCGGTCGGTATTCGTGCAAAATCTTAAACCACTTGAAGATACCGAAAAGTGCGATGCGTCCTCGCTGAAAGTCCAGACAGGAAACCGGTATCCCCAACAAGCCGATTTGTTCGCCGATTTCTCCGGGGCCGGCCATGCAGACGACACGGCTGGAAAACAAGTTGGGATCCAGGGCGGTAAGAAGACGCATCAGCATCACCTCGGCGCCGCCCACGTCCAAAGTGGTGATGAGATGCAGGATTCGGATCGAGTCTTGACGGCCCCTTCCCGATATCATGGCAAGATTTTGCGGATTTTGTAATAAGGTTTGAGTACCCGATTTTTCAAGTTTCGCCAGAAAAGGGTATCCGGATGGATCCGGTAGGCCACCTTTTTTAAATGCTCCCTGGGGCTGGGTCCTTTGAGCATCGATTCCGTTTTCATATAACTTTTTAAAAACCGCTTTTTTCGATGCATCGCCCGGGTATCATGGCGCAAAGAAGCTGTCTTGAATAGGAGCATCCATTTGGTCATATGGTGTTCCCAGCTCCAATGTCGAATCTGCTCGAGATTTTCGATGGAAAGTTCGGTTAAAATTGTTCGATTTTTAGCCATCAGGGAAAGCTTTTCCACCATCGCTTCCACCGAGCGTTCGGACAGGATGAATTGCTGCTGGCCGGGACCGAGAAGCTGAGGGATAATCCCCACATCCGTTGACAAAATAGGGACGCCGCAGGCCATGGCTTCCAGCACCGGATTGGGCGTTCCTTCAATGGCCGAAGCACAAACCAGAACGTCGAGACCGTTGTAAAATTGGGGCATCTCGGACCTGGGCCGGATTTTTTCCGATACATCGGCATATCGTCCCCGAATGGAAACTCCCTGATCCTGAAGGTGTTTAATCGCAGGCTTGAGGATGGTGTGTAGTCCCTTGGGATCTTCGGTATCGGTGAGATGCCATCGGCTGTTTCCGGACCAACCCACTACCAAATCTCGACTGGTCTCTTGAAATCGCTCAAGGTGTTGAGGCTTAAAAAGGTCGAGATCCACACCGTCTTCGATGATGACATCCGGGATAATTTGGAACCGTTTCTGATAGATTTCAGACAAACGCCGGGAACTGACGCTGTAGGCGTCCGTGACGGCAAAAAGACTCTGCCGTGCCTCGATCTCTTCATCACTAAGA
>PCSF01000034.1:0-1248 GCA_002771315.1 Desulfobacterales bacterium CG23_combo_of_CG06-09_8_20_14_all_52_9 | reverse complement strand
AAGGTGATGATTTTTTCACAAAACCGATCAATGGCCTGTTCCAAGGGGATAGATGTGTCAATCGCTTTTGCGGAAAGGCTTTGGAGCATGGCAAAAAGATATTCACGCCAGAAAAAGTGGACATGGTCGGTTGTATTAAAGCAGAAAAGATCGAGAAATGCGGCATGATAATCCTTGTAGTCCACCACGTGCACGATCCGGATATCGAAAATGTCGCCGAGATACTTGTGGATATTCTGGCTGATGTTGTCATAAGCCCATCCCGGAGTGTCGGCCACCAGGGTGATCTTTTTCTTGGGGCCGTGGACGTCCATGCCTAACGGGCGCAGGTGATCCAGGAAAAACCGCTTCTCCGGATGAATGGCGGTAACAGCAAAAACAGGATCCGGAGGGGACGGACCCCAGACGCCCATAAAATATAGGGCGTGCTCGGAATCGACGGTAAGTTGCGGGTTCGCTGAAACCTTCACAGCCCGAATACTTCCCAATCCTTCCAAAGCGCTGGTCATATCGAGGGGTGTATCTTCAGCAGCGTCCACCGGAATTATCGCAAATCCATCCGCCTTTGTCCCTAAAAAATATTTTGACGCCGGACCCAAAACGCTTTCGGTTAATTCCCTGAACTGAAAAAAAGAATAGGTTCGGGCGTGATAGGGGTTCTTGGATTTTCCGGGGCCGTAAAACCACCGGTCATTGGGGCAGGAAATCAGAATCAGCCCTCCGGGATTGATGAGATGCGAGATGACCCCGAGGAAGGCTTCGGGGTGATTAAGATGCTCTAAAGTTTCAATGCTGACCACCACGTCAAAGGGGAGGTTAAAATCAGACGGGTTAAGACGCTCGGCATCCATGACGGACCATTCAATGTTGGGAAGATGAAATCTCTTCCGCGCTTCCTGAATGGCCTCAGGAGATCGGTCCACGGCATGCACAAAACCAGCTCCCCACTTCTTGGCCATCAGATAGCTGCCCCACCCTTCCCCGCATGCGATGTCCAGGACACGGCGCCCTTTGACGTGCTCAGCCAAAAGGAAATAGCGTGCCACATGATTGCTTAACTCCATGGGGTTATTCGGATTTGCCTGAAATTCTAACCGTTCCATGATTTTGCTTATTTACCCTGCAGTTGCATAAAAAACATGACATGGTTCGCTAATAAACTTTTGGTGACTTCTAACATTTACTGATTTTTTTATCGAAAAGACCACATCCGCTTCAGATCCACGATTCCCACCGATCGAAAATCGT
>PCSF01000231.1 GCA_002771315.1 Desulfobacterales bacterium CG23_combo_of_CG06-09_8_20_14_all_52_9 | reverse complement strand
TTACAAGGCCTATATGAAGCTGAGCATCCTCGAGATGGAAAAGTTCCGTCGGGGGAAGGAGAAACAGAGCGCCCTGGACAGGGTGGATCATATTGATCAGCGCTTCCGGGACATCGAGGCGGAAAGGCAGGAAATCATGACTGCACTGGAAGCCAAGGGGATTCGTCACCGACGCCTGCCGGGCCTTGAGGAGCCTCCGACAAAGGTAGCGCCTCGAACAACGACGGGGCCGTTCAAGATCCGATATTGAAAACCTCTGGATTCCGGGTCAAGCCCGGAATGACGCTTTTGTAGTAAGGAGGGAAGCCTATGCTGACCATCTGCGATTCACACCATATTCCGACGAACCGTTGCGTGACCGGTCACCGGGCCTGCCGGACGCATACGGGTTTTTTCCTTGGCGCCGGGGAAGCGCGGCGAGTCCAACATGAAATCATCGCGCTGATCAACCGGCGGTTCCGTTTTGCCTGGCTGATCGGGCAGTGGGCCCGACATGAAGGTGTCGTAAAAAGCCGAAAAGCGGCCTTCCAGGGATAGCCCCCTGTAGAGCCCCCGAGATTTCGTGCGCAAGTCCTGATGAACAAGGAGGAACAAAGATGAAGATCAACTGTCTATCCTGCGGTCATACCATCGACCTCGATGAGACTTACAGTGACTATGAGGGGCAGGTAAAGTGCTATACATGCAGCGCCCTGTTGGAGGTAAAGCTGGAGGAAAGCCTTATCAAGTCTGTCAAATTCCTCAAGCTGACGCGCAGCGCCGACGACGGAATATAACACTGAATGTCATTCCCGCACTCTTCGTTGTCATTCCCGTGGAGGCGGGAATCCAAGATTCAAAACACTGGATTCCGGGACAAGCCCGGAATGACGAAGAGGTGGGATTCCGGGTTAAGCCCGGAATGACATTTTCGCAGGAATGACAGCCAAGAGGAAGCACAAAGGGGGATGGCAATATGGGCGGTAAGGAAACGAAAAATGAGGGGAAATATCTCTATGCCGTCATCCCGGCGGCAGGGGATCGGAAGTATGGCAATATCGGCATCGACGGGGAGTCGGTTTATCTCATTGTGGATAACCAGGTCGCCGCGGTGGTCAGTAATTTCAGCAATGGGAAGATCCGCCCGGAACGCCGCCATATCGCGGCGCACCAGGCCGTTCTGAAACGCCTCATGGAAGAAGAAACGCCTCTGCCTATCACTTTCGGCGTCATCGCGGAAGGTGCAAAAGAGATCAAACGGATCCTGTCGCTCAACCGAAAATCCTTTGCCGAACAGCTTCGCCGCGTCCATGGCAAAGTGGAGATGGGATTGCGGGTTGCATGGGATGTACCGAATATTTTTGAGTATTTTGTGAACACCCATGCGGAGATCCGGGTGGCGAGGGACCAGTTCTTGGGGAAAAGTCGTGTCCCCACTCAGGAAGACAAGATCGAAGTCGGGCGTCTCTTCGACCGGGTCCTTCA
>PCSF01000279.1:1524-2301 GCA_002771315.1 Desulfobacterales bacterium CG23_combo_of_CG06-09_8_20_14_all_52_9 | reverse complement strand
CTGGGCCACGCACAAGCATCCCCGATTTCTCTTCCCCAGCAGAAAACGAGGGCTGAAAAACGCCCACCTGGTTGACCTGCCATTGGATCGCGGCGGCATCCAGACCGCTATGCAGGCCGTGGTCAAGCAGCTCGGCATAAAAAAAAATCTCATGCCACTCCCTGCGTCACAGCTATGCCACCCATATGCTGGAGGCCGGGGTTGATCTGCTTGAGCTGCAACAGATCCTTGGCCATGTCAGCATCCTGACCACATCCAGATACACCCACCTGACCACCGTCACGGGCAACAATGCCAGACGGGCCGTTAATAGCCTGGTCGATTCTCTGGACATCGCATGGGGAGGGCACAAATAATGCTGCTCTCCACGATCATCGAACAATTCTCAGACGGTTTTTATCACCGGTACCGGAAAAATCTTCTGCCAAGCCATGCCAACGCACTGGAATCCATGGCCCGGTGCAGGCTGAAACATGGGCCGCACATGCTGGCTCAATGCTCCAATCACCAGTGCGACAGACAAACCTATATCCCCCATTCCTGCGGTCACAGAAACTGCCCCCATTGCCAGAATCATGAGAGCCAACAATGGATAGAAAATCAGTTGCACAAACGGCTGCCGTGCACGTACTACCTGATCACCTTCACTCTGCCGAAGCAACTTCGGGATCTGGCCTGGAAAAATCAAAAAACGGTGTATTCCCTGATGTTCTCCGCAGCACAGGATCTCCTCAAATCCTTTACTAAAAACGATTGCAAACTCGGAGGCACGCCGGG
>PCSF01000279.1:748-1475 GCA_002771315.1 Desulfobacterales bacterium CG23_combo_of_CG06-09_8_20_14_all_52_9 | reverse complement strand
AAAACCAGCCTGTGGAAGGTAAAATCCGGAAAATATCTCTTCAGCCACAAGGCACTGGCCAAGGTTTTCAGAGCAAAGCTCCTTGAGCTTCTGGTGGAGCACGACCTGTCCATCCCCCATGATTGCCCAAAACAATGGGTGGTTGACTGCAAGGACGCCGGCAACGGCGATCAGGCCCTGATCTACCTGGGCCGCTATCTCTACCGCGGCGTCATCAGGGAAAAAGACATTCTGCAATGCCGGGACGGCATGGTCACTTTCCGGTATCGTCATGCCAAGAGCGGAGAAGACCGGACCAGAACCGTCACCGGCGAGTATTTCCTCTACCTGCTCATGCTCCATGTGCTGCCCACCCAATTCCGGCGGGCCAGGTCGTACGGCTTTCTCCATTCGTGCAGCAAAAAACTCATCCGCTTCCTGCAGATGGTGCTGCGAGTCGCGCCCTGGCGCGGCCTGGTGCGCAACCTGAAACAACGGCCACCGATCATCTGCCCGGCCTGCGGAGCGGCCATGGTGATCATCGCAACAATGCTGGCGCGGCCACAAGCCTTTCCGACCATATTGTACCAGCAAACAAAACCGGAGATCCTGCCCATGTGAACCGCAGCGGACATCACTGTCGCCAACCGCCGGCTTGCGCCGCTACAGGGTAGTTGCGCCTGAAAAACGCCTCAAAACAGCTATAAAAGAACGATGAATCGACAAAATCTTCAGCAAAGAGTATTCC
>PCSF01000279.1:0-740 GCA_002771315.1 Desulfobacterales bacterium CG23_combo_of_CG06-09_8_20_14_all_52_9 | reverse complement strand
TCCCCGCCTCACAACGGTTCACATACCTGATCCGCCAACCTCAGGCTCAAAAAGCTCTTTTCTATAATACGAACACCGGGCTTGTCCAACAAACGGTTCAGATTGTGGTTCGTTCCTCACACAATCTAACCTTGTCCGTTATGTTTTTTCTCGCATTCCACCGTCTCTCACCGGCCTTTCCCCCTTCGCCGTCGGCCGTGGCCGCCAGCGCATCCATGGCCCGGTTCAAAACGGTGACCATCACGCGTTTGTCTTCGTTGTTCAAGTCACCAGGCGAGAGGGAGGTGAGCATCATTTCCGATGCCGCGTCAAAAGGCAGCATCGGCGGGCGGGCCTGGAGCCTTTTTATCAGCCCGGGCCAATCCATGATCTCCTCAACGGTAAATTCCGGAAAATCATGGGCCATCACGTTCAGATGGACCGCATGGGGATGCAGATATTTTTTCTGCTGCGGCGCGGCTTCATTCGGAGTGGAGGGCGCCGCCGCACTTGGTTCCATCGCCGAAACGTGGGTTGCGAGAAGCAGAAACAAAGGTAAGAGGCAGGGCCGCGTCATGCGGTCATATTTTCGCATAGTTCATCCTCCTCACGGATCCGGACAAAAAGTTCTTTGATCTCTTCCTCCTCAATGCGGAGGAACTCACTGGTAAAAAGGGCCACGGCCCGGTAAAAGCCATTTGACGCCTTTTTCGCAATATCTTCACAACACAGGCGCGCCCATCGGCCGATATGACGTTCCA
>PCSF01000103.1 GCA_002771315.1 Desulfobacterales bacterium CG23_combo_of_CG06-09_8_20_14_all_52_9 | reverse complement strand
ACATTCCTGGACGCATCGAAAGCAACTCTGACAGATGTACAAATATTCCGGTTCGATCATCTTCAACGCATGTTCGTGTGTTTCCCTGAATACGCCGTAGACACACTTTTTCTTGACGCATTCCCGACAGCTTCCCGCACAGTCTTCCTTGAACTCGATGGTCGCATATTTACCGATGGCGTGAAACCGCGGCGGCGATGCCAAAACGGCGACATGATATCTTTTCGGCATGATCGATTAACTCAGGGCCTCGGTAAAAGGCCCGCCCTTTCAACGATGATCTTGACCTGTTCTTCCCATTCGATGGCCATGATGTGGATGCCGTGGACACCCGGAATCTCCTGAAGCGCTGCGACAGTCTCCAGACAAATGGCGATCCCTTCTTCCGCGGCCTTTTCCTTCGGAACCTGGCTCATGCGACGGATAATCGATTCGGGGACATCCATCCCGGCGACGTTTTTGGCCATATACCGCGCCATCCCGGCGGATTTTATGGGGGTGACCCCTGCCAATATATGTACCTTCTCGGTCAGTCCTTCGCCGGAAGCCATGCTCATCCATTGCCGGAAGCGCTCCAGGTTATAGACGCATTGGGTCTGGATGAAGTCCGCTCCGGCATCAATCTTCTTGGCCAGGCGGATGACCCGATACTCGAAGGGGTCTGCAAACGGATTGGCGGCGGCACCGATATACATCCGGGGTGATCCATCAAGAAGGTGCCCGCTCATGTCCGTTCCCTCTTCTCTCATGGTGTAAACCGTGCGGACAAGGTTCATGGAGTCGATGTCGAAGACGTTCAAGGAGTCCGGTTGGCTCCCGAAGCGCTGGTGATCTCCCGAAAGACAGAGAATGTTTTGAATTCCCAAAGAATAAGCCCCCAGGATATCCGACTGTAAAGCGATGCGATTGCGGTCCCGTGTCACCATTTGCATCACCGGTTCTATGCCTAGTGCGAGGAGATGTGCACAGGAGCTGATGCTGGACATCCGAACGATGGCGGTCTGGTTGTCCGTGACATTCACCGCATCCACGACCTCTTTGAGCAAGGCGCCTTTTTTGCGGATGACTTCCGCATTTGCCCCCCGGGGCGGGCCGCATTCCGCAGTGACGGCAAACCGACCCTCGGAAAGGACCCTCTCCAGATTGCTGATCGGTTCCGTCTTCATATAACATGATCCTCCCGGATCAGTTTTCTGGGTCCTCCGGAAAGGCTGGCCTGCCATTGCTTCGGGGGTACATAGGCCCTCAGCTGGTTCAGGCGTCCCTGGGCGCTCAACCGTTCGATGATGAGATGCCACGCACAATCCGTATCGGCATTTACCTCACATTTGCCGTTTCGGGATCCCCCGCATGGGCCGTTGAGCAGCTTTTTAGCGCAGCGGGTAACGGGGCAAATTCCGCCGAACACAGCTA
>PCSF01000241.1 GCA_002771315.1 Desulfobacterales bacterium CG23_combo_of_CG06-09_8_20_14_all_52_9 | reverse complement strand
AGAACACGGTTGAGATGAAAAATGAGCCACAAAGCGCAAGGTTCGACAAGATCACGCAACCGACCGCTTCACAGCAACATGCGATCGATCTTCTCGGAGTAAAACTGGCCTTGTAGACAGGAGCGCGCCTGCCAATTTGATGACTTTTGAAGTCATATCAGCAGGTTGTTTTTTGACGACTTAGGAACTTCGGTTTAGTGTACTTTTTCGTTTGAAAAAAAGTGGACAATCCGGTTTCCTTCTGGGTGAACGTAAATTCAATCAAGCAGTGAACCCATCATGCCCACGAGTCTTTTGTATCATGCCTTTGGGATTCAGGGCACCCCGTATGTTCGAACCCGGTATGAAGGAGGCGCTGAAAGCTTTGCGATCAGCCGGGAGACCACAGGGTTGCGCTGTCCGGAACGCAATCTCAAAAAGCGCTTTGGAAGACCCAGCCTAAAGAAGCGCAGGCAAATCGCCATCGACGAAATAAGTATCGGCAAGGGCCATCGTTATCTCACGTAGTCTTGGACTTGATCGGCGGCGCCGTGGTCTTTGTCGGTGAGGGAAAGGAGGCACCGGATCTCCGATTTCAGACGCAAACTCTATGATCACGCCATAACCCAATCGGAAAAAGATGTGCTCAAGGGAACCCGGTGGCTGCTTTTGAACAACCCGGATGAAGAACGAAATGAACGCCAACGGCTGCAAGACGCCCTGGAATTAAACCAGCCGTCGGCCTTGAAGGATTATTGGATTGACCGAGCTCACGCATCTAATATTCCCATGCTAAAACAATTCGCCAATACCCATGACCGCACATCGACGGCATCCCGGCCTATCATGATTTCCCCGTCTCCACGGACCCTCTGGAAGACACCCACAACAAAATCAGAACCATGAAACACCAAGCCTACGGCTTCCAAGATTTGGAATTCTTCAAACTCAAAGCATTCGCGCTCCATTTAGTCGGATGAGCCGGTATTCCGGAATTTTAAGGTTTCTAAGGGGTATTGACGCAACCGTCGGGTTCTGATAGCTATTCTGTTTAAAGAATTGCCACCCTTGCCCATGCAGATTTATCGAGAAAATTATATCAATGCCCTGCGTTCCGAGCTGCAGGAGATGGTTCGGGATCTCCTGACGCCGGTGGCCCTGCGTTATTCTTATAGTGAAACACCCCTGGAGACCAGCATCAAATGGCGCCCTCTGGTCCTGGTGATGGGTAATTACTCCTCCGGCAAATCCGCCTTGATTAATGAATTCCTGGGAGCCGATATCCAGGCTACCGGGCAAGCGCCTACGGATGACTCTTTCACTGTTATTACAATGGATGAAAAGCAGTCCGACGACGGACCCATTCGCGTCACGGAGGAACGGGACGGCAAGTATCTGCTCAACGATCCGGAATTTCCCTTTGAATCGCTGAAAAAACACGGGCAGCGATTTTCGGCGCACTTTCGTCTAAAACGAGTCGCCTCCCCTTTCCTCAATACGCTGGCCCTCATCGACACCCCCGGTATGCTGGACAGCATCACGGAGCGGGACCGTGGATACAACTATCAGGAGGTTATCGGCGACCTGGCCCACATGGCCGATTTGATCCTGGTCCTGTTCGATCCACACAAAGCCGGCACCGTCCGGGAAACCCATACCAGCCTGCGGGAGACCCTCCCCTCCCGCACTTTTGAGGACCGGATCCTCTTCGTCCTCAACCGTATCGATGAATGCGGCTCCTTAAACGACCTGCTTCGGGTTTACGGCACCTTGTGTTGGAACCTCTCCCAGATCACCGGCCGAAAAGATATTCCAATGATCCATCTGACCTATTCTCCACGAGCCCTGATGGCGTCGCAAAACCTTCAGAGTCATGATCTTGGATTCTTGAAATATCTCGAAAACCAGAGGGAGGATCTGAAAAAAGCCGTCCTAGAAGCCCCCCGATATCGCCTGGACAACCTGGCTACATTCGTGGAAACCCACAGCGAGAGATTGAGCCATTTTTTAGAAGCGCTCTTCAGTTATCGAAGACAATTCCGAAGGGCCACTCTTAGGCACACACTGATCGGAGTGTTCATCAGCATGATCGGCGCTGCTGCCGTCGTTTCGCTCCTTGCAGCCAACGGTATGGTAGCGGACTCTTCCCTTCTTGTCCTGATCGGCGCCGGAAGCGCCACGACACTGATGATTCTGTGGCTGGCTGTCATGGTGAAACTCTTGCGCAATCGCTTTCATCGCAGGGCGCTCAAAAATATCGACGCACTGACGCAAAAGGACAATCAAAGTCGGAGGGACACCTGGCAGGCCATTCGTGAACTTGTCCTAAAGTATTTGGAAAAGACTTCGGGTCGCTTCTCCACCAGAGAAGTAAAACAGGACCTGGAAACCGTTCGGGTAGTATTTGAACGAGGCTCCAAGGAGATCCGGGAGGCGCTCAATGAATTAGCCGCCCTGCGACCCGATGTTCCCATCATCGACCCGCCGGGTCCATTCTTGGCCACCCTGACCGCAGAAAAGAAAAAAGATGCGTAACGCATAGATTTCCTCCATGGGATCCTGATGGACCTCGATGTCCTTTTTCGGACCCAGGCGTGCAATGGCTAAAAATCCGATCTGCTTCAAGGTCCGGCGATCCAAAATCATCTGAGCGATCGCACCGCCATGGGCCAGATAAGTGGTTTCAAGAACCTCCGGATCATTGATGTTTCGAATGATCATCCGTGCTCTTTTCCTCAATAATTTTATTGACTGTACGGTATGGTAGCTGTAATGTAGCTTTCTGTAAGTCTAACATATTGAATATGTTGAATCTGGGTTAGGAATGGTTTAGAAAATCCTTCATGCAAATTCAACCAGAATGAGGAAGGGACCATGCACAAGCTATTGACGGATCGAGCCGGCGAAAAAATGCTCCTCCTCGGTAATGAGGCCATCGCCCGCGGGGCCATTGAAGCGGGAGTCGCCTTCACCAGCACTTATCCCGGGACGCCCTCTTCGGAGGTTTCATTGAGCTTTTTCCAAATGTCCCAGGAAAGCGATCTTTATTTCGAGTATAGCACCAATGAAAAAGTCGCCCTCGAGGTGGCGGCAGCCGCTGCCAACTGCGGGCTTCGCAGCATGGCGGTCATGAAACATGTGGGTCTGAATGTGGCCGCAGATCCCCTCATGACGCTGGCTTATGTGGGAGTCAAAGGCGGGATGGTCGTGCTCACCGCGGATGATCCCTTTATGTTCTCCAGCCAGAACGAGCAAGACAATCGGTATTACGGTAAGCTTTCCGGACTCTCGGTAATCGAGCCGTCATCCGTCCAGGAAGCCAAGGAACTGGTTTTTTACGCCTTTGAGGTCTCCGAACAGCTCCAGGAACCGGTCATCCTTCGGACCACGACCCGCATCAATCACTCCACCGCCGTCGTCACCCTGGGTCCCATACGACCCCGGGTCGTCAAAGGAGAATTCAAAAAAGATCCCCTCAATCTGGTAACCGTGCCGGCGGTCTCCCGGAAGTTGCATGTCAAACTCCTTAAAAACATCGAAAAAGCCCGGACGATTTCCGAAACCTCTCCCCTGAACATCCTTGAAGGGGACGGTGCCTGGGGCATTGTCTGCAACGGCATCAGCCATGCCTACGTGAAAGATGCCGTCAAAGATCTCGACATTAGCCGAAAAGTGAGAATCCTGCGTATCGGTTTTTCCCACCCCATGCCAGGATCTTGGATAAAACAGTTTCTCAAAGGGTGTCAAAAAGTTCTCGTGGTGGAAGAAGGCGAGCCTTACATGGAAGAAGCCGTAAAGGCTTTTGCCCAGGAAGATGGAAATTGCGTCAAAATCCGGGGAAAAGGAGAAGGGCTTTTTTCGCCGCTTTACGAGTTTGACCCGGGGATGGTTCGCGAACGCATCGCAAAATATTTTGGAATTCCTTACCAAAAGCCGGTCTCCGTCGACGTCAGTGATGCCCCTGAAGTCCCGGACCGGCCTCCGACGCTATGCGCCGGATGCTCCCATCGAGCCACCTATTACGCCGTTAAAAAGGCGGCGGAGGGAATTAAGACCATTTATCCGACGGATATCGGCTGCTATACATTGGGTGTCCTTCCCCCCCTTTCCATGGCGGATTTTCTCCTGTGTATGGGATCATCCACGGGAACGGGAGGAGGTTTTTCCAAGGCAACAGATCGGAAAGTCATTTCCTTCATCGGGGATTCCACCTTCTTTCATTCCGGAATTCCAGGGCTCATAAACGCCATTTTCAATAATCACAACCTGACCCTCGTAATCCTGAACAACGGGATCACGGCCATGACCGGACATCAACCCCATCCCGGGGCAGACATGTCCCTGCTTAACCTTTCCGGTTACGGTCGCCTCGACATCGAAAACGTCGTCAAAGGTCTTGGTGTTCCCTTTGTCACCAAGATCAAGCCTTATAAAGTCAATAAAAGCATCGAAGCCATTCGGGAAGCCGTCCGATTTAAAGGGGTTTCCGTGGTGATCTCCGAGGAAATGTGCGTCCTTTATGCAAAGAGTTTGGGTCTGGCCAAAGGGAAGCCATTCAGGGTCACTGAGAAATGCAAAAATCACCGGGATTGCCTGACCATCGCCTGCCCGGCTTTTTTCATCTGGGAAGGAAAGGTCAATATCGATCCCACCTTGTGCACGGGATGCGCGGTCTGCGCCCAGATCTGCCCGGAAAATGCCATTATGCCTTTAAAGGCCAAAAAGAACTCGGCGTGATCGCTCCCGGATTCCATTTTGGAATGATCCGGCCTTTAAACACATCACAAAAGATAGGATTTGAGCCAATGGACACAACGCGAGTCATCATCGTAGCGGTCGGGGGACAGGGGAATCTGCTTGCTTCCAAAGTATTGGGAGAAGCGGCGCTTTTAGCGAACATCCCGATCCACATGAGCGAAATCCACGGCATGGCGCAGCGGGGAGGCGTGGTGGAATCCACCGTCATATTTGGGGAAGCCGATAGCGCCATTATCTCAGATGGGGAGGCCGATGTCCTGATGGGCTTCGAGCCTTCGGAAACTCTTCGCGCCCTGAACAAATGCAACGCAAAAACTCTGGTTATCACGAACCTTTCCCCCCTCATGCCGTTTACAGTAAACATCGGAAAAGGGGTGTATCCGAATCTGAAGCTGCTGCAGGATTTGATCCGAAAAAAGACCGGAAAACTCATCGCTTTCAACGCTACCAACATCGCCAAAGAAGCGGGAAGTATAATGGCCGTCAACATGGTCCTTTTAGGAGCACTGATCCAAACCAGCACCGTTCCATTGACTGCGGATCATGTGAAAACCATCATCAGAAGCAAAACCAAAAAGGCCTTTTCAGATATTAATCTCAAAGCCTTCGAGCTGGGCTTTTCAGCCGCGGCACGAATATAAGAAACGCATCCACTCAACATTAGCCAAGGAGGAAGGAAATGCCCTGGGATGATCAATTTGAAACCATGCCCGTCGATAAGCTTAAGGAATTTCAGTTGAAAAAACTGAAAGAAACTCTGGAATGGGTTTATGAAAAGCTTCCCTTTTACCGGAAGAAATTTGATGAACGGGGCATCAAACCGGCTAATATCAAGCACCTCGAAGATATCAGAAAGCTTCCGATGACGGTCAAAAACGACCTGCGCGACAACTATCCTTTCGGCCTATGTGCAGTCCCCATGGACAAGGTCGTTCGCGTTCACGCCTCCTCTGGCACCACCGGAAAACCGATCACCGGACCTTACACTGCCGAAGACCTGGACCAATGGACGGAATGCATGGCCCGAAACCTCTGGGCTGCCGGCGTGCGGCCGACCGATATCGTCCAGAACGCTTACGGGCACGGCCTTTTCACCGGCGGACTGGGATTTCATCAGGGCGCCTGCCGGCTCGGTTGTACCGTTGTCCCTACCAGCTCGGGCATGACCGAAAGACAAATCACCCTCATGAAAGATTTTGGGTCAACCGCCCTCTTCTGCACCCCGTCTTATGCTCTGACCATCGCGGAACGCGCAGAGGAAATGAAAGTGGATGTCCGTAACCTCCCAATGCGAGTAGGGGTGTTCGGAGCCGAACCCTGGAGTATTGCCATGAGAGACGAAATCGAGGTCCGGATGGGAATCAAGGCCATGGAGGCTTACGGCCTCACCGAGCTCGGCGGACCCGGAGTATCTTTCGATTGCGAGGCACAGGACGGTCTCCATATTAACGAAGACCATTACCTGGCTGAAATCGTTGACCCGGTGACATTGGAGCCGGTCCCGATGGGCGAAAGCGGGGAACTCATCTTCACCGCCATCCAACGCAGGGCTATGCCCATGATCCGATACCGCACCAAAGACATCAGCCGTCTGCGTCGGGAAAAATGCGCCTGCGGCAGAACATTTATCAAGATGGATAAAATCACCGGACGTTCCGACGACATGCTCATTATCAGCGGCGTCAATGTATTTCCATCCCAGATCGAAGCCCTCCTCCTGGATGTAGAAGAAGTGCTGCCCCAGTATGTTTTGGTGATCCGCAAGAAAGGATACCTCGACAGCCTCACCGTTCGGGTTGAAGCCAAGCCTGAAGTCTATGCTCTGGGGACTGAAAAGCGATCCGAAGTGGAGAAAAAAATTGCCGCTCACATCCAGGGGATGATGGGAATCGGAGTGAAGGTGGATATTTTAGCACCTAAAACCATTGCCCGAAGTGAAGGAAAAGCCCTGCGCGTGATCGACGAGCGGCCTAAGGGATAACA
>PCSF01000143.1 GCA_002771315.1 Desulfobacterales bacterium CG23_combo_of_CG06-09_8_20_14_all_52_9 | reverse complement strand
GCTTGATGTGCTCCGCGTTGACGGATAAAAGTTTTTCCGGATTGAAGACTCCGGGTGATTTTCCGAGCCTTTCCATGGAAAATTTTTCAATGAGGTCGTCCCGGGTAAAGATCTCCTGATCCCCATATGACCATCCCAGGCGAACCAGATAGTTGATGAGGGCCTCCGGGAGATACCCCATATCGCGGTAGGCCAGCACCGACATGGCGCCGTGGCGCTTGCTCAGGCGGGAACGGTCGCTGCCCAAGACCATGGGGACATGACCGAATACCGGGAGGGCTGCACATAGGGCCTTATAAATCAGGATCTGCTTAGGGGTGTTCATCACATGATCGTCGCCGCGAATGATCACGTTGATGCCCATGGTGATATCATCCACTACCACTACAAAATTGTAGGTGGGAGTACCATCCTTACGGGCGATGATGAAATCGTCCAGCTCGCTGTTTTCAAAAACGATGCTTCCCTTGACGACATCGTTTAGGATCGTCGTTCCGATCAGCGGAGCCTTGAACCGAACCACCGTTTCTTCGGAAGGCTTCAGACCCCGCTCCCGGCATTTCCCATCGTACTTGGGCTTCCCCCCCGAGGCCATGGCCGCCTTGCGGATCTCTTCGAGCCTTTCCGGGGGACAATCGCAATAATAGGCATGACCCGATTCGACAAGCTTTTGGATATGATCCTGATAGATATTGAAACGTTGGGATTGAAAGTATGGCCCCTCATCCCAGTCGATACCCAGCCAGTTGAGCGACTCCAGGATGGCGTCCACAGATTCCTGCGAGGAGCGTGCCGTGTCCGTGTCCTCGATTCTTAGGATAAATTTTCCCCTTGTGTGTCGGGCGTACAGCCAGTTGAACAAAGCCGTCCGGGCGCCTCCCAGATGAAGATGCCCGGTCGGACTCGGAGGAAATCGCGTCACAATCATTGCTTATAATTTCCTTTTCGATATTTTTTAAATTGCCGTCGATATATTAATAACCATTTGAATATTATATTTTTATTATTATCCATTCCCGCAATTTTTTTCAGCTCAACTCATCGATATTTTTGAAACTAGTCATGGCATGGCGAAATCCCTTTTCCCCGCCGCTATCCTGCAGGTGCTTTCCGGCTTGATATTCCATCCTTTCCCAAAATGCTTTCGGATGAGGGCCCCGTATAATCCGATATGGATTTATATTTAATTTTATCAATGAGTTAAATCAATTTCCCGTATAGATCCATTCAGCGAATTGTTTCATATCACATGCCGTATTCGAGTACAAGAGGAACAATTTTAGTTGCGTCGATGAAAAGTCCTTGACAACGTTTCGGTTTTCAATTACTAGATGCCAATTATTTTGATTCAGAATAATTTTGTAAAAATAAATTGTAATATCAATTAGTTAGGAGATTACTTATGCCGCTGCCAAAACGTAGAAAATCCAAGTCAAAACGTGATATGCGCCGGGCGCATTACAAAGCCACTCTTCCCAATCTGTCGCCGTGCCCCAAATGCGGGGAGGCTAAGCCGTCGCATCGTGCCTGCCCCAACTGCGGTACCTACAAGGGGCGCAAAGTGATCGAAACCGAAGAATAAGTCCCCAGGAAGACCTTTCGACATGGCCTCTGATCCTGCCACCCCATTTCAAGGGAAAACCAACGGCCTGGACCCGGAAACCCGGAAGATGGTCGTTGAAACGGTCCTGCAGCTGAAAAATCGGCTCCTGACCAAAGAAAAGGTCCTTGACCTGGACAAGCACGAGACCTTTCCGGAAGACATTATCCGTCAGATGTTGGGCCCGGAGATCGGGCTTCAGCTCCTGTTCATTCCGGAAGCCTATGGCGGAATGGGAGGTGGTGCCGAGGATTGCTGCGAGATCACCCGGGAAATGGCCAAGATCTGCCTGGGGGTCTCCACGGCTTTTTTCGCCATCCAGTTAGGGTCAGACCCTCTTCGAGTAGGCGGCACCGAAACGCAAAAGAAAAAGTGGCTTTCCGCCATCGCCGAGGGAAAATCTCTTGTTGCTTATGCCGTGACGGAGCCCGAAGCCGGAAGCAATCTGGCCTCCTTAAAAACCAAGGCGGATCCGGTCTTGGGATCTTCGGGAGAGATTGTCGGCTATAAAATCAACGGGAGCAAGCAGTTCATCTCCACGGGTGGATACGCCGACTTTATCACCGTTCTTGCCAAAGCGCCGGAAGGGCCGTCCTTTTTCATTGTGGAGAAAGGTTCGGAAGGGTTTGTGCAGGGAAAAGGCGAAGAAAAGCATGGAATCCGAGCTTCCAATACTTCCCCTATCACCTTCACCGATGTTTTCGTCCCGAAGGATAACCTCATCGGCGGGGTTCCGGGTCTCGGACTCAAGCAGGCCAACGAAGTCTTTGGATACACGAGACTGATGGTGGCCGCCATGGCCCTTGGTGCCGGAGAGGCCGCCATGGACATTGTTATTCCGTATGCCAAGGAACGGATCCAATTCGGATCCCCCCTCTCCGAAAAGCAAGGGTATACCCACAAGCTCGTAGTTCCCCACGTGGTCCGTCTGGAAGCCGCCGCTTCTTATCTTATGGAAACGGCAAAACGGCTGGATGAAACCCGGGAAGACCTGCAGGTGGAAGGCTCCATCGCCAAGCTCTTTGCCACCGAAACCGCCAACAAAGCCGCGGACGACGCGATTCAGGCTCTCGGCGGATATGGTTACATCAGGGAGTTTATGGTGGAAAAGATCAAGCGGGACGTGAAAATCACCTGCATTTATGAGGGGACCAGCGAGATTCAGCAAAACATTATCAGCACTTTCCGTTGGAAGAAGACTCGAAAAACCAAGGGGGCCTTTTATTCGGATATCGCCATGGAGATGGATCAAATCAATGCTTCATCCCCGGACATGGGAGGCAAACTCATCGGGCTGGCGGCCCGGGCGTTGAATGAAACTGTGACATTGGTCCATGACCACAAGCTCACCCGGCAGCAGGTGGTGATGTTCGCTCTAGCCGACATGATGACCCATGTGGAAACAGGGGCCAGTTTTGTA
Organism: Desulfobacterales bacterium CG23_combo_of_CG06-09_8_20_14_all_52_9; assembly: GCA_002771315.1. Lineage (GTDB taxonomy): Bacteria > Desulfobacterota > Desulfobacteria > Desulfobacterales > UBA2156. The sequence goes on along the minus strand of PCSF01000143.1, from coordinate 3,711 downwards.
AAAAAAGCTAAAAGCCTGGAAGACCAACGGAATCCCACATCTGAAAAAATCAAGGTATTTTCGAGAATTTTTGCCCGGGAGGTGGCTCAAACGGTATCCCAAAATGCCGCGAAAATCACCATGGGAAGCGGGCTTTTCGATTCGGAAAAAGCATTTTCCTTTCTGGAGAGCATCGCCTTTGCATCGCTGACGGCCGGATATCAACACCTTTTCAACGACTTGGACCTTGCGGCCGATTACATCTTCGAGAGGCGGATATGACACCCGAAAAAAAACGTGTGGTTGTGGTCACCGGCGGTTCACGGGGCATCGGACGCGCTATTTGCCTGGCACTTTCGGGACCGGGTACGCTAATTTATTTCAACTACTTTTCTCCCAACGATCCGGGAGGTAAAAGGGTCCATGCGAAAAAGACCGAGACCCTCATTGAAGAAGCCGGGGGATCCGCGAAAAGCAGCCGCGTCAACGTGGCTTCGGAGGCCGAGGTCAAAGCTTTCTTCGAGAACATCGTCGCCGAAACCGGGCGAATCGATGTTTTAATCAACAACGCCGGAATTACCAAAGACAAACTGCTCATGCGTATGAACGAACTGGACTGGGATGCCGTCATGGCCGTCAACCTGAAGGGAGCGTTCCATTGCATCCGGTTTGCGGCCCGCGCCATGGTAAACCAGCGGTTCGGACGCATCATCAACATCGCCTCCATTGTGGGGGTTATCGGAAATGCCGGGCAAGCCAACTACGTGGCGTCCAAGGCGGGGATCATCGGTTTGACCAAAACTGCCGCCCGGGAATTCGCCCAGCGGGGCATTACCGTGAACGCAGTGGCACCGGGATTCATCGAAACGGACATGACGGCCTCCCTTCCCCAAAAGGTGAGAGAATCCATGGTTGCACAAATCCCCCTGGGCCGAACCGGAAAGCCTGAAGACGTAGCACATATGGTGGCCTTCCTGGCTTCCGATGAGGCGGCATATATTACCGGCCAGGTCATCCATGTCAGCGGAGGCATGTACATATAACAACTCAAAATGCTATCCCAAAAAACTATCAAGGAGGAAACGATCATGTCACTTGAGGATAAGGTCAAAAAGATCATTGCGGAAAAACTGAGCGTGGACATCAACGACATCGTGCCGGAGGCTTCCTTCGTGGACGACCTGGGCGCGGACTCCCTGGATCTGGTGGAACTCATCATGTCCATGGAGGAGGAGTTTGATATCGAAATTTCGGACGAAGAGGCAGAAAAACTCGTCACCGTGAAAGATGTCCTGGATTATATCGCCAAACATTCTTAATCGCTCATCATCCGTCCCGATCACGGAGATTTTCTTTTCCGGGCTTTAATGCCCGCTCAAAGATGGACACAAGGAGGAAGCTTTGATTAAAAAAAGGGTCGTCATCACCGGCATCGGTCTGGTGACACCCCTGGGCGTGGGGGTGAAAGAAACCTGGACCGCTCTTTGCGACGGAAAGTCCGGGATCGGACGGATCACCCGGTTCGACGCCACGCTTTACCAGACCCAAATCGCGGGCGAAATCAAAGAGTTCAAGCCAACCGATTTCATATCCCAAAAGGACGCCAACCGGGCCACACCGTTCATCGCCTATTCCATGGCCGCCTCCCGGATGGCTATGGAAGACTCCGGCCTGATTATCGATGCTGCAAACGCCCCACGGGTCGGGGTATTCACGGGGTGCGGTTTGGGAGGGCTTTCTTTTCTGGAGGAAACAACCCGGGTCATCGAACAAAAAGGGCCCAAACGGGTAAGCCCGTTTTTCATCCCGATGATGATCGGAAACATGGCCGCCGGAATGATCTCCATCCTTTTCGGGGCGAAGGGCCCCAACGCGTCCATGTCCACCGCCTGTGCCGCCGGAACCCACGCTGTCGGCGAGGCCTTTAAAATCATTCAAAGCGGCCGCGCCGATACCATGATCACCGGAGGCGTGGAATCGGTGGTAACGCCTACCGCGGTTGCCGGATTCAACGCCATGAAGGCCCTTTCCACCCGAAACGACGCACCGGAGAAGGCTTCCAGGCCTTTCGAGAGGGACCGTGACGGATTCGTCATCGGAGAGGGCTCCGGTATCCTGATCCTGGAAAGCCTGGAAAACGCCGAAAAACGGGGGGCCCGTATCTATGCCGAGATGGTTGGATATGGAATGAGCGGGGACGCCTTCCATATCAGCGCCCCTTCACCGGATGGCGAGGGAATGGCGCGATGCATGGCCGCCGCCATTGAAGATTCCGGGATTTTGCCCGAAGCGGTGGAATATATCAATGCCCACGGCACTTCCACCCTCCTCAACGACCTGTATGAAACCCGGGCCATCAAGACCGTCTTTGCCGAACATGCCAGAAGGGTTGCCGTCAGCTCCACGAAATCCATGACCGGCCATCTTCTCGGCGGCGCCGGCGGAGTCGAGACCGTATTCACTGCCCTGACCCTATACCATGACATCCTTCCCCCCACCATCAATTTTGAAAATCCCGGGGAGGAGTGCGATCTCGACTATGTTCCCAACGTCGCCCGCAAAAAAGCCGTCGAGTACGCCATGAACAACTCCTTTGGTTTTGGCGGGACCAATGCCTGCCTGGTTCTCAAAAAATTCCGCCCTTAAATCCTTAATAGATTCGTCCATTTTTCCTTGCCCAAGGTCAAGAGGCAGGATATTATTATTGTTTCCGGGAAATCATCGATCGGATTCATCGCGCGAAAAAAAGAAAGGCATTGGATATGGAAGACATCACGGGCCCCATTGCCATCGGCTGTGATCATGCCGCCTATGCGCTCAAGGAGGCCATCAAAAAATTCCTTCTCCAAAAAGGGATCGAGATCGTGGATGTGGGAACAAACGGGGAAGACTCTGTCGATTATCCCGACTTCGGGGAAAAAGTGGCGACCATGGTCTCCTTGAAAAAGGTACCGCGGGGCATCCTCATTTGCGGTACCGGAATCGGTATGTCCATGGTGGCCAACCGGTTTCCCGGTGTCCGGGCCGCTCTTTGTTCAGGTATGTATTCCGCCGCCATGAGCCGGCGACACAATGACGCCAACATTCTCGCCTTGGGATCCCGGGTAATTGGTGAAGGGCTCGCCCTGGAGATCGTTCGGGTGTGGCTCGATACTCCCTTCGAGGGCGGGCGCCACCAGATACGCGTCAATAAGATCGAACAAGCAACATCACAGAAAGCCGAAGGGCCGAATCCAGGCACCTCCCGTTGAATTGCAGAACGAAATGGAAAACATGCTGACATTGGACGCAATACAACAAACAGATCCTGAAATCGCCTCGGCCATCCGTGCCGAGTTTATTCGCCAGCGAGACACGCTTGAACTGATCGCATCGGAAAACATCGCCAGCCGGGCGGTCATGGAAGCACAGGGGAGCGTGCTCACAAATAAATACGCCGAGGGTTATCCGGGGAAACGGTATTATGGCGGATGTGAGTATATGGACCAGACGGAGCGTTTGGCGATAGACCGTGCCAAGTCGTTGTTTAAGGCCGAGTATGCCAACGTTCAGCCGCATTCGGGCTCCCAGGCCAACATGGCCGTGTATTTTGCGCTGCTCGATCCAGGAGATTCCATTTTGGGTATGAGCCTGACCCATGGCGGACACTTGACCCATGGGAGCCCGGCCAGTTTCTCAGGCCGGTTTTTTAAGTTTTCCCACTACGGCGTGAACCAGACAACCGGACGCATC
>PCSF01000159.1:2979-6799 GCA_002771315.1 Desulfobacterales bacterium CG23_combo_of_CG06-09_8_20_14_all_52_9 | reverse complement strand
AATGAGCAGGGTCTGGAACTTTAAAAAAGCTTTCCCCTCCATGGTGGCGCCGATGGAGATACCGAGGAGCAAGGTGACCACGTTGGTAATCTCATTTTCGGAAGCCTTGCTCAGCCGGGCGACGACCCCGGATTCCTTCATCAGATTCCCCAGCATGATTGTTCCCAGAAGCGGAAGCCCCTGTGGCGCGATGAGCCCGCCGACAATGGTTACGACAATGGGAAACATGATCCTTGCGGTTTTGGAGGCCGGCTTGGTTTCGATGTCCATGCGGACGGTTCGCTCTTTCTGGGTGGTCAATGCCCGCATGATCGGGGGTTGGATGATCGGCACCAGGCTCATGTAAGAATAGGCAGCCACTGAAACGGCCCCCAATAAATGGGGGGCGTATTTGGATGAAACATAGATGGCCGTGGGACCGTCACAGGCGCCGATGATGCCGATAGCCACCGCATCCAGTTGGGAAAACCCAAAGAGCAGGGCCAGCCCGATGGTCAAAAAAATGCCGAACTGTCCCGCAGCACCCAGGAGAAAGATCTTCGGATTTTCCAGTAAAGGTCCGAAATCCGTCATGGCACCTATACCGATAAAAATTAATAGCGGAAAAAGCTCGGTGGCGATACCCATATTGTAAATCACCCTCAGGAATCCCTCTTCTTCCATGAGTCCGGCTGCGGGGATGTTGATGAGGATGGCGCCGAAACCGATCGGTACCAACAGGAGGGGTTCGATATCTTTTTTAATTCCTAAAAACAGAAGAAGACCGCCGACGGCGATCATCACCGGGTTTGACCAGTGAAGGCTGGTAAAACCCGTCGTGAGTCCTAAGAGTCCATCGATCATCGCTTGAAACATGTTTCGTCCCGCATGCAAGAGTTAGGTGTTGATAACTATATATTACGTATTCCCTTTTTTGGTATCCTCTTTTTCAAAGGGAAAAAGCTTTTTTAGGACCGTCATCAGCATACTGAACAAGGCAAGGGCTAGCACCGTACCCCCCATGCCGAAGACCATCAGGGTCAAACCGAAGGTCAAATTACTCATGTGTATTTCCTTGTCCGGTAAATATCCGTGTGGGTGCTGTTCCCATTAATCGAGTATCCGCCCTTATCTTTTCGCAAGCCCCTTTTGCGGTCCGCCCGGTTTTGATTCTGTTCCATCCGATTTTGAGATAGGTGGGGAAGTTGATGAACGCGGGAAGAAAGCCGAAGGGTGCCCAGCACCGTTTATTCCAGAAGGCGTCGAACATCCGGAAAAGATCCACGACCAAACTGATTCCGCCGATTCCGAAGGAGGTGTTTCCGACGAACAGGGCGGGCAACTCGGTTAAGGAATGTACCCGGGAGAGGATCTGAAATCCTTCACCCACCAGGAAATACATCGCCGCGGTGGGAATTCCGCAGCAAAGGGCATTGAAACCGGTTAATAAATAGGCACGATGCTCCATTCCATGGATTTTTGCGAAGGTCAATTGATCCTGTCGTGTGAGAGAACCGCCAAGGTAATAGGTGTATAAGAGGTCGGCGAGGGTATTTATCCGAATCGCTGCAAGGAATCGGCGGACAATAGGGTGCATCCGTTCCAGACGAGAGGCGTTCGATGAAGGAATTTTCCTCGATCCGCTTGACCGCATATATCGATAGAATTTCAGGATCTGTCTGTTGATGATACCGCTTTTGGCGATGAGTGCATCGATGGCGGTGGAGTCTTCAGAAGGATATTTTCCGGCCATGATCATTATATATTGCTTCCGTTGCCTAGGGAGAAAGGGCCCCCGAGTTTATTAAAAAACAGGGTAGATGTTTATGCCAATTTGTATGATATGTCAACGACGCTTTTCAACTCGTGGATCGTTTCACGCCGCTGCTGAATGATCCTGTTGATCCGACGGGTGATATCGTGTATCAAGAAAATTCTCGAATTTTTCTACTGATCATAAAAAAGGAGATGCCGACTGATGGGTGAGCAGTTGGATAAAATCATCTATTCCATGATTGGAGTCAGTAAGTATTACGAAAAACGTCCGATCCTTCAAGATATTTCCCTTTCCTATTTTTATGGCGCAAAGATCGGGGTTATCGGGCTTAACGGCTCCGGGAAGAGCTCTCTGTTGCGGATTCTTGCCGGTGTTGACACCGAATTTTCGGGTAAAACCGTCATTTCGCCGGGTAATACAGTGGGTTTTCTTGAGCAGGAGCCGGTTCTGGACGAGACCAAGACCGTTCGGGAAATCGTCGAGGAGGGGGTTCGGGAAACCGTGGATCTCATGAAGGAGTTCAACCGGATCAGCGAAGCCTTGGCTTCACCCCTGTCGGATGACGAGATGAACCGTCTCATCGAGCGCCAGGGGGCGGTCCAGGAAAAACTCGACGCCTTGAATGCATGGGATATCGACTCCCGTCTGGAAATGGCCATGGATGCTTTGCGGTGTCCTGAAGGAAACACGTCGGTCAAAGTCATCTCAGGGGGCGAGCGCCGGCGCACGGCCTTGTGCCGTCTGCTTCTCCAAAAACCGGATATTTTGCTGCTGGACGAACCGACGAATCATCTGGATGCGGAGACCGTCGCATGGCTGGAGCATCACCTGCAAAACTACGAAGGAACCGTCATCGCCGTAACCCATGACCGCTATTTCCTCGATAACGTGGCCGGCTGGATTCTGGAACTCGATCGGGGTCGCGGCATCCCCTGGAAGGGAAACTACTCTTCCTGGCTCGAACAGAAAAAGGCCCGTCTGGCAGTGGAGGAAAAAGGCGAAAGCAAACGCCAAAAAACTCTGGAGCGTGAACTGGAATGGATCCGAATGAGTCCAAAGGCGCGACATGCCAAATCCAAGGCCAGGATCGGCGCATATGAAAAACTCCTTTCCCAGGACAGCATACAGCGCCAGGAAGACCTGGAGATCTATATCCCTCCAGGCCCCCGCCTGGGGAACCTGGTGGTGGAAGCCAACAGCGTGGCCAAGGGGTTCAAGGACCGGCTCCTCATGGAGAATGTATCTTTCTCTCTGCCTCCCGGTGGCATCGTAGGAGTTATCGGGCCCAATGGCGCGGGTAAAACCACATTGTTTAAGATGATCACCGGGCAGGAAGAGCCGGATTCGGGCACATTCCGGTTCGGGGAAACGGTGAAAATGGCGTATGTCGATCAGAGCCGGGAAAATCTGAATCCTGAAAAAACCGTTTGGGAAGTGATTTCGGATGGTAACGACATCCTAGAACTGGGAAAGGTGCAAGTCAAATCCAGGGCCTACGTGGCGAGGTTCGCCTTTTCCGGAAACGATCAGCAAAAGAAGGTGGGAGTGCTGTCCGGGGGAGAACGCAATCGGGTCCATCTGGCCCGGATGCTCAAATCCGGGGCCAACCTGCTGCTTCTGGATGAGCCCACCAACGACCTTGATGTGAACACCCTGCGGGCTCTTGAGGAGGCGCTCGATAACTTTGCGGGGTGCGCGGTGGTTATCACCCACGATCGGTGGTTCCTCGACCGGATCGCCACCCATATCCTTGCCTTTGAAGGCGAAAGCCGGGTAGTCTGGTTTACGGGAAATTATTCGGAGTATGAGACCGACCGGCGCAAACGCTTGGGTTCGGCCGCCGAGATGCCCCGTCGCATCCGATACCGGCAGCTTACCCGGAAATAATGGGGAGGGCAAATTCATCCCAGTTCCAAAGCGGCACATCCGTCGCGGCGATACCGGAACCCCAGGGCCATCCTACCGGCAGGGGGGATGAAAGGGTAATTTCCTCCGGCCGTGTGGGATGCTGAAAAGCGATTTCTTTGGAAAAGAGGGCGATTTGACGGCCGGAAAGGGGTGCTG
>PCSF01000159.1:2176-2782 GCA_002771315.1 Desulfobacterales bacterium CG23_combo_of_CG06-09_8_20_14_all_52_9 | reverse complement strand
CATTCAAAGAAGTGAACCAGATCTCCTGAAGGTGAGGGGGGTATTCCTTCCAGGATGGCAATATAGGATTTTCTAATTTGCCCCTCGCGAATCCGGGCGCTGAGTCGTGAGGCGGCTTTGGAAGTGCGGGCGAAAAGCACAATGCCGGCCACGGGACGGTCCAGGCGGTGGACCAGCCCGAGAAAGACCCTTCCCGGCTTGTGATGACGCTCTTTAATCCAGGATCGGGCCAGATCGAGAAGGCACGGCGCACCGCTTCGGTCTCCCTGCATGAGAAGACCGGCCGGTTTGTAAAGGGAGAGAACATGGTTGTCTTCGAAAAAAACAGGCCAGCGATGGTGGAAAAAATGCATCGAAGTCACCGATGGGGACCCTTTCATAAAGGCGCATCGCGCAAGGCCGCGTCATCTCCGACCCACGGACTGCGATATGAGTAAGATGCACCGTTTTGTTGCCGAACCTGAAAAGACGGCCACCGTAGAAAGGATGGATGCCCTTCTGCAAGGCTGCGGGATTACGCTTTCCGCTCCTCAGCTCCGACAACTGTGGACTTATCATACCCTCTTGAGGGACCGCAATTCCGAATTGAACCTCACACGGGTTCAT
>PCSF01000159.1:1452-2144 GCA_002771315.1 Desulfobacterales bacterium CG23_combo_of_CG06-09_8_20_14_all_52_9 | reverse complement strand
CGATTCCTTTTTTCCCGCCACGATGATCGATTTCCCATCTCCACTTCTTGATTTAGGCACCGGGCCCGGGATGCCGGGGATACCCTTGAAGATTTTTCGGCCAAACCTTGAGGTCATTTTGGCGGAAAGCCGGGGAAACCGCGTTTTATTTTTGAATCAGGCCATTGCCTTGCTGGGATTGAAGGGAATTCGGGTGCATGCGGGCAGCATTTCAGCACGGACCGAAATACCGGTGGAAGCCGTCATCACCCGGGCCGTAGAACCCATCGACGAGACCCTCGATCGCATCCGGGGATCCTTGAATCAGGGAGGAATGGCAATCTTCATGAAGGGACCGGGCTGTGAGGCGGAAGTGGCGCGTGCGACAAATCGTTTCAAGGACGCCTATGCCCTTTTTCTCGACAAAGCCTATGCACTCCCCGAAACTTTGCATCAGCGACGTCTGGTGGTTTTTCGAAGGCTTGACTCTCCGGTTTATTCGGTGCGGCAAAGCGCATCGGCCCAAAAGACCCTGCACGCTATTTCGAGTCCCCAAAATCCGATTTTCATCGATCTCAAAAAGCTTTTGACCAGCAGGGGGGTGAAGAAAGCGGAGAAGGCGCTGGCTTGCGGTACCCGACAAGTCCTGGAAATTATTCAAAAGCATCCGGATAGGTGTGAGGCATGGATCAGCCGCGGGGACCAGACGCCGC
>PCSF01000159.1:0-1322 GCA_002771315.1 Desulfobacterales bacterium CG23_combo_of_CG06-09_8_20_14_all_52_9 | reverse complement strand
GGAAGAAGGTTTTCCCCCAGGATGCACCGTGCTCCTGCCTTTCCAGGATCCGGAGAATGTCGGGGCCGCCATTCGGTCTGCGGCAGCCTTCGGGGCATCCCAGGGGATCCTGCTTCAGGAGAGCGCGCACCCGTTTCATCCCAAGGCGCTGCGGGCTTCGGGGGGTGCCGCCCTCACCTTGCCGCTAAAAGAGGGACCGGCTCTGGAAGAACTCCCGCTGGATATCCCGGTCATCGCCCTGTCGGCCGAAGGCCGGGATCTGAGGAAAATCCGTTTTCCGGAAGCTTTCGGACTGCTGGCCGGAATGGAGGGTCAGGGGTTGCCTGAAGGCTTACGAGATCGCGCCGTTTCTATCCCTATGGAGCAGGGGATCGACTCTTTAAACGCGGCGGTGGCGATGGCCGTTGCCCTCTATGAATGGTCGAGGCGTCGTGGAAAAGCATAGTTCGGCTTTTCAACACCCTGAAGCAACGGTTCCCGGGGGTGTGTATCTTTGCCAGGTTTCAGAATCGGTATCCTGCGGAGCCTGTTGCGGACTTTACAATCGTGCGGATGCCTCCCGGGAAACATAGCTCATTTTTTTGAGAGGATCCGAAAGGTCTCTTCGTATATGATCCTTCGTGGCCCAATGGCGATGATGTCGATGGATGGTTTTAGCGTGTCAATGCGGTAGATGATCCGGAATCGTTTAACGCGATAGCTTCTCAGCCCTTGCAATTCATCCTTCAGTGCCTTGCCGCTGTAGGGATCTTCTATGATGGCCCGCAGGCCGGACCGGACGTGCGATTTAATCACCGGGTGGAGTTTCTGTAAAACCGAAGCGACATCATCCGTCACCCGTAAAACAGGCTTTTCTCCAGGCGGTGTCACGGGTTCGGCAGCAGCTCCTCCAGGGTGTAAAGCGATGCGCCCCCTCTTTTTATGGATTCCAGGCCCTTTGTTATTTCCGCCATAAAATCGGAATCAAAACGGATCTTCAGGGTTTCCCGCCAGCTTTCAAATTCGTCCGGGCTCACGAGGACAGCAACCGGCCGGCCGTTTTTGGTGATGACTACCTCTTCATCGGTATTCTTTACGGAATCCACCAGGGCGCTCAATTTCATCTTGGCTTCGGATACGGATATGGTATTCATGACATAGGCCTTATTTGGGTTGATCTGAATTTAGCTCAAAATATACGATTCTCCAGGTCCGTTGTCAAGGGGATTGTCCTTAATGCTCAATCTCTTGAATCAAAAACTCACCGTAACACAACATATTGATATACTGATATTTTTAATTGATATATCCGGAAAATCCTTGTGCATCTGAACCTCTGGGAT
>PCSF01000203.1 GCA_002771315.1 Desulfobacterales bacterium CG23_combo_of_CG06-09_8_20_14_all_52_9 | reverse complement strand
CATTATCACGGCGAGCGGTTTGGAACCGCAGACGAGCACACGAAATGGATGAAGCTGAGTGATGACGAGACCCGGAGAGATTTGGGGGACGGCTACCGGGCCGGATTCAAGGGCGTACCGATAGCTCAGGTATCGAGGGAGAAGGGAGGGTCCGAGCATGGCGAAAATCACACGGGAAGCGATTAAGAGTTTACCCATAGGCAGGGCTTTATGGGAGGGGCCTATATTTTACCGGAAAGGAAAAACAGGCGGCTCCTGGGGTATTTCCTATTATGCCGGAGGTCGTCAAAAGAGGGAACGGATAGGCCGGGACGGGGAAGTGAACAAAACGGACGCCTTGAAGGCATTGAAGGCCAGGTCCGGGGAACTTGTGCAAGGACGGTTTGACATTGCCTCAACGGACAAGTCGCCTCTCTTTGAAGACTTCGAGAAGAATTATATCGCATGGTCAAAGGAGAACAAGAAAAGTTGGGATAGAGACGAATCCATGTTAAAGAATCATCTAACACCCTTCTTTGGCAAGTCCCCTTTGAACCTCATTAAGCCGGGCACCATTGAAAATTACAGGACCAAGAGGCGAAAGGTAAAAGTGAGTGTTGCTACAATCAACCGGGAAGTGGCATTGCTCAAGGCCATTTATAACAAGGCTATCCTATGGGGAAAGGCTCGGGAAAATCCTGTCAAGAAAATCAAGCTCTATAAAGAGAACAATACGATTGTCCGCTATCTCACAAAAAAAGAGGCCGGGCGGTTAATTGAGGCGTGCAATGACTTCTTGAGGCCGATAGTGCTTCTGGCACTCAATACCGGAATGAGACAAGGGGAAATCTTCAAACTTCAATGGAAAGATGTGAACCTGAAACGGGGGATCATCACTATCCTGGACGGGAAGGACGGCAAAGATGCACACTTGCCTATCAATGAAGATGTGCAATATCTTCTTTCTGATTTTCCCCGGTTTGTAAATAATCCTCACGTCTTCCCAGGAATGAAACCCGGAGCACCCTTGAACAATGTACATCATTCATGGAATACGGCCTTGAAGAAGGCCGGAATTGAGAATTTCCGGTTTCATGACCTGAGACACACCTTTGCATCATGGCTGGTCATGGGGGGCGTGGATATTTACACTGTAAAGGACCTCTTGAGGCACAAGAGCATTGAAATGACCTTGAGGTATGCTCACCTTACACCGGAACATAAAAAGGCGGCTTTGAACCGTTTGGGGGGGATGATCTCAAACCTTACAAGTGCAAATCAAGTGCAAATTCCGAAAACTCAAAAACCTGCTAAAAAGCCTCTTTACATAACCGATTGGTAAATCTACCTTTTTTAATGGTGCCCCCGGGGTGACTCGAACACCCGGCACCCGGTTTAGGAAACCGGTGCTCTATCCGCCTGAGCTACGGGGGCAAGAAAGATTCCGAAG
>PCSF01000114.1:3800-6839 GCA_002771315.1 Desulfobacterales bacterium CG23_combo_of_CG06-09_8_20_14_all_52_9 | reverse complement strand
GTTTTGCTGCCGCGTAAAGATGCCGGCTGCCTCATGGCGGACATGATTACCGCTGAAGCGCTCGAGGAAATGATCCGCTCCCTTCCCCCCATGCCGGTGGTGACCTATGTAAATTCAACGGCGGACTTAAAAGCGCTCTCCACCATCTGCTGCACCTCGGCCAATGCCGTCCAGGTCGTCAACAGCCTGGATGCCGAAGAAGTCCTGATGACTCCGGATCGCAACCTCGCCCGGTATGTGGCCCCCCGGACCGAGAAACGCATCCATTGGTGGGACGGTTTCTGTCCTACCCATGAACGGCTAAAACCCGAAGACGTGCAAAAGGCAAAATCGGTTCATCCGGATGCCGTCTTCATGGCCCACCCTGAATGCCGCCCCGAAGTCCTGGCTTTGGCCGATGAAATCTTCAGTACCTCGGGGATGCTGCGCTTTGCCCGGGAATCCGGGCACGCTTCTTTCATTGTGGGAACCGAGGTGGGGTTGCTCTATCCGCTTCAGAAGGAAAACCCGGAAAAGCGGTTTTACCCGGCCTCAGAAAAAATGGTCTGCAAGAACATGAAAAAGATCACCCTCAAAGACGTCATCCGAAGCCTGGAGCGGATGGAAGGGGAAGTCAAGGTGCCCGAGGTCGTCCGAAAGCCCGCCTTGAAAGCGGTTCAGCGGATGCTCGACATCTCCATCAAGCCATCCCATTCATGACGGCGTCCGGGATGTCGGCATTGGTATACGCCTTCTGGACATCCTCGCAATCCTCCAGGGCCTCCATAAGCCTCACCATCTGCTCTGCTTCCTTGCCCGTAAGATTGGCCGTGCTGTTTGGAACCATCGTGACCTCTCCCGCTTCGGTCGCAATGGAGGCCTTTTCCAAGGCGGCCTTGATCGCCTCGAAATCGTCGGGATCCGAGATGACTTCGAAACTGCCGTCGTCTTCCCGAACGTCTTCCGCGCCAGCCTCCAGGGCGATTTCCATGAGTTTTTCCTCTTCCACCGCGCCTTTTTTAATTTCGAAATACCCCTTTTTGGAAAACATCCAGGCCACGCAACCGCTCTCTCCGAGGCTTCCGCCGTTTTTGCTGAAAAGGTGCCGGATCTCTGAGACGGCCCGGTTCTTGTTGTCCGTCAGCGACTCCACCAGGATGGCGGCACCGCCCGGCCCATACCCCTCATAGATGCTCTCATCGTAGCTGACGCCTTCCAGCTCACCGGTCCCTTTCTTGATGGCACGTTCGATATTTTCCTTGGGCATGTTCTCGGCTTTGGCCGCCAGGATGGCCTGACGCAAGCGGGGATTCCCGGCCGGATCGCCGCTTCCCATGCGTGCAGCAACGGTGATTTCTTTGATGAGCTTCGTGAATACCTTCCCCCGCCGGGCGTCAGCCGCCCCTTTCTTATGCTTGATGGTGGACCACTTGCTGTGCCCTGACATCTTTTCCTCCTAAAGTTTGATGGCTTCGTAAAAAGTCAAAATTGGGATGGCAAAGTAAAAAGCTTCAGATGCAAGGCGCGCAAATCCTGAGGAATGAGGCGTACATATGGGTACGCCGCAATGACAAAGGATGCAGCGCAACGCAGCAGATGGACTTTTTACGAAGCCATCAAAGTTTATTCATTCCGATGATATAAATCTCCCGGCTTGCCTTTCGGATGGCTTCCGGTTTGAAAAGCTTCAGTTGGGAAAACGCCTTCCGGACGATCTCCGAAAAGGCCTTGACATCTTCTCCGAAAAAAATCTTGCATACGAAAGATCCGCCCGATGCCAGCCGGTCCCGGGCGATGGAAAAGGCCCGTTCAGACAACTGCAGGGACCGGATGGCATCCACGTCCTTTGCTCCTGTGGTATCCGGAGCCATATCCGAGAGAACCACATTAAAACCCGATCCCACCGCCTCCCAGGCTGAGGCATCCTCTGAAAAAACATCCATCACGAGAGCCGTCACATGAGGCGCCAGGGAAACGGTTACCGGCTTGAGGTCCAATCCCACCACCAGCCCCCGGTCTCCCGTCAGCTCGGAAGCATACATCATCCACGACCCCGGCGCACACCCTAGATCCAAAATGCGGTGGCCCTTCTTGATGAGACGATATTTCCGCTGGATCTCCTGGAGCTTGAAAACCGATCGAGCCGGATACCCGGTTTTTCGGGCCAAGTGTGTGTAATGATCGCTCCAGGGGTTCTTTCTGAAGCCATCCGGTTTCATGTATTTTTTCATAGCCATGTCCTGTCTTTATCCTTATCGCCGGAAGAGCACTTCGGCTGCCTCTGAAACGTTTTGAACGCCAATCAACTGGATACCATCCATTTTGGACATCCGTTTTAGGGTGGTTTTCGGAAGGAGGCAACGGGAAAAACCCATCTTTCGGACTTCCGCCACCCGGACTTCCGCATGACCGATAGCCCTCACTTCGCCGGTAAGGCCCACCTCGCCCAAAACCACCGTCTCCTCGGAAATGGGGACATCTAAAAACCCGGATGCCACGGCGGTGACGATTCCCAGATCCACCGCGGGCTCGTCCACCCGTACTCCGCCGGCCACGTTCATGAAGATGTCCAGCCCTGTCAAAGCCATTCCCAGTTTCTTTTCCATCACCGCCACCAGAAGCGCCACCCGGTTGGGATCGAGCCCCAGGGCGGTTCGTCTCGGGTTGGTCAGATAGGAGCGGGAAACCAGGGATTGCAGCTCCACTAGGATGGGTCGGGTCCCTTCCAGGCTGGCGGTAACCACAGAGCCCGGCGAGCCTTCCGGGCGCTCGGAAAGAAAGGCCGCGGAAGGGTTGGCCACCTCGGCAAGCCCCTGCTCCTTCATCTCGAAGACACCGATTTCGTTGGTTGAACCGAACCGGTTCTTCACCGCCCGCAAAATTCGGTAAACATGGTTCCGGTCTCCTTCGAAATACAAAACCGTATCCACCATGTGTTCCAGGAGACGCGGACCGGCGATGGCTCCTTCCTTGGTCACATGTCCCACCACGAAGACCGCGATGCCGGTCCGTTTTGCCATGAGCATGAGACGCACGGCGGTCTCCCGAACCTGGCTCACG
>PCSF01000114.1:0-3758 GCA_002771315.1 Desulfobacterales bacterium CG23_combo_of_CG06-09_8_20_14_all_52_9 | reverse complement strand
ACGGAATCGACCACCAGGACATCCGGCTTGATGGATTCCACCATGGGCAAAACAGCGTTCATGTCGATTTCCGAGACCACCAGGATGTTGGGAGAGACCGTTCCCAGTCGGCGGCTACGCATGCTGACCTGGATGATCGACTCTTCTCCGGATACATACAGGACCCGCCGACCTTCTCCGGCCAGCCCGAAAAGGGCCTGCAGCATGAGGGTCGATTTCCCGATTCCGGGATCACCACCGATGAGCACCAGGCTGCCGGGAACCATCCCACCTCCGAGGACCCGGTCGAACTCGGCCATGCGAGTCGAAAACCTCTCCACATCCTCGCTGGAGACGGAATCGATGGCAACCGGCTCCGATTGAAATGCGGGAAGGTCTTTGCGGGAGACCGACCGGTGATGTTGAATCTCCTCGACAAAGGCGTCCCACTGGCCGCACTCCGGACACTTGCCCATCCATTTCAGGGTCTGGTGCCCGCACGACTGACAAACAAAAACCGTTTTTTCGGATTTCTTCATCGAATCCTGTTTATGATGATATCGACAACCGATCCCATTTGACAAAAGTATCCATATCATGCCAAAAAAACGGCATCAAGAAAATGAATCGGACAAAACCGATAAACGCCGTGATCGACTATCATATTCACACTCCGCTTTGTAACCATGCCAAAGGGTCCATGGAGGCCTGCATTAAGCAGGCCGTTTCAATAGGGCTTTTGGAGATCTGTTTTTTGGATCATTTAACGATACGACTGGAGAAAGACCCGAAATCCATGAGCCCGGAAGAAATACCGCTTTATTTCAACGCCGTTAAGGCTCTCAAAGATCAGTATTCCGAAAAGATTGCCGTCAAGGCGGGTCTCGAGGTGGATTTCAACCCTTCCAACATGACAACCGCTCAAAAAATTGTCGACACATTCGATTTCGATGTGGTGGCTTCATCCGTTCACTTTTTGAACGATCTAGACGTCGTCAGCCACAATGCAGCCGCCGGCTATGCCCGAATGGACTCCGACGATCTATATGCCCGATACCTCGATGCCCTTTATCAGATGTGCCGATACGACTCCTTCGACCTGATCTGCCACCTGGACCTGGTTAAAAAATTCGGCAGACGGGCTTCAAGGGATTTTAGAGCCGAAATCGATGCAATCCTTTCTTTGATTCGCGATAAAGGATATGTCGTAGAGGTCAATACCAGCGGGCTTGATCATCCCATCGGAGAGATTTATCCCTCCGAAAGCCTTTTAAAAACATGCCAGGAAAAAGGGATTCCTGTAACCTTGAGCTCGGACGCCCACAACCCACAATCCGTGGGCGGCCACCGAACCGAAGGGATTGCCGCCGTCCTGAAGGCGGGCTACACCACCCTGACCGGCTTCAGCCGTCGAGTCGCCTACTCCATTTTAATCGACGCAAGCCTTGAAAAACAGCAAACAGAAAAAAGATCGGGGACCATCGACTACGGCAATCCTGAAGGCGATTTGATTCATGACTGATCCTGATACCTTCATATCCAGCCGATTCAGGCGCAATGCCATGCTCTTTTTTGTGATGGTCATCACCGGGATTCTTATGATTCCTGCTGCCCTGCATGCGGATACCCCACAGCCTTTTTCATCATTAAAGAAGAAGTTGATCGCCGATGGGTTTGACTCCAAGAGCGTCGAATCCATCTATGCAAACCCAAAGGTGAAAGAAGACATGGAGATGGTCCGCCTCTTTTTTAAGCACCGGGAAGCCAAACTGGATTACGGTCAGTTCACCTCCTGGTGGGCCATCCGAATGGCCAAAGGCTACCTCCAGGAGCACGAGGATGCCCTCGACGCGGTGGAAAAGCGTTACGGCGTCGATAAGACCGTAATCACGGCAATCCTGCTCGTGGAAACCCGCCTGGGGAATTCGGTGGGGAGGCGATCCATCCTGAACACCCTCTCGACTTTGGCTTCCCTTTCGGATACCGACATCCGGGATGCCTTCTTTAAAGAAATCTCTAAAAGCGTCAGCATCAATCTAGATGACTTTGAGTCCTGGGCCCGGAAAAAATCGGGATGGGCATATACGGAATTGGCCGCATTCATCCGATACACCGCTCGTGAAAACCTGGATCCGGTGGCGATAAACGGTTCCTATGCCGGAGCCTTGGGAATCGCCCAGTTCATGCCCACCAGCATCCTTGCCTATGGAAGTGACGGCAATCAGGACGGCCGTATCGACCTGTTCGACCACTCCGATGCCGCCGCCAGCATCGCCAGCTATCTGAAACATTTCGGGTGGCGGCCGGGGATTGATCGGGAAAAGGCTTCAAAAGTCATTTTCCGGTACAACCGAAGCCAGTACTATGTCGATACGATCCTCAAGATCAGCGAGTTGTTGAAAGGATAGACATGGACTTGGAAACGGCCCTGGTTTGGATCAAGATCGGTGCCGTCTTCTTTGTTCTCACGATCCTGGCGGTTTTCGACGTAGCCCGCAAGGATTTCGGGTCCCCGGGAAAAAAGGCCTTGTGGGGGGTCATCGCCATTTTCCCTTTCATCGGCTGGCTGGTCTACCTGATTTTCGGATTCAGAAAAGGGAAAAAATCAAGCGCCGGAGGGGGTTTTAATAGTATTTGACAAATCCCGGCTTTCCCAATAAGCTTTATAAGATATATTAAGGGTCCCATCGTCTAGCGGCCCAGGACGCTGGCCTCTCACGCCGGAAACACGGGTTCGATCCCCGTTGGGACCACCAATAAAATCAAAGGTTATAAAGAACCGAAAAAGCCGCTTTCGGAGGTGACGTCTCCAGAGACGGCTTTTTTATTCCGTATGACCTCCGACGGCGACTTCCGTAAAGAATTCCGTATTCAAAATTTCCCTTGTCTTGTTTCGATGGAATTTTTTCTAACTTGAAGAGGGCTGTTCTACGGATTCGATATTTGGTAATTTTGGAGTCGATTTTAGGAGGGATAGAGAATAAAAGGTGATTGTTGAGGTGTGCTGTTCTATGCTATAGTATATTAAAATATTTCTGAAACGATAAAGGTTTTGACCGCATAAGATGTTTCTTTTATAATCACAAATAAAGGATAATTTTCCCGATAATTCAATTATCAGGGCAACTCGCCATTAGCGTTAATAATCATCATGATAAAAGCATGATGGAATATGGAGCTTCTTCAACCATTCGTGGGGGAAAATAAGATCTAAATTCCTGACCCAAATAAGAAATAAAAAAAACCAATAACCATATCGATACCACAACCTAAAAGAAATTGGGAAATGATTTTAATATGATAGGCTACTCCGCAATTATCTCCGGTCTTCTCGGTACCCTGCTCGTTATTCTTGTTACTCTGATTTTGTTCTGGTATTCTCGTCATATTCGCTCCAAGTCCACTCTCATTAACCGTCTTGAGTTTATCCGGCAAGACGTTTACAATGACAAAGTTAAGGCTGCTGAAATATGGGAAACGAGTTTGCCTGAAATTGAACAACTTTACAAAAGTCACTATCTCTTTGCTGTTCCTTGGCGATGCTGCCGCATCAAGAGGGCATGGGAGCAATATAGAGGCATTAAAAAAGAGGCAGAAAAGAAAGCCAAAGCGCAAGGCATTACCTATATCAGCAAGACTCCACTTTATGACACCGACGATCTTTTTCATAGAATTAATACCTTTCTGAAAGTATTATGAAAAACGCTAACGAACAAGGATAGATCGTGTGAGTGAAGCGAACCACGATCTTATCCGGTAGTTGAACAAGCCCGGTCAAG
>PCSF01000208.1 GCA_002771315.1 Desulfobacterales bacterium CG23_combo_of_CG06-09_8_20_14_all_52_9 | reverse complement strand
CGCAATGATTTACCCGGTTGAATCCTGCGAAGCAGGGCCGCAAAGCGGCATTCAACCGGGCAGGGGATGCAGCGCAACGCAGCAGATGAACTTTTTACGAAGCCATCAAAGTTTATTCGCGAACAATGCCTAAACGTATTCAAATGCCCTGTTATCATTATTTTTTTCTATACCCTGTCATGTTTTTTATGCAACTGCAGGGTTTACGCTTCCTTCTGCAATACTATGGCCGTCCGGGAGGGAAGATAGAGGCTCAATACTCCACCGGTCCGGCTCTCCGTGGTGACATGTATCTGGTCCGGTGTCAGGCGTCCGTGTCCGCCGAAACAGGCGGCATCGCTGTCAAGTATCATTTTATATTTTCCGATTGGAGCATAAAATCTATAATTATAATAGGAATTTAAATAGTTAAAATTAAAGCAAAACAATAAATTTTTCCGCATGAAAATGAGGATCTTTTCATGGTCATGTTCCTTAAGAAGCCTGATGGATTGCGATCCAAAAAAACGCATCCTTTTAGCCAGTTGAACCATATCTCGATCAAATTTCCCAAGCTGATGGTATTTCAGACCCGGGTCGTCGGCCAGGCGCCATTGCCTTCTTGCAAACCTAAACGACCAGACGTTTCCTTCCCGAGGAAAATCGATCCACTCGGGATGCCCGAACTCATTTCCCATGAAATTGAGGTAACCGTCTCCTGCGGTCGCGAGTGTGATGAGCCGGATCATTTTGTGCAGTGCCACCCCCCGGTCTACGGATAGGTGGTTGTCATCGACACGCATGTGTTCATAAATAGCCGAACCGATAAGACGAAAAAGTAAGGTCTGGTCTCCCACCAGGGCTTGATCGTGGGATTCGGCATAGCTGATGGTTTTTTCTTCGGGCCGCCGGTTGTTCAATTCATACCAGAGGCGCCCCATGGGCCATGCTTCATCTGGCAAGTCCTTGGTAAGCCGGATCCACAGATCCGGAACCCCCATGGCAAATCGGAAATCGAACCCATAGCCCCCCTCTTCAATGGGTGCAGCCAGGCCCGGCATTCCCGAGACATCCTCCGCAATGGTAATTGCCTGGGGCCGAACCTCATGGATCACCTTGTTGGCCAGGGTCAGATAGGTCAAGGCATCTTCATCCACCGAGTCATCGAAGTAGTCCGCATAGGAAGTGAAGTCTTTCGCCATACCGTGGTGCAGATAGAGCATGCTGGTGACCCCGTCGAATCGGAATCCGTCCACCCGGAACTCATCGAGCCAATACCGGCAATTGGAAAGAAGGAAATGGAGAACCTGGGGTTTGCCGTAGTCGAAACAACGGGACCCCCATGCCGGATGAACCCCATGGGGACCCTGGTGAAAATATTGATATTCCGTTCCATCGAAACAGCTTAAGCCTTCCACTTCATTGGACGCCGCATGGGAATGAACAAGATCCATAAGCACCGTCAACCCCTGGCCGTGGGCCATATCGATGAGGTGTTTCAAGTCCTCCGGGGTTCCAAACCGAGAAGAAGGGGCGAAAAAACTCGAAACCTGGTAGCCGAATGAGGCATAATAGGGGTGCTCGGGAATAGCCATGAGCTGGATGGCATTGTAACCTGCCCTGACAATCCGCGGGATCACTTTCTCGGTAAACTCCACATAGGTCCCGATCCGCTCCTCCTCCTGGGCCATCCCCACATGGGCCTCGTATATCAAGAACGGCTCGGACGGGGCTGAAAAATCAGGATGCCGCCATGAATATGGCGAATCGGGCCTCCAGACCTGGGCATTGAAGATCAATGTCACGGGGTCCTGAATCACGCGGCGAACATAGGCTGGAATACGATCCCCGCTCCCACCGGGCCAGTGCATGCGAAGACGATAGAGGCTTCCGTGATTCAGGAGATCGGCCGGCATCCGGATTTCCCAGTGGCCGTCCGGATGGATGCGCTTTAGGGCAAACTCCAGATTTTCAGACCAGCCGGTTAAATCCCCGATAAGATAGACCGCCTCGGCATGGGGCGCCCACTCCCTAAAAATCCACTCTCCTTTTCTGAAATGCAGCCCAAAATATTCATGCCCGGAGGCAAAATCGATCAGAAGCGATTTTTTCTGGGTGAGCTCGATTTCTTTCTGAAGAACGGCTGCGCTGCGCTTTCTTAAGTGTTCCTCGAAGGGCTTTAAGTAAGGATCTTTTTTCAGCAGGGCGCTTTGAGGCTCTTTCATTTACTCGTACGGGTTGATCAGGGGACGTTGGAGCATCTTTTCATAAAGAGCGATGTATTGACGGGCGCTTTCCGCATGGGTAAATGTCTCGGCGCTCTCCTTCATGATTCTTTGCAATTGCTTTTTCTTTTGGCGTGTATCCATGACAAAGAAATTCATGGCCTGATCGATGGCCCAGAACAATCCATTGGCATCATAGGTTTCGAACAGAAAGCCGTTTCCGGTGCTCTGCTCCGGGTTCAGATGAATCAGTGTATCCCGAATTCCGCCGGTCTTGTGGGCTACGGGCAGAGAACCGTAGATGGGAGCGATCATCTGGGGGAGTCCGCAGGGTTCAAACAGGGACGGCATCAGGATGAAGTCCGAAGCCGCATAACCCAGATGTTCCAGGCGCTCGGAAAAATCACAGACCGAAACCCGCCGCTCTAACCCATGGAATGCCGTAATCCCTCTGAACACCTGCTGGTAGTCTCCGTTGGCCACGAAAAAGATCTCCAGGTTCTTTTCCCAGTATTTCGAGATCACATGGTAAAAAATGTCCGCCAGGAGTTGGCACCCTTTTTGAATGGGGTCCAGCCGGGAGGGCCAGAAAAACAGCGGGGCGTTTTCATCCTCGATGAGTCCCAGCATCTTCTGTAATGCCGTTTTGTTTTTCTTCTTTCCGGTGATGCAGTCTTTGGGAGTATAGGTTTTGACCAGGTAGGGATCGGCCTTGGGGTTGAAGGCCGGATCCGGCGCATTTAAAATGCCTACTGCACATCCGGCGTGATACTTATTGGTCAACTCGGCACGCAGAGCATTGGATACAAACGCGTGCCTTCCCTCTACAATTTCCCGGAGAAACGACGGGCTGACCACATTCACGAAATGGGCAGCAAATACGCCGGTTGCGAGGAAGTCCACCCGGTTGTTTTCGCGTGCACTTTCGTAGTTATGGGGCTGATGCTCGAAATACAAATGCTTCCAGAAATACGCCGCATCGATCCCGCGATCCTCGATATGCGCCAGCGTGCTTTTAACCGTATGAACGTTGTGGATGGTAAACAGGCAGGGAATCCCCATCTGCCGGGCCATGGGGGGGATCAGCCCGGTCATCCAGTCGTTGCAGTGAATCAGGTCGGGCTCCACTCGGGGAACAACGTTGTTGATGACCTCTCTTTGGAACGCCAGAGAGAGTTTGGTGTTTTCCTGCCCGTAACCGGAATAGACCTGGTCCAGGTAAAAAAAAGCCCGATCCTCTGCGAGATGAACACGGTCATCGGGCATGATCCTTCGAATCGCCCGCTGCTCCTCCTGTAAAAAAGGCGCCAGGCGATCCTTGAACAGAGAGCGATAATTCGGAAGTGCCACGTGGACATCGGCACCCTCTTGGAAAAGCGCGCTGATGAGGGCAGCCGACACATCAGCAAGCCCTCCCGCCTTGGCGGTCAAGCAGTTGGAAAGGTCCCCCATCCGATCGGGAAGATAAGTAACCTCCGGGGTGACGATGAGGACCCTGGGGTTTTTAGGAGTCATCTGCAATTCCTATTCAGGCTATCGACTACGCCCAACGGATGAGACCGGTCATGAATTTTTCGAGGTTATCCCCTTTGGGAAAGGCCCTTGCTGTAAAACCGAACCGCCCGGTTTCCTTACACTCCACGGTACATTGATAATAATACACCCCATTGTCTCGTTTTTCAACCACCTGCATGGGCTCTCCCATTCCCCCAACCACCTGGTCGGTGGACTTGAGATTGCCATAATAAAGCTCCACGACCACCTCTTCCGGAGTCAGCTCTCCCAGGTTCACCTCGCATACCACCTGGAGTTTCTCCCCCACTCTGAGAGGCGTCCCGGATTTCCGGACCGGAGGTTTGATCTGGACTTGACCCCACAGGGCCTGGAGCCGGTTTCGCTGTTTGACCTTCTGGCGTGCTCTTTCGGATCCGTCCACCGTCAAGCTCCGAGAGCTATCCATAGCCGGTAGATAAAACTGTGACTCGTACTTGTTCACCATACGATGGGTGCAGAAATCTGAGACGGCCATTTTCATGGACTCCTTCATCATCCCGATCCATCGTTTGGGTGCTTCTCCGTTTTTTCGTTCATAAAAACAGGGGATCACCTCATACTCCAGCAAATTGTAAAGGGCTCGGCTTTCCACCGAATCCTGATAAGTGAGATCCGTATATTCCTCTCCGTGGCCGATGATCCAGCCTCTTTCCGGCCTATACCCCTCGTTCCACCAGCCGTCCAATATACTGACGTTTAAAACCCCGTTGGCTGCCGCTTTCATACCGGAGGTCCCACTGGCTTCCAAAGGACGACGGGGGTTATTGAGCCATACATCCGCACCCTGAATGAGGTGTCTGGAGATATAAATGTCATAATCCTCAAGGAATACGAAGCGGTTCCGAACAGAGGGACGCTGTGCAAACTGAAACAGTTCCTTGATGAAATTTTTCCCCTCATCATCTTTGGGGTGAGCCTTTCCCGAAAAGATGAGCTGGACCGGATGTCGATCATTGTTTAAAATCTTTTCCAGCCGATCCGGGTCTTTCAGAAGAAGGGTCGCACGCTTGTATGCAGTGAAGCGCCGGGCAAAGGCAATGGTCAGAATATCGGCGTCCAGAACCGACTCCGCTTGTTCCATGACGGATCTGGGGGCGTTTCGGCGCATGTGCTGTTGGATCACGCGGTTTCTGCAAAAGCGGATCAGACGGCTACGGCTCAATTCCCGCGAACGCCAGAGCTCGTCGTCATAGATACCGTCGATACGGTGATACCGGTCGCTGTTCCAGGTTTTCAGGTACCATTCGGGACCCAGGTACCGATCAAAAAGCATGGCGTTTTCGATGGAGATCCACGAAGGAATATGCACGCCGTTGGTGATGTGGGTGATGGGCACTTCATCCACGATCCAGCCCGGCCAGACGTGAGACCACATACGCCGCGCCGTACGCCCATGGAGTTCGCTGACGCCGTTTTTATACATGGACATGCGAAGGCCCAAAACGAACATGGAAAATTTGCCTGAAGGTTCTGACTGGCCCCAGGAAACGATTTGTTCTGCCTTGACCCCCAGGGACTCTTCCATGGGGATCATGTAAGGCTTCACCTCTTCAATCGGGAATTCATCATGGCCGGCGGCTACCGGCGTGTGGGTGGTAAATACCGCTGTCCTGGCACCGATTTCCATGGCGGTAGCAAGATCCACGCCATGCTGCGTCATGATTTGGCGCAGATGCTCGATGCCGGCAAATGCGGCATGCCCTTCGTTCATATGGACCACGGTGGGAATGATACCCATGGCTTCCAGTGCCCTAAGGCCTCCGAAACCCAACAGCACCTCCTGGGCCAGCCGGATATTTGAATGACTTGAATACAACCTGGCGGTGGTCTTCCGGATTTCCGGTGAATTTTCCGGAACATCCGTATCCAACAAAATCAAAGGGATGCGGCCGATCTGAATCTGCCATACGGCCGCATAAATCTTGCGATCCGCCCCGACCACGGAGATTCGGATTTCTCCCCCGTCTTTTCCCCGAACCCTTTCGATGGGCAGATGCGAAATCTCAATGGCCGGATACTCTTCCTGTTGCCATCCTCCCTGGTCGAGAAACTGTCTGAAATAGCCTTCCTGGTAAAGCAATCCCACACCGATGAGCGGAACCTTAAGGTCCGAAGCAGCCTTCAAGTGATCCCCGGCCAGTACCCCAAGACCCCCTGCAAAAAGCGGCAGGCTTTCATGGATTCCGAATTCCATCGACAGATAGGCGATGGTTTCTCCCTTATGATAGGGTTCACGATGGTTTAGCAGAATTGAATCGACCTCTTTGTTGAACTGATCTTTCACCCGATCCATATGGGCCATGAATGCATCGTCTTCGGCCAGTTCGTTCCAACGGGCCTGGGATATCAGGGAAAAAAAGGCAATCGGATTTCGATTCGACTTTCCCCAGAGTCCCTGGTCGATGCGACGGAAAAGTTCGATGGCATCCAGATGCCAGCACCACCACAAGTTTCGGGAAAGTGTTTCCAGAAAAGCCAGCGGTTCCGGCATGGCGGGAAAAACTTGAA
The DNA here is from genome assembly GCA_002771315.1 of Desulfobacterales bacterium CG23_combo_of_CG06-09_8_20_14_all_52_9. Classification (GTDB taxonomy): domain Bacteria; phylum Desulfobacterota; class Desulfobacteria; order Desulfobacterales; family UBA2156. The sequence continues at coordinate 594 of PCSF01000208.1, read as the reverse complement.
ACATTTGAAATCGGTTCACGGTGAGATTTCCATCCTCCTGTTCAAAATTTTAAAATGTTAGTATATCATGTCTGCTTCGGATAAACAACCTTAAAAAGGGAAAAATCATATCATGGATTAGCCCTCATTGAGTTTTACCCGGACGCGAATCCATTCACTGATCCCCCATGCCTGCGCATCGCATCCTCGCTGGGCATGGGGGAAATCGCCGTCCACAATCTCCGGCATATGCCCGACACATCCCCCGTTCAACAGGAGCATGGCACTTGAAAGCCAGGCTGCGGCAGCGGCTTTTCCCGTCTCCGGATAGACCATGACATACGCTTCGCAAAAGGATGGAAACAGCCAGGTCCATCCTGTGCCGTTGTGATAGGCTGGCTTTCGCCGGGTGTCTTCATCCCCTTCGTATCGCCCCTGATAGGGATGATGGGGATCGTTGAGCAGTCGGCCCTGATAAACAACGCTAAGGGGCCTTTCCAGTGTTCGATCCGCCAGGCTCCGGATAGCACCCGGAACCAGCAGTTCCCGACAGGCGTTCAGGATCCCGGCAGCAGTTTTCAGGTCTTGAACCAACCCCAGGGTAATCGAAAAAAG
>PCSF01000275.1 GCA_002771315.1 Desulfobacterales bacterium CG23_combo_of_CG06-09_8_20_14_all_52_9 | reverse complement strand
AATTGCCCTGCTTTATTATGCAGATGGAGAAAAGCGGTACATTCTAGCTCCTCAGAATATGGCTGTCGATGATGTGGTGGTTTCAGGCCCGGACGCGGATATCAAACCGGGGAACACTTTGCCTTTGAAAAATATCCCCCTGGGAACCCAGATCCACAATATCGAAATGCGTCTAGGAAAAGGTGGGCAGATCGTTCGCAGTGCCGGCACCTATGCCCAACTCATGGCCAAAGAGGCGCCCTATGGTTTGGTGAAGCTTCCTTCCGGGGAACTCAGGAAGATTCTTTTGGAATGCAAGGCCACTATCGGCCAACTGGGAAATGTGGAGCATGCAAACCTTTCTATAGGAAAAGCCGGCCGGAAACGATGGATGGGTTGGCGGCCTCGGGTTCGAGGGGTGGCCATGAACCCTGTGGATCATCCCATGGGAGGCGGAGAAGGGAAATCTTCAGGCGGTCGTCATCCTTGTACCCCCTGGGGAAAACCCACCAAGGGGTACAATACACGGAAGAATAAAATGAGTAATCAATATATTGTAAAGAGTCGGAAAAAGAAATAGCCCCCAAGAAGCCCTTGATGGTTTCCCTGGTTAGAGAGGGAGGCCGGGGTTTATAGGAGACATTATGCCGCGTTCCATAAAAAAAGGCCCTTATATCGAGCCTAAGGTTATGAAAAAGGTCATGCAGGCCCAAGAGAGCCGAAGTAACCGCGTGATCAAGACATGGTCCAGGCGATCCACGATCGTTCCTGAAATGGTCGGCATCACGCTCGCGGTGCACAACGGTAAAAAGTTTATTCCCGTTTTCGTATCGGAGAACATGGTGGGCCATAAGCTGGGAGAATTTTCTCCCACTCGGACGTTTTTCGGGCATTCCGGAAATAAGAAAACAGCCATCAAGAAGTAACTTTCCGGAATTTGCAACGAAGTACATGCAGAGCAGATAGGATTGATGTGCACCCAGCGATGAAAAAAGGAACGTAGAAAGTGGAAGTAAAAGCAAAAGCCAAATATGTGCATATCTCGCCGATCAAGGTGCGCAAGCTGATCGGAGATTTAAAAGGAAAACCGGTTCAAGCCGGACTGGAAGCGCTTAAATTCATGCCACAGAAGGGTGCCGAATTGGTGGAAAAAGTCATCCGCAGCGCCGTCGCCAATGCGAATCAAAGGACCGACCTGGATGTGGATAAGCTGGTGATTCAAAATATCACAGCCGATTCCGGACCGACATTGAAACGGTTCCGCGCAAAGGCGAGGGGTCGGGGGGTTCGGATCCTGAAGCGAACCACCCATATTACGGTTCATTTGACCGAAAAGTCGATATAGCAGGGAGGAATACATTGGGCCAAAAAGTCAATCCGATCGGCTTGAGGCTGGGGATCATCAAGACATGGGACTCGAGATGGTATGGCGGAAAGAATTACGCCGATTATGTCCTTGAAGACCATAAAATCCGAAATTTCGTCAAGAAGAAACTTTTTCATGCAGGTATATCAAAGGTCGAAATTGAAAGAGCTTCCAACCGGATTCGACTGAGAGTCCATACGTCCCGGCCCGGGATCGTCATCGGGAAGAAAGGCGCAGAGATCGCTCAGCTTAAGAAAGAGCTGGAAGCCCTTGTGCCCTCCGAAATCCTCATAGACATCCAAGAGGTTCGGAAACCCGAGATTGATGCGCAGTTGGTGGCTGAAAATGTGGCCCTTCAGATCGAAAGGCGGGTGGCCTTTCGCCGGGCGATGAAGCGCAGTGTATCCTCAGCCATGCGCTTCGGAGCCAAAGGGATTAAGATTATCTGCTCGGGGCGCCTGGCCGGCGCAGAAATGGCCCGGAGGGAATGGTACAAGGAAGGAAGAATCCCTCTTCATACCTTAAGAGCGGATATTGATTACGGCTTTACGCAGGCCAAGACCACCCACGGGATCATTGGGGTGAAAGTGTTCATCTTCCACGGAGAGGTCCTTAAAAAAGAGCAGTCCGTGATGGAAGCATAGGAGACACGTTCGATGCTCAGTCCGAAAAAGGTCAAATTTCGTAAGCAGCAAAAGGGGAGAATGAGAGGGAAGGCCCTGAGAGGATCCACTTTGGCTTTCGGCAAATACGGGCTCCAGACGATGGAGTGCGGTGCGATATCGGCCAGGCAGATCGAAGCGGCACGGATCGCCATGACCCGACGGGCCAAAAGAGGCGGAAAGATTTGGATCCGGATTTTCCCGGATAAGCCGGTCACCAAGAAACCGGCGGAAACCCGGATGGGAAGCGGTAAGGGGATCCCGGAGGGATGGGCCGCCGTCGTGCGTCCCGGCAGGATTCTGTATGAAATGGAAGGGGTTTCCCGGGATGTGGCCATGGAGGCCTTGCGCCTGGCTGCCTTCAAGTTGTCGGTCAAAACCAGATTCATTGAAAGGGAAGAGGATTGATGAAGGCCAGTGAGATCCGGGAGTTGAGCCCGGAAGAACGACATCACAAGATGAACGAGTTGACGGAAGCCCTCTTCAACCTGCGCTTTCAGCACGAGATCGGGCAACTCGAAAATCCGAAGCGGATTCAACAGACTCGGCGGGACATCGCCCGAATCCGGACGATCATTCGGGAAACAGCATCATTGAAAAACGAAAATTAACACGAGAAGCCGGAATGAAAAATCGAGGGATAAAACGACAGATCATCGGGACCGTGGTCAGCGATAAAATGAATAAAACGGTCATCGTCAAAGTAGAACGCTTGGTGATGCACCCGATGTATAAAAAGTATGTTCGCAGGCATGCCAAATTTTCGGCTCATGATGAAGAGAATGCCTGCCGGATCGGGGACAAGGTGCTCATCACCGAGTCGAGACCCCTGAGCAAAACCAAAAAATGGCGAGTCAGCTCCATAGTTAAAAAAGCCGTGTGATCATGTGAGGAAGATAGAGAAATGATTCAGGCAGAAACCAGGTTAACGGCGGCAGATAATTCCGGGGCCAAGATTTTATATTGTGTCAAGGTCCTCGGCGGCTCCAGAAGGAGATATGCACGAGTGGGCGATATCATCGTCGTATCCGTCAAAGAGGCCATTCCCAATGCCAAAGTCAAAAAAGGAGACGTGCTCAAGGCGGTGGTGGTGAGGACCAAAAAGGCGGTTCGCAGACCAGACGGATCCTTCATCCGCTTCGATGATAATTCGGCGGTTTTGATCAGTGCAACGAAAGAGCCGATCGGAACTCGGATATTCGGTCCCGTAGCCAGGGAGCTTCGGGCCAAGCGGTTCATGAAGATCATTTCTCTGGCACCGGAGGTCTTGTGAATAGGATACCGGCTCAAAAATCGATGAAAACGATGGTTAAGAAGGCAATGGAGATCGGATGAGCGATGAGGGATAGATGCCGAATCAAGAGGGATGACAAGGTCAAAGTGATCGTTGGAAAAGACCGCGGTAAGATCGGTAAGGTCCTAAAGGTGAACCGGAAAAAAGATCGCATCCTTGTTGAAAATGTCAATAAGGTTAAGCGTCACACGCGACCCTCGGCAAAGCAGCGACAGGGTGGGATCGTGGAGATGGAAGCATCCGTTCATTGGTCCAATGTGATGGTGATGTGCGATAAATGTCTCGCGCCGGTTCGGGTTAAGACGAAGCAACTCGACGACGGGAAAAAAGTACGAGTTTGCCGCAAGTGTGGCGAGCTGATGGATCATTAAGAGGAATCGGGGTCAGGATGACACAACTTGAAATATACTACCGACAGGAAGTCATTCCCCAGCTCATCAAGATCTTTAATTACAAGAATGTCATGCAAGTTCCGCGACTGGAAAAGATCGTGCTGAACATGGGGTTGGGAGAGGCCTCCCAAAATATGAAACTTTTGGATAGTGCTGTAGAGGAACTTCAAGGCCTTGCCGGTCAGCGGCCGGTGATTACCCGAGCCAAGAAATCCATCGCGGCGTTTAAACTGAGGGCCGGAATGCCCATCGGTTGCATGGTCACGCTTCGAAGGGAGCGGATGTACGACTTTTATAGCAAACTGGTGAATGTGGCCCTGCCCCGGGTCCGCGATTTCAAGGGGCTATCTTCAAAGGCCTTTGACGGTAGTGGAAATTATTCTCTGGGGGTTCGGGAACACATCATATTCCCCGAGATCGATTACGACAAGATCGAAAAGATGAAAGGCCTCAACATCAGCGTTGTCACCACGGCAAGAACGGACGAGGAGGGTAAGGAATTGCTCCGTCTCATGGGTATGCCATTTAGAAATTGATTTTTTGATCCCGGATGTCAAGGAGGAAGATTTGGCGAAAAAATCCCTTAGAATCAAAGCGACCCGAGAACCCAAGTTCAAGGTGAGAATCTACAATCGTTGTCCCATCTGCGGCCGGTCTAGAGGTTATATTCGCAAATTCGGCACTTGCCGGATCTGCTTTCGAAATTTTGCATCCCAGGGGCTTTTACCGGGTGTGATCAAGTCCAGTTGGTAGAATAATATCTTACTAAAGACCGAAGGTCGGAATTCAAAGCGACGGTATAACGCTAATATCAAGGAATTAAAACGGAGAACGATATGGCAATCAATGATCCGATTGCGGATATGCTGACACGGGTCAGAAACGCAGTGAAAGCCAACTTTTCGAGTGTCGATATTCCGGGGTCGAAGCTGAAAATCGAGATTGCAAAAGTGCTTAAGGAAGAAGGGTACATCAAGAACTATAAGTTCATCAAGGATACCAAGCAGGGCGTAATCCGGGTCTATTTAAAGTACGGTCCGGGGAGGAACAGCGCCATCTTCAATATCGAGCGTGTCAGCAAACCCAGAAGAAGAATTTATTCCAAAAGCAAAGATATCAAACCCGTCTTGAACGGAATGGGTATTACCGTTGTTTCCACGTCGAAAGGACTGATGACCGACAAAAAGGCGAGGAAAGAGAACCTGGGAGGAGAGATTCTTTGCAAGGTCTGGTAGTAACCCGTGGAAATGGGTTTGCTTCTGAAAGTACTGAGATGAGGAGTCCACAATGTCGCGTGTAGGAAAAAAACCGATTCCGATATCCGAAAAAATCAAGGTTGTGTACAAGAACCGGGTCCTGACAGTGAACGGACCCAAAGGGTCCCTTGAAAAGACCATACATCCGAACGTGGACCTGGAAATCGGGGAGAAGGAAATCCGGGTTAAAACATCGGAGGGAAAGGACAGCAGTGCCCTCTCGGGACTCACACGCAGCCTCGTTTTTAACATGATCACCGGTGTGGAGAAAGGCTTCGAGAGGGTATTAGAAATCAATGGAATCGGTTACCGGGCGGCTTTGAATGGGAACCGCCTGGAGATGAGCCTCGGCTTCTCTCATCCGGTTCAGTTCGATTTGCCGCAAGGCATAACGGCCTCTGTGGATAGAAACACGATCATCCGTCTTTCTGGAATCGACAAAGAACTCTTAGGACAGACGGCGGCTTCCATTCGACGCATCCGGCCGCCTGAATCATACAAGGGCAAAGGGATCAAATATGCGGAAGAACGCCTCCACTTGAAAGCCGGGAAGACGGGTACCAAGTAGGAATTCACCGCGGGCGCAACCGCACTGGAAATAACCGACAGATCCATAAGACAGGATAAGGATATGGGACGCATCAATCCATCCAAAATGGCCAGGTTGAAGAGAAAAAAGAGCATTCGTAAAAAGATATTCGGGAACTCGGATCGGCCGAGGCTGAGTGTATTTCGAAGCGCCAATCACATCTACGCTCAGCTGGTTGACGATACTCAGGGGAACACATTGGCAGCAGCGTCCTCTTTGGAAAAAGAGGCTAAGGCCACACCCAATCCGGGCGGCAAAATCGGTACGGCGGCCGTCATCGGAAAGCTTATCGCGAGGCGTGCTCTGGAAAAGGGGATTGAACGGGTTGTTTTCGATCGAAACGGTTTTTTGTATCACGGCCGTGTTAAAGCGGTGTCGGATGCTGCCAGAGAGGCGGGCCTGAAGTTCTAACATCATGGGAAATCGAAAGAGATAAAGGAGGCGATTCTTGTTCAAGCAGGACACTGGGGAAAAGGATTTCATTGATAAAGTCGTCCACATCAGCCGGGTGGCAAAAGTAGTCAAAGGGGGGCGCCGATTCAGCTTCAGCGCCATCGTTGTCGTCGGGGATGGGGAAGGAAATGTCGGCTACGGTTTAGGCAAGGCCGGAGAAGTGCCTGAAGCCATCCGTAAAGGGATGGAAAAGGCGAAAAAATCAATGGTCCAGGTTCCCATGGTCAACCAAACGATTCCCTACGAGGTGATCGGCAAATTCGGCGCCGGGAAGGTGCTCTTAAAACCCGCATCCGAAGGGACGGGAGTGATCGCCGGCGGAGCGGTAAGGGCGGTGCTGGAAGCATGTGGGATTCAGAATGTTCTGACCAAATGTCTGGGATCGAACAATCCTCATAATGTGGTGAAGGCCACCATTGCCGGACTTGAAAAGCTCCAGAGTCGGGAGGCTATCGCCCGACGGCGCAGCCTCGCCTCCGGAGATATTTAAAACAAGAGGATTTCATGGCGAAACAATTGGAAGTCACACTGGTAAAAAGCATGATCGGACGTCCCGAGGCGCATCGAAAAGTGCTTTATGGCATGGGCCTTAGGAAGCGGGGAAAGACCGTTACACTCCAGGATACGCCTGCCATACGCGGAATGATTGCCAAGGTGTCCCACCTGGTTGAGGCCAAGGAGAAGATATGAAACTACATGAATTGTCGCCGGCTCCTGGCACACATAAAGACAAGAAACGGAGAGGCCGGGGCAACGGATCCGGTCGAGGCACGACTTCCGGGAGAGGAGCGAAAGGACAGAACGCCCGCAGTGGAGGGGGTGTCCGCCCCGGTTTCGAAGGCGGGCAAATGCCGATCCAGAGGCGCCTTCCCAAGCGAGGATT
>PCSF01000296.1:6515-6852 GCA_002771315.1 Desulfobacterales bacterium CG23_combo_of_CG06-09_8_20_14_all_52_9 | reverse complement strand
CGACCGGTTTCTGGGTGATGGCGGCGTAGATCTTGCTGATGGCTTCCGAATCCTCGATTTCTAATTTACGAACCACAATGTCTGTCACCGATAGCTCCCCTGCAGATGAATGGTTAATCGATTCGGATGATTTTGACTTGGTGTCCCACCCAGTTGGGAGGGAGATATACCCGGCCGCTGTTGCCGCTCAACTTCACCCGCTTTTCGATCATCTCTTCCCCGTAAATTTCGAACTTAACTTTTTCCTGGCCCGATTTCGAGTCGGCTTCTTTTCTGTTTTCCGCTTTTTTGTCGTCAACCACGTCTCATCCCTTTTCTCGAGTATAACAAAAAGATC
>PCSF01000296.1:0-6455 GCA_002771315.1 Desulfobacterales bacterium CG23_combo_of_CG06-09_8_20_14_all_52_9 | reverse complement strand
GGCATTAAGCAAATGGCGAGCGCCGCGTATGCACCCCCGTAAAAGTCCCATCCTCTTTAAACCTTCCTACAGGTTGGTTTGGATGCTTGCTTCGACCCCGGCCTTTTTAAAGTTACTTGCTGTCTTTGCAATATCATAATATATCAGTCAATACTTTTAGCTGTTTTTTAGCTATTCTTCAAGGGAAATGTTCGGCCCATGCCAGGATGGCGGGGTAGGTGCATACTTCATAAAAAACTTGTTCAAAGTTCGAAGCTACATCCGGGCTCGCGGGTTCAGGGATGGAATAGGGCGCTTCCCGGATAACGAGGGTCCGTTGAGTTCCCAAGGAGGTCGGGAATTTCCCCACATGGAACCGGAACCGTTCGGATCTAGGATCGGGCATCGTGTATTCCAGGGTTTTCAGGTTGAGTTCAAGGGAGAGCTGCCTGAACCCCGCGTTGTCGAGTGCAATGCCGTTTACGTTGTAAATTATGGGGAGGGCCGAGGCGTCTTGAGACGCATGATCGACCTTTTCGGGTTTAAAGACAACCAGATTGAAGCGTGGTTTCCATGCGCCTGTTTGCATCAGACGTTTGTCGGAACGGCACAGAAAATGGGCTTCGTTGATGGCGGAAGAGATCATGATACGCCGACCCCCGTCGAACAAGTAGGTGGGGGGACCGTTCTGAAAACCGATGCCGATCCCGAGTTCAATGACGGGGAGCTGAGCCTTCCGGCTCCCCGCGTTGCAACGTCGCACCACTGAAAGGATGTCCATGGCCAGGCCGCAGGCCCGGGCTACGGTGAAGAGGTTTTTTGCCGGCCGGGACCTTTCCAGAATGGTGAGAATGATGGCATCTCCTTCGATGAAAACTTTTTCTGCTTCATAGGTTTCCAGGAGGCGATTGATGGGCTCAAAAAAATTCAGACTGAAAAAGGAAGCGGGATTGAGGCCCTTGCCCTTCATTTGTCTGACGATTTCCGTAGATCCCCGTACATCAGCCTTGAGGGCGACGTGATTGATGATGGGGCTTTGGTCCTCGGTGTCTTCCTCGGGAAGCAAGAATTCATAGAGCAAGTTATTAACCCGGGATAGATTGAGGATCTTTTCATCGATGACGAGGTGGACGGCATCCGCTGCCTCCCAGGCTCTTGTGGCATTTTTCAAATCCCGGTGATACCGGGAAAGATCCCTGAGATAGCGCAGCAGGTACGCTTCTTTTTGGCGACGGTTGAGTCGACGAATCCGTCTGGCTATCTTCCACAGGGCATCAGCAGAATAGGACCGATTCTCCATTTTGGAAAGCCGTCTGAGTCGATCCAGTACAATTTCTCTGAATCGAGGGTTTACCACAAATTGCATCACCACCTGGGGTGTCAGGGGAGGACAATATTCCCGGAAACCCGGTTGGATCTCATAAGAAGCTACAACGATGGGAATGAGTCCGATTTTTTGAAACCGCTCATAGAAAAACCTTAACAAGTTTTTTTTGCTGCGGCCCTTTGAGTCAAAGAAAGAACTTCGTCCTTCGGGTGCGCATGGACCTTCAGATCCGTGCGTCGATTCGGAGGTTCTTCGACATTGAAGAGGCGGTCCATGTTTTCCGGTTCACCGATCCATTCTTCTAGAAGGAGATCCTTTTCTTTCGGCGGTGAAGACTCGTTCATTTCTGCATCCGTATCGCATTCCATCAGCAGGCGCTTCACCAGAACGATGAGGGCGTCGTAACGGTTGACGTCTTCGTATCGGTGGCCAAATAGAAGATATTCGGAGATCATGAACATATCTTCCGGCAGGGTATCTCCATAGATCAGGGGGTTGTTGAAAAAATTATCGGGGAGAAGGGCTTCGGCTCCAAAGGCTGATTCCCGGTATTTTCTTAAAGGGTCACGCTGGATTTCTTCCACCAACTGAAACAAGTCTTTGCTGACGCTGCGGAGAATGGATTGCCGATTCTTGAAGATGTCGGAAAGCGCCTTCTTAACCCGGATGTTCTCCCGGGAGTTGAAGGTGGGCGGAGCTTCCGTTTCCCGTATGCTTTTTTTCAAATGCCGACAAAGCCCGTCAAACTGATCACGAATTTCCTGTATCAAAAACTTGTACAGGGTAACTTGGGCCAGCATGTCTATCTGAATTTCTTTGAAATCCTTGGCCTGCCGGAAACCGGAAAAAAGCATGTCCTGACAGGCCTGCTTGAACGCATTGCGCAAATCCGTGCGGTCGGACTGGGTTCCGGTATCCACCGCATCCTCGATATGGGCGGCAAGGGTTATCAACCGGAAAGCCAGTTTTGAGGCAATGCTGCAAAATTTGGGACTTAAGTGAACGTCATATCGGATGTTGTCCACTCCGAGGTTGAGGCGATCGAAAGCGATGCGGACGTACTCGGCCTTTTGTAGAAGGTCTTTCAGACGTAAGGTCGGTTTAGTATGCTTTTTGAAAAAAATCATAAAATAAAATCAGTTTTAGGGTGAAACTCGGGATGCTTCAATCCGGAGACCCTGGTTGATCAAACCGGCTTCAATGTTTCCGACGCTGTAAGATTCCCATAAGAATTCCGGATTCTTTAGGGCCCCGGAAAGGGTGCCTGCGGATATCCCCCACGGTTTTCCTTTTTTCTCCGATCAACGTGAACAGGTCGAGTTTTACCGCTGCATGGAGGGTGCACGTTTTCCAATAATACCCGGATATTTCCAGGATCTCTCCGGGTGTGGAGGGTCCCTTTTCTCCGGAAGCCATTGCGTTTTACCTCTTTTTTGTAGATGATTTTTTTTGTGCGGTCTTCAATTCCTGTTCCACCACGCAGCACACCCCTTTCCCGGTCCGAATCGGAATAAAGCACCGGTTTTCGGACTGGCAGGTTGCCTTTCGATGATCACCCGAGTGCCACCGCTTGATGAGATCAGGCTCCCGGATCAAGGGCCTGCTCATACAAATGTAATCGGCAATCCCTTTCTGGATGATACGCTTCGCCACGTTGTAGGAGCGGATTCCTCCCACCAGCATGATGGGGACATCCAATCGAGCTTTGAAGGCCGCCCCCGCCTCTTTGAAATAAGCTTCATCTTCTTCCTGAATAATTCCTGTGCGAACCGGCCGCAATTTGCCGGAGGCACCTGTTCCGCCGCTCAGCTCGATGGCATCGATCCCCTCTCGCTGCAGAAGGAGTGCGGCCTCCAGGGACTCTTCCGGAGTCAATCCGCCTTCGAGGCAATCCTGGGTGTTGATTTTAATAAGGACAGGGAAATCTTGGCCCACGCGGGATCGTATCTCATGCAAAACTTCGATGAGAATCTGCGTCCGGTTAGCTATATTACCGCCGTACTTATCCTTACGCCGATTGAAGAGCGGGGACAGGAACTGACTCAACAGGTAACCATGGGCCGCATGGATCTGGATCCCGTCAAAGCCGGCTTTCTGGGCCCGTTTTGCAGCCATACCAAAGGCCCGGATTACGGTCTTGATCTGAGGGGGCGCCATTTCCAGGGGCGGTGTGGTGGTGAATCCACCGACATCCGAAGGGGCAATGGGCATACCGCCGGTAAGCCGAGGATCGGCGAACATGCCGGCATGGGCGAGTTGCAAGACAATGGTGCCGTTGTTTTTATGCACCGTATCCGTCATTTGGGTCAGGCCGGGGACGAGGCGATCATCGTAGATTCCCAATTGCCAGGGTCCTGCCTGTCCATTCCTGTGGACATAAGTGTGTCCCGTAATGATCATTCCGACGCCGCCCTTGACGAGCTTTTTCATCAGGTTGGTAAGGCGACGGGTGCATGCACCGTCTTCTTCCGCCATCCCCTCCCAGGTGGCCGACCGCACGAAACGGTTACTGAGCGTCATGGAATTGATTCGGGTTTCCTCAAACAGATCCTTCACACAAAAGCCTCTTCTATGGATTTTCCCCCGGTTGTTGTTTTATGAAAAGGAAAAAATATTGAATGTATTTTCCATCAGGTCCACGAACAGGAGTTTGTTTCTCAAAAGGCCCTTTTTACCCAATAGGATTTTGATGACTTCCGAACATTCGACGGAGGCGATCATCATGATGGCCTGGGGCAGGCATCCCAGGGAAGCTTCAGCCCCGACTTTCGGCCCGTTTTCGGCAGAACCGTAAATGGGTTGAAATCCCTTATCCGAGGGGAAGATGGTCATGACCTGGCCCGAAGTGCCGGCTACGGCGCCGGAAACCAAAGGCAGACCTTCCCTGCGGGACGCGCCTTCCACAATGAGTCGGGTTCGGATGTTATCAAGGCAGTCTACCGCCACATCGGAGCCGCGAATCAGCGTGGCCGCATTCGTTTCATCCAGCATGACATGATGTGCATCGGCCCTCACCGCTTTGTTGACGGCCATAACCCGCTTAGCGGCCATTTCAGCCTTGGACTGAAGGCGTGTTTTTTCAGTGCACAAAAACTGCCGGTTGAGGTTGCTGTCTTCAAACCTGTCGCCATCAATAAGGGTGAGATTCCCGATCCCGATGCGGGCCAGCCCCTCGCAAACGGCCCCCCCCAGCCCGCCAAGCCCGATCACCGTGACTTTCGATTCCAGGAGGCGCACCTGGTCCTCAAAGGTAAGGCTTTTCATATTTCTGGCATAGCGCATCGGAAGGATTCCCTCCCCGAGGGCTGTGGTCTCCACTTGCGCGATGCCGATTCCAAATGCATCGGCCAGCTCACCGATTGTATCCACGGAAAGACTGATGAAGGGCGAACCGTCGGGGAGAGTGCCAGGCACGGCCCGGGTCCGGATTTTTTCTGCTAATGAGGAATAGGGCACTAACCACCTCCTACCGGCGGAAAAATGGCGACCCTTTCACCGCCGATTAAGACGGAATACAGATATCCCCTTTTTCCGTCAACAAAGATCAGTTTGGCTTCTTCTCGGGATAGTCCGATCGATCCCAGGATATCGCCCACCGTCGTTCCGGAGGCGATGGGGAATCTCTCCGCATTCTGGGGTGTCTTCGGCTTGAGGCTCGCGAAGAGCCGGATTTCCACGTAGGCCTGCATCTTTCAATTCAACACGTTGGATTTTCGGTTTTACTCAAGCTGAAAAGCAACTTAGAAAGAACGCACCGGAAAGTCAACGGCTTAAATGAAGCACGAAAATTTCCTAATCCAATTTCGTGTCTGATGCAAGGCATGAGATGCGCCGTGGAAACATCCTTGACGCATTTGTACATGATGGGATATTATTCATACCTAAATTGATCGTTTTCAATTTGGCAAATCATTCCACTGCATGCCTTTTTTGGTACACCCGATGGGTGGGCAATTGGAAGGGTCAACTCCGTTTCAATACAAGGATATTCAAACACAACTCTTTTTTGCCAAATTGAAAACGATCAGTTTAGGTCATCAAAATGGATCAATGACCGGCGGCTTGCGGGAAAAGGAATAAGCCGTTTAATTGGGTTGGAATTAGAAATCGATTTTAGCAGGAGAAAATTTATAATGGCTTATCGACAGGCGCTGGTAACGGGTGGTGCGGGGTTCATCGGCTCCCATCTCGTTGAGGCCCTCCTGGAGAAAGGGTGCGCGGTAAGTATTCTGGATAATCTTTCAACCGGACGCCTTGAGAACTTGGCTCATGTGCGGGAGTGCGTCAACTTTTTCCAGGGAGATATCCGGGATACCTGTCTATTGGCCGAAGCGGTCCGAGGCTGTGATGTCGTTTTTCATCAGGCGGCCATGGTCTCTGTCCCCAAAAGCGTGGAAAACCCCGTTGAAAGCTTAGAAATCAATGATCTGGGAACGCTCAGGGTCTTGGAGGCGGCCCGGAAAAGTGGTGCCCGGAAGGTGGTCTTGGCCAGTTCCTGTGCCGTTTATGGGGATGACCCTCAGCTTCCCAAGCATGAAGCCTTGCCTCCGAAGCCCATGAGCCCCTATGCGGTCCACAAGCTGATCGGGGAAATTTACGCCAGGGTTTACACCGAACTTTACGGCCTGGAAGCGGCGTGCCTGCGCTATTTCAATGTCTATGGACCCAGGCAGGATCCATCCTCACCATACTCCGGCGTCATTTCCATTTTCCTGAGCCGTGCCATAAAGAGACAGCGCCCGATCATCTTCGGAGATGGAGCCCAATACCGGGATTTTATCTATGTGAAGGATGTGGTGCGGGCAAATATGCTTGCTGCAGAATCCAGTGCTGCCTCCGGAAACGTTTATAATATCGGTACCGGTAGCTTTTTACGCATTTTGGACCTGTGGAAAGCCATCAGGGATCGACTGGCCGTCCACATCGAACCGGAATTTGCACCGTGCCGTCCGGGAGACATCCGAGAATCCCTTGCCGATGTTCATCGTGCCCGGAAACACCTCGGGTTTGAGGCGCAATATTCTTTCGATGCCGGACTCGATGCAACCTTGAAATGGTATATGGAACATTCAGCAGTCTCATAATCGAGAATCGATCCGGAAAGGGAGATGTCCTTGCAAGGAAAAAACGCGCTCATAACCGGCGCAGC
>PCSF01000194.1:1989-2830 GCA_002771315.1 Desulfobacterales bacterium CG23_combo_of_CG06-09_8_20_14_all_52_9 | reverse complement strand
AACTGCAATGAATCGTATCGGATTGTTTGTAGCGACCACCTCCGGGAGGGTAACGGCAGTCAGCAGGCGGCGCGCAAAGTCACAGATCTCAAGAAGCCATGCGACATCATCGCATCGGCGGATTACAAAGTAATCGACAAGTCACCCCATGACGGCTCCTGTTCTCATTTATGAGCGCTTTGAATGGTATGGCTTGAAATACTCCCAACCTGTAGCTGTCTGGCTGGTTCTGGTCTGCCTGGCTCTCCTTTTCATCCTCCGGATTTTAACTTTCAGAAAGCCCAAGGAAGCATGATCGAGACACGGGGCTTGAGCCTCCGTCTCCTGAATATCCACCTGAAGCATATCAATCTCAAAGTCGAGAAAAACGAGTTTTAGGCTTTCTGGTCCTTGGGCCCTCATCGTCTTGCCATTACATCCGTAGCCGTAACGCTTTCCAGTAAAATGGCTGCGATCGCCCTGCCGCGCTCTTCCTTTGTTAATCCTTCCTAAACCCTTCTTTTCCCCTTCCAGAAAGGATCCCGAAGCCCTTTTTTAAAGATTTTCCCTGATCCGGTCTTCGGAAGTGCCTCGATAAAATCGATGGATTTTGGCGCCTTATAGGATGCCAAATGAATCTTGCAAAATTTGACGATCTCTTCCTGGGTGCCCGTCTCATGGGGTTTGAGAACAACAGCGGCCTTGACCGCTTCGCCCCATGTTTCATCCGGCACCCCGAAGACCGCCGCCTCTAAAATTTTCGGGTGCATGTAAAGAACGTTCTCCACCTCCGTGGAAAAAATATTTTCTCCGCCGGAGAGGATCATGTCTTTTTTACGATCCACGATATTAACGTATCCCT
>PCSF01000194.1:1765-1932 GCA_002771315.1 Desulfobacterales bacterium CG23_combo_of_CG06-09_8_20_14_all_52_9 | reverse complement strand
CGGTTTCCTCCGGCCGCATCCAATAACCGGGAGTCACCGTATCTCCCCGGACCAGGATTTCTCCCACTTGCAGGCCGTCCGGCGCCACCGGTTTCAGTTCATCATCCACGACCTTCAATTCCACGGCCAAAAATGGCCTCCCGGTTTTTGCCTTATAGACCAGTTTC
>PCSF01000194.1:1462-1684 GCA_002771315.1 Desulfobacterales bacterium CG23_combo_of_CG06-09_8_20_14_all_52_9 | reverse complement strand
TGGATGTAATCGCACCCAAAAGTTTCCATGACCATCCGAACCAATTCCGGCGCGATGGGGGCGCCTCCGCTCAGTACAACCCGCAGGCTCGAAAAGTCGTAATCATTCACCTTGGGGTGCTTGACAATCAGGTTGAGCATGGTGGGAATCAAATTGCTCAGGGTGATTCCTTTTTCACCGATAGTCGCCATTACGGTTTCAGGATCGAACTGTCCCACCATG
>PCSF01000194.1:0-1445 GCA_002771315.1 Desulfobacterales bacterium CG23_combo_of_CG06-09_8_20_14_all_52_9 | reverse complement strand
TCGGTATCCGTAAGCTGAAGTTCGGCTATGGCGGCAAGGGCGTGTATGCAGACATTTTTGTGCGTCAGGATGACCCCCTTGGGGCGTCCGGTGGTGCCGCTGGTATAATACAGATGCGCGATCTGGTCGCCGCCGATGTCTGCCGGTATGAACGGCGATTCATGGATCTTTACCAGGGTCTCGTATCCGAAACTCTCCACCCGTTTCTGCACGTCTTGGGGATCACCGATCCAAATGATTCCTTCAATGTTCGGTGTCTCCT
Organism: Desulfobacterales bacterium CG23_combo_of_CG06-09_8_20_14_all_52_9; assembly: GCA_002771315.1. Taxonomy (GTDB): domain Bacteria; phylum Desulfobacterota; class Desulfobacteria; order Desulfobacterales; family UBA2156. The sequence continues at coordinate 1,183 of PCSF01000194.1, read as the reverse complement.
CCAGCGTCTTTTGGATCACCGATGAAAACCGGCTTCCGGCGATGATCCATCTGGCGCCGGAATCGTTGAGGATGAAAGCCATTTCCTTTGCCGAAAGACGGTAATTGAGGGGACAAAGGATCGCTCCTAATCCTGCCACGGCATAATAGCACTCAAAAAAGGCATAGGAATTAACCTCGCAGATGGCGATCCGGTCCCCGACATGGACTCCTTTTTCTCTGAAAAAACGAGCCAGGGCGCCGACGCGGGCATACGCCTGTCCGTATGTCAGGACCTTTTTCCCGTCCATGACCGCCGTTTTTTCCGGGTAAAGAGAAGCCGCTTTCTCCAGGGTCATCCAGATGTGCATCACCTATCCTTTCTTTATCAATATCAGGATGTTAAAGGATTATATCCCATATCTTCCGAGATTCCCTCCGCTGTTAATAAAAGCTCTTTGATGCACAGGGATAGATGCCGCTTTTGCCTGAATCGAATTTCGGGGATAGCCAGGCTCAGTGCGGCCAGCCCGATCCCTTTGGGATCTAGAACCGGAGCGCTAAGGGAGCCCAATCCCGGCGTCCGCTCCCCAAGGCTTATGGCATACCCTTGTTGCTTGATCTTCAGGATTTCCCCCTTCAAGGCATTGATACGAACGATGGTGTTCCTCGTCACCGGAATCAGGCGGACGCTTTCCAAATAATTCCCGATGAAGTCATCGGCTGAAAAGGCCAGGAGGCATTTGGACGAGGCCCCGGCATAGAGGGGGGAGCGGCTCCCGATGGGCATGACCGCCTTGAGCAATTGCGGGGACTCAACGGCGTCGATGCAGACCCGCTCCATGCCATCAATGACATTCAGGTGAACCGTTTCCTGGGTTCGGGACATGAGTTGCTTCATATGAGGAAGAGCCGCCCGGTTCACCGTGTGGGTGCTCTGGAGAATATCCATAAACCGGAAATAGACGTTTCCCAGCCGGTATTGTCGGGTATCCCGATCCTGATCCACAAAGGCGAAACGTTTCAATGTCTGCAATATTCTCTGGACCGTGGCGGGACTGAAACCCAGATGGGCACTCAATTCCCTGACACCCCAGGTCGGCTGGTCCACAGAAAAAGCCATCAGGACCCGCATCGCCTTTTCGATGGAATTATAGCTTGACGTCTGTTGTTTCATATAATAATACAGTGTTTTATTTTCTGCA